>JBDLTZ010000096.1:0-30822 GCA_039805565.1 Chloroflexota bacterium | reverse complement strand
ACAGCTGCATGCCCATCAGCAGCCAGAGCGCCCAGGGCCCGTGCGCCAGCGGGAGGATGCTGGACGAGGCCCAGCCCACCAGGTAGGTGCCGAGCAGTGTCGCCCGGAGGCCCAGGCGCCGTACCACTGGCTCGGCCAGGAAGGCCCCCGCGAGCGCCCCCACACCCCCCGCGCCCACGGTCAGCCCCACGAGCGCAGGACTCAGCCCCAGCTCGCGCAGGAGGTACAGGTCGTACAGCGTGCCGATGATGCCACCGGCCAGGTTCTCCGTTACCGCCACGCCGAGCAGCGCCAGCAGCATCGGCCGCTCGCGCACCGCCGCCAGCCCCTCGGCCACCTCACGCCGCACCCCCGTCAGCGGGCCGGCCCTTGTCGCGGAGGGTGAGGACGAAGCAGGATCCCCCACGCTCTCCCGGTCGCGCGTGGCCGGCGTCTCCTGGGCGCGCACCCCGCGGATCGCCGCCGCCGATGCCAGGAACGAGAGCGCGTCGAGCAGAACCGCCAGCGGCGCGCTGACGATCTGCACCAGCGCGCCCCCAAGCGGCGGACCGGCGATCTCCGCCACCGAGTCGCTCGCGCCGAGCTTGCTGTTGGCCTCAACCAGCTCCTCGCGCCGCACCACCGAGGGGACGTAGGAGGGGTAGGCGGTGTCGAACAGGATGGTCAGCGCCCCCATCAGCGCCGCCACGGCGTACAGTTGCTCGACGCGCAGGACGCCGAGCGCGTAGGCCAGAGGAATGGAGAGTAACAGCAGAGCGCGGCCGATATCGGCGGCCACGAGCACTGGCCGCCGCAGGACACGGTCCACCCAGAGGCCGGCGGGCAGCGCAAGCAGCAGCGCCGGCAGCATTGCGGCGGCCGAAAGCAGACCGAGCTGCACGGGGGTGGCGCCGAGAATGAGGATGGCGGTGTAGCGCAGGGCGCCGCCGCCGATCTGCGACCCGAGCAGGGAGATCGTCTGGCCGGTCCAGAGCCGCAGGAAATCCGGGCTGCGCCACAGCCCGGCAAGGGGACGTCGCATGGGTATGTGCTCCTCAGAGGCGTGCGACAGCACGGGCGCCGCGCACTGGCGCGCCCGTCGTCTGCATCAGCTCATACTATCCGCCGGTCGAACTACGGCCGCGCGGCGGGGCCGCGCGCCTAGCGCGCGGCGGGGGTGAGGAGCGAACCCATGCGGATCGCCCTCCTTCTTGCTGTGGACGAACGTGGAGCAGTGTACCACGGGTTGACGCCCTCAGCAGGTCAGCGCTTGCATCCGCGGATCGATCCGCGCGAGTAGTACACCAGAGAAGAGGGTGTGAGGGCTGCCCGAGAACCGTGACGATGCCCTGGAGGATGTGATAGATGGCTGGACAGATGGCATCTCTGCGAGACAAAACTGTGCTGATCACGGGCGCCACCCGGGGGATCGGCGAGGTGGCCGCGGTCGAGCTGGCGCGCAAGGGTGCGCACGTGGTGGTGGTGGGGCGCGACGCGGCGCGTCTCGAGGAGACCGCCCGGCGCGTGGCAGAGGCGAGCGGGCGCCGGCCGGGCACGCTGCTGGCCGATCTCTCGGTTCAGTCGGAGGTGCGCCGTGTGGCGAGTGAGTTCCGCGCCGCCTACAGCCGCCTGGACGTGCTGATCAACAATGCCGGCGCGTTCTACGCCGAGCGCAGGGTGACGCGTGATGGGATCGAGATGACCTGGGCGCTGAATCACCTGAGCGGCTTTCTGCTCACAAGCCTGCTGCTGGACATGCTCAGGGCCAGCGCCCCGGCGCGCATCATCAACGTCTCGTCCGAGGCGCACCGCATGGGGCGCATGGATTTCGCGGACGTGGAGCGCCGGCGCGGATACAGCGCCTGGGGCGCCTATGGGCAGTCGAAGCTCGCCAACATCCTGTTCACGACTGAGCTTACACGGCGGCTGGCGGGCACAGGTGTGACGGCCAACGCGCTGCACCCGGGCTTTGTGGCCACGGGCTTCGGTAAGAACAACAGCGGGCTCTGGGGATGGCTGCTGGGACTGGCGCAGGTGATGGCGATCTCGCCAGAGGAGGGCGCAAAGACGACGATCTATCTGGCGTCGTCGCCCGAGGTCGAGGGGGTTAGCGGGAAGTACTTCGACAAGTGTCGCGCGGTCGAGCCGGCAGCGGCGGCGAAGGATGTGGCCGCCGCTGCGCGACTGTGGGAGTTGAGCGAGCGGATGGTAGACCTGGCTAGCCCTGCGCCAGCTCCTCGAGCCGCCGCAGGTTGAGGAGCTGGATGGTGTGGCGCTCGATCTCGAGCAGGCGCGCATCGCGGAACTGGTTGAGCACCTTCGTGACCGTCTCGCGGTAGGCGTTGATCATCTCGGCCAGCTGCCGGTGGCTGTGCCGCGGTACCTGGGCGGCGTGTGGCCCGTCGTGGCGGCGGGCCATGTCGAGCAGGAGCGAGGCGAGACGCGCCGGCACGGACTTGAACGAGACTTCGTCGATGCGCTCGCTCACCGCGGCTCGGTAGCGACCCAGATCGGCCAGCAGAGCCAGCCCAAGCGTCGGCTCGCGCTCCACCAGCGCGGGCACCGTCTCGGCCTCGACGCGGTAGAGCTGAGCCTGGGTCGTGGCCTCGGCGTAGGTGTCGTAGTTCCCCCCGTCCGCCACCGCGACGTGCCCAAGCAGGCTCCCCGCCTCGACAAGCCGCACGGTGAGCGGCCGACCCTCGGGCGAGCGTAGGTACAGGCCGACTTGTCCGCTCGCCACGAGAAAGACGTGGTCAGCCGGCTGATCTGGGCTGTAGATGACGCTGCCGCGCGCGTGCTTCTCGACGCTGCGGCCCTCAGATAGAGGCTGCCAGACGCCGTGATCGGCGCCGTTGTTGGTGCGGCTCATTCATCCTCCGTGGCGGTGTGGTGGGGGGGTTGTTCATGAGTATCTTGATCTCATTGTAACACATTAGGTATCGCCGACGTGTGCGGTAGGATAAGAGCTGTATAAGCAAATTGTGTGCGAGCCGTTCATAGTGGGGGCAGGAGATGGGCAACAGTCAAGGCGACCGGGTGATTCTGGTCGCGGTGGCGCTGTGGGTGATCCCGGTGGCGCTTTTCGGCCAGGCTGGGGTCTGGCTCGCTGACCAGATCGCGGTGATCACAGGCGCCCCCCGCCGCTGGTGGGATGCCCCGCTCGGCGCGCTCGTGCCGTGCGGCCTTGCGGCGCTCGGGGTCGGTGCGCTCCTGCCGGTCGCCCGAAGACCCCGAGCGAGCGCGGTGCTGCGCGCGTGGTTGCTGGCCTGCGTCCTGGCCGCGGTCTTCGCGCCGCTGCGGGCCCTGCCGGCCTCGTGGTCGCAGCCGGCGATGCTGCTGCAGGCGGGCCTCTCGCTGGCCCTGGCCGTGCTACTGGCTCGTGTGACAGCCGCTCCGCCGCTCTCCGAGCGAGCGCAGGGTGGCGCGGGTGCGCTGCTCGTCGCACTCGGGCTCGGCCTTGCGTCGGCGCTCCCGTGGCTGCGTCTTGGCGCGCTGGGGTCGCTGCTCGACACGGCGCTGGCGGCGCTGGCGGGGGTGGGCTTCGGCGCGCTGATGGGTATCTTCCTGTCGCGCTGGCTCTTCCGCCCGCTGCTCGAGTCAGGGGAGCCGCTCGGGCTCACGGCGGGGCTCGCGGCGGGGGTGGCACTGCTCCTGGTGGCAGGCGGCTTCGGCGTGGCGGGGGGCCAGGTGCTGCTGATGCTCTGCTTACCGCCGCTCGGGCTCGCGGCCGTGGCACTGGCGCGCCCGAACTGCGGCGCCCTCCCCCCCGCCGCGCTCCTCGGCGTGGCGGCGGCGGCGGCGCTGGCCCTGGTGGACGCCGACGAGCTCTCGCTGCTGCTCGGGCTTGGTGATGTGCCGCAGGTGGCGCTGGGCGCCGCGCTCCAGTCGCTGCTGCTGGGGCTGGCGCTTTCTGGGGTGCTCCTCGCAGTCTGGCGCCGCGTGCAATCGCTTCGCGCTGCCCCGGCCGCGGCAGCCCTCGGCCTGGCGCTCGTCGGCGCGGGGGAGGCGTACGCGGGCGGCCAGCCGGGTCTCTACGGCGATCGGCTGTTCGTCATTCTGCGCGAGCAGCCTGATCTTCAGCCGTCGAGCGCACCCCGCGAGGCGCGCATCGCGGGGGTGTACGGCGCGCTGACGGAGACCGCCGAGCGGACGCAGGCAGACCTGCGGGCCGAGCTGGACCGGCGCGGGGTCGCCTACACCCCCTACTACCTGGTGAACGCCCTGGAGGTCTCCTCGGACGACCCGTGGCTGCGGGCGGAGCTGGCGGGGCGGCCGGAGGTGGAGCGGGTGCTGGACGCCCCACTGCTGCGGCCGCTCCCCGAGCCGGCCCCGCAGGCCGCGGGGGGCGATCCCGCGCTCGAAGGTCCCCCGTGGAACATCACCTCCATCGGTGCCGACCGGGTCTGGCGAGAGCTGGGCGTCACCGGCGCCGGCATTGTGGTCGGCCACTCCGACTCGGGCGTGGACGCGGGGCACCCGGCGCTGGGAGATGGGTACCGCGGGCGCGGCGGCGAGGACGACTACAGCTGGCTCGATCCGTGGAGCGGCACCGCCTCGCCGGTGGACCGCGGCGGGCACGGGACGCACACGCTCGGCACGGCGCTCGGCCGCGGTGGGGTGGGCGTGGCCCCCGGCGCGGAGTGGATCGGCTGCGTCGTGCTCGAGCGCAACCTCGGCTCGCCGCCACGCTACCTGGACTGTCTCCAGTTCATGCTGGCGCCCTACCCGCGGGCGGGCGACCCGTTCCGCGACGGGGAGCCGGCGCGGGCGCCGCACGTGCTCAACAACTCGTGGGGCTGCCCGCCCGAGGAGGGCTGCGACGCGGGGGCGCTGCGCCCGGCGGTAGAGGCGCTGCGGGCCGCGGGAATCTTCGTGGTGGCGGCGGCGGGCAACGAGGGGCCGGAGTGCTCCAGCGTAGCCTCGCCGATCGCGATCTACGACGCAACGGTGGCGGTGGGTGCGGTGGACCGGGCGGGTGAGGCGGGCTCGTTCAGCAGCCGTGGCCCGGTGACGGCCGACGGCAGCGGGCGAGTCAAGCCGGATATCGCCGCGCCGGGAGTCGATGTCGTCTCCGCCTGGCCGGGCGGCGGCTACGAGGCGGCTGACGGCACCTCGGCGGCCTCGCCCCACGTGGCTGGCACTGTGGCGCTGATGTGGTCGGCCAACCCCGCGCTGGTGGGCGATATCGAGCGCACCGAGCGCATCCTGCTGGAGACGGCCCGTCGTCCCCCGGAGGCGCCCGTATCGTGCGGCGCGCCGGGCAATGTGTACGGCGCGGGTCTGCTCGACGCCTACGCGGCGGTGCAGGCGGCGCTTGCGGCGCCGTAGAATCCTGCGCCCCTCGCCTGTGTCAGGCAAGGGGCGCAGACACGAGACCCATGGGGGAGGCTAGTTGCCGGCCGTGATCACGCCGCAGGCGACGCGCCCGCCGCTGTTGCCGGTCGGGTCAGTCACCTGGTCGTCGGCTGTGGCATGGATCACCAGCGCGCTGCCGTTTGCGTCGAACACGCTCAGGCCGCCGGCCGAGAGCGTGGCGCGGTCGGTTTTGGCGGTCAGCTTGCCGACGCCCGCGCCGTTGACTGTCAGGTTCGGCAGGTCGCCGGCGTGGGGGCCTGCCGGGTTCTCTAGGCCGTGCTGCGCGCCGCCGGGGTTGAAATGCGGGCCAGCCGAAGTGAACGCGGGCGCCACACACGAGCCCACCGCGTGGATGTGGATGCCGTGCAGGCCAGCAGTGAGGCCCTTCACGTGGACGTTGACGTGTACGACTCCGCTCGCGTCCTCGGTGAACTTCGCGGTCCCGACGACATTGCCTGCCGCGTCTTGCAGTACGGCCGTCGCGTGGGACGCGCCTCCCCCCGCGTAGGCGACCGCCGCCCACAGCGAGGCCGCGGCGACGACGACCAGCAGTGATATGGCTCTACGCACTTCCGACCTCCTTTGGATAATGACTGCCGGACGAAGTGTCATCCGCGCAGCCGGCACGGGTCAGCCGGCGCATGCGGCAAGGACGCGTTGGGGCGTGCTATCATTTATCGGCGGTGATGTGCGCTGTTAGCGTACAGGAGCCGGGGCGGAACGCAAGTTACAGTCTTGTAATGTTGAATCATTAGTGGGATAGCTCATGCCAACACTCAACGAGCGCATCGGCGAGGTAGTCAAGCGCAAGCGGCAGCGCGACCGGCTCACGCAGTCGGATCTCGGCGGCCGCATCGGCGTAAGCGGCAGCTACATCAGCAGTATCGAGAGCGCCTCCAGCAGCGCGCGCATCACCGAGATCGAGGGGCTGGCGGCAGCCTTTCGCACCACGGCGATCGAGCTGATCAATGAGGCCGCCGCCCAGGACGGTTACAAGTTCAACGCCAGCACGCGCGAGCGCGACGCTATCCTGGCGCTGTACGACGCGCTGATGCCCGAGCACCAGAAGATGGCGCGGGCGTTTCTGCTCTTCCTGCGCGAGCAGCAGAACCTTTCCCCGGCGGAGGAGTAGCGCACAGGGACGATGCCACCCGGCCCCTCTCCCTACCGTGGGAGAGGGGGCCGGGTGGCATCGCTGCGCCCCAGGTCGATCTCGCTGTGGCGCACCGCGATCTACACCAGCGCCAGCGTCGCGCGCATCCAGCCGAGCGCGTAGGCCTTGCCGGCGTGCCACGGCGCCGCGCAGCTCATGGCCGGCGTGTGGTCTGGGATGATCACGCCGTCGTAGCCGTTGCGCTTCAGGATACGCATAGCCTCCGCCATGTTCACGTCGCCGTCGTCCACGAACATCTCGTCGTAGTATGGCACTTTGCCGCGCACGTTGCGGAAGTGGATGTAGTGGATGCGACCAGTCTTGCTGTAGCGGTCCACCACCTCGTAGATATCGCTGCCGTCATTCATCTCGGCGAGCGTGCCGATGCAGAACTCCATGCCGTTGTGGCTGCTGGGGGCCACGTCCAGCACGCGCTGGTAGAGGTCGGCGCGGTAGACCAGGCGCGGCGTCCCGCGCAGCGTCTCCATGGGCGGGTCATCGGGGTGCAGCGCGAGGCGCACGCCGGCCTCCTCGGCCACCGGCAGCACCTCGGTAAGGAAGGCCTCGAAGCGGCGCCACAGCTCATCGTGCGAGAACGGCTCGACCACCCCGCGCTTCCCATCCGGGTCGAACAGGTCGGTGTCGTAGATCATATTCCAGACCATGCCGCGCGGTATGGGCGGCTGCTCGGGGTTGTGGTAGCCCACCGACAGGGCCCCGCCGCGCGCGGCCGGTAGCTCATCCCGCCCCCAGACTCCGGCGACGCTGAAGTTGTAGCCGAAGACCGGGATGCCGGCCGCGCCGACGTTGCGGATGATCTGTTTGACGTGCTCGATCTGCTCACTGCGGCGCGGCCCGTCGAGCAGGATGTCGTGCCAGTGGGCCGGCTCGAAGTTCTCGATCGCCTCGAGCGTGAGCCCCTCGGCGCGGATGGCGTCGGCTAGCTCGCGCATGCCCTCGGCGCTCCAGATGCGCTCTTCGGGGTCGGAGAGGCCGAAGCCGCGGATGCCGCCCGAGGTGGTGCGCTGGCGGTCCTTGTTGAAGTTCCCGACGATGTGCGCGACAATGTGGCTGGCGCCAGCCTGTTTCGCGAAGCGGAAGTTCTCCTCGTTGAGCATGTTACCGTAGAGGCCCAGTCCGAGCTTCATTGCTGTCCCTCTATTCACTTACGGGGCGGTGCTGTGATTCCAGTATACCGCCAGCGACTGATTCTGTCATCGCGCAGCCGCGGCTCAGCGTGTGCTCATCGGGGCATCACGCGCCCAGACTCACGGCTGGCGCGGGAGCGGCTCTATAATCACGCTGTTCATCGGTGCTCGGCATATGAAAGAAGCGGAGCCTATGCGCGCGATCTGCCTCCACGACAAGAGCCGTCTTGCGGCCTTTCTCCGGCGTAACCCGGCGCTGTATCTGTACCTGATCGGCGATCTGGACGAGTTTTTCTGGCCGTACACGCAGTGGTATGGGTTGGAGGAGGGCGGTGAGCTGCGCGAGGTGGCGCTGCTGTACGCCGGCACGTCGCTGCCGGTGCTGCTGGCCCTCTCGGAGGATCCGCCCGCGATGAGCGAGCTGCTGCGCGGCGTGCTGCACCTGCTGCCGAGCCGGATGTACTCGCACCTCAGCCCGGGCGTGCTCGGGGCGCTGGAGGGGCGCTACACGGCCGAGCCGCACGGCGAGCACCTCCGCATGACGCTGGCCGACACCGCGCGAACGCTCGCGGTGGACACCTCCCGCGCCGTGCGGCTGGGAACTGATGACCTGGAGGAGGTGCTGGAGTTCTACCGCGCGGCCTACCCGGACGGCTGGTTCGACCCGCGTATGCTCGAGACGGGGCAGTACTTCGGCGTGCGCCAGGGCGGTGAGCTCGCCAGCGTCGCGGGCATCCACGTCTACTCGCCGGAGTACGGCGTCACGGCGATCGGCAATGTGGCCACGCTGCCGACCAGACGCGGGCATGGCCTGGCGACGGTGGCGACCGGGGCGCTCTGCCGCGCCCTGCTCGAGCACACGCCGTCGGTGGGGCTGAACGTGAGCGCCACGAACGCAGCGGCGGTGGCGTGCTACCGCAAGCTCGGCTTCGTGACGGAGGCGAGCTACAGCGAGTACATGCTGAACGATGAACGCTGAACGCTGAACGATGAACGATGAACGATGAACGATGAACGATGAAGAGCCGGGGAGTAATCGAAGCTGGACAGCATCGATTACTCCCCGGCTCTCACGCCTCAGCACTCAGCACTCACGCCTCAGCACGCAGCACGCAGCACGCAGCACTCAGCATTGGCTACTCCCCCATGCTGCGCTCGCGCATCACCGGCCCTCCACCGTTCGCATCCGCGACGCCGATGCTGCGCGCGAGCTGGTCGGCCAGGCTGTCGGCCCGGTCCACGGCGATGCGCTGCGTCGGCGTGAGCCCGGAGCCGCCGATCAGGTCGAGCTCGCGACGCAGCTCAGCCATCTGGCCCGCCGCCTCACGGAGCCGCGCGAGGGCCGCCTCCACCTGTCGCATCTTCTCGAGGCGCAGCTCGGCATCGTCCAGCGCCTCGGCGCGCTGGTCGAACACGCCGGCCAGGAGGGCGGCCAGGGCCGTGATTGTCTGCGCGTCCTCGGCCGTCCAGCGACCGGCCTGCTCGCTGCCCACCGCGATCACCCCGTAGACGCGCCTCCGGCCGGTGATCGGCGCTGCCACGAGTGACTGCGCCCCGGGAATCAGCGGGTCGAGCGCCCGGCTGCGCCGCATGTCCGTCAGGCTCACCGTCCGGCCCTGGCGGTAGGCCTCGCCGCTCGCCCCCTGCTCCAGCTGCAGCTCGCGCTCCTGCGCCCCGTGGCTGTGGGCCGCGGCCACCACGAAGCGCCTCTCGCGGGTGGCCAGGGCGATCGTGGCGTCGTCGGCGCCGAAGATGATGCGCAGGATCTGCACCGTGTCCCAGGCCAGGTTTGTGGTGCGGCGGTTCTTGGCCAGCGCCTCGGCCACCTTTTGCAGCGTGCAGAGATGTACCCAGCGTCGCTGGCTCTGAACGCGGGTGAGCTCCAGCCGTGCCAGAAGCTTCGCGCTCATCTCCGCGATGTGCGTCCCCTGACGCTCGCTGTCGCGCCGGCCCACCGGCTCGTAGGCCGTGTCGAGCGCCTGCGAGAGGAGCAGCGAGGCGCGCTCCACCACCTGCGTGTCGTAGCTCCAGACTCCATCGTAGCGCCGCCCGCCCCCCACGTCGCGCCCGTCGGGGGCCTCCTGCGTCAGCAGCGCCGTCCAGAACTCGGGGGTGTCCACCACCAGGAACCACTCGCGCGCTAGCGGCTCGCCCACCGGGAGCTCGACGAACTGAACGCCCTGGATAGCGGGCGGGCGGATGTCGGGTACGCCAAAGACGTACACCCGCCGGCAGGCCGCGCCGAGCCGCTCGTAGCGCCGCTGCTGCGAGGCGAAGTTGGAGAACCTCTGGAAGCCGGCGTAGAAGTCCACCGGCAGGCGGTGCGCGATGACCTGCTCCTCGATCAGATGGCTGATGGCGTTCATCATCGCGACGCTGTTCACGCGGCGTAGGTCCCGGTATTGGTTCGCGATGGCGCGAAAGAGAGATATGCCCACGAGCTTCTCGCAGTCTACAGGTAGTGTTGAATACGCGGCTGCTGTCTCACGGCGGTGCTGGCGCTGGCGAGGGTGTTTGGACATAAGTGTAGCAAACATTGGGCACGTAATCGAGGCAGTATTTTTAACATCCTGTGAGCGCCCAGTAGGGTTGTCCAGTGGTATACTGCGATGCGTCACGGCTCGCAGGAGTGTAGACGATGTCCAGTATCGCCAGTGTGGAAGCGGATGGCGTCCCCGCCTCTCGGCACCTCCTCGTGGCGCTGCTCGCCGCAGCCCTCACCGCGGGCGTCCTCGTCGCCACCGCGCCGTCGATCGGTCTCACCTGGGATGAGCCGGCCTACATCGCGGCCTCTGAGTCCTACGTGCAGTGGCTTGAGCGCCTGTGGAGCGCACCGGGGTACGCCCTCAGCCCACAGGGGGTGCGAGCCTACTGGGATATCAACCACGAGCACCCGCCGCTGGACAAGGTCTGGTCCGGCCTGGTCTGGTCGGGCGCGCGCCACGTGCTCGACGATCTCACCGCCCACAGGCTCGGGAATATCCTGCTGGCCGCGGCGCTGGCGGGCGTGCTGTACCTGACGGTGGCGCGGAGCTTCGGGGTAGCCGCTGGGCTTGGAGCCGTAGCGGCGCTGTTCACCATGCCGCGCTTCTTCTTCCACGCACACCTGGCGGCGCTGGATGTCCCGGCCGCGGCGGCGGTGTTCGCCGTCACCGCTCTGTTCTGGCACACCCGCGGGCGGGGCGGGATCGGCTGGGATCTGCTGCTCGGGCTGACGTGGGGCGCCGCCCTCGCCACGAAGATCAACGCGCTGTTCGTGCTGCCGACGCTCTTCGTGTGGCTGCTGCTCTTCGACCGCCGCCTGCGGCTGGTGGCCCGGCTGGCGATCGCAGGGGCGGTGGGGCTGCCGCTGTTCGTGCTGCTCTGGCCGTGGCTGTACCACGACACCTGGGAGCGGCTGGTGGGCTACGTCCGCTTCATCACTGTGGACCACTGGGAGATCGGGCAGTACTACCTCGGCGCCTGGCACATGCCGCCGCCGTGGCACTTTGCGCCGGTGATGCTGGTGGCGGTGACGCCGCTGGCGCTGCTGCTGCTGGCGGGGCTGGGGCTGGTGCGCGGGGCGCGTGGTCGTTCATCCTTGGTTCTCCTCTGGGCGCTGAGCGTGCTCGTGCCGCTGCTCGCGCTGGCGATCGGGCAGACGAAGGTGTATGACAACGAGCGGCTGTTCATGCCGGTGTTCCCGTTCCTGGCCGCGCTGGCCGGGATGGGGCTCGGCTGGCTGACGCGCGGGGTCGCCGCCGCTGTGCGGCGGGCGGGGCAGCCGTCGCTCGCGGCCCCCGCGGCCGGGTTGGTGGCGGCGGCGCTGTTTGTCCCCCATATCGCCTCGGCGACGGTGCTCGCGCCGCACCTGCTGTCATACTACTCGGAGGGCGTCGGCGGGTTGCCGGGCGCGGTGCGGCTGCGTCTGGAGACGACCTACTGGTGTGAGACGTATGCGGCGGCCCTGCCGGCGATCAATGAGCGCGCCCGTCCCGGCGACGTGGTGTGGGCCGAGCCCTGGAGTCACGATGTGCTGCTCTACTACCAGCTCCAGGGGCGGCTCCGGCCGGATGTCAGGGTGGCGATGACCCCGGGATCGGGGACGCTCCTGGCAGCGCGCGGGGCGGAGGGGGTCCACGCCGAGATCGGCGAGGCGGACTTCGTGATCGTGTCCTACCGCGAGACAGGTCTGACTGTGCACCCACAGATCATAGATTGGACCGGGGGGCGGGAGCCGGTGCTGCGGGTGGAGCGCTTCGGTGTGCCGCTGGTGGAGCTGTACGAGCGCTGAGATGCTGGGCCGCCGCTCGCGCTGAGGTCAAATGCACGATGCCGCCGAGGGAGACTCGGCGGCATCCGTGTGTCTGCGTCTCGGCGGCTACCCGCGCAGTGCCTTCGCCAGCGAGGCGAAGAGCCCGGCGAGACCGCGCTGCGGCGGCGAGGGGACGCGTGGGTTTGCCGTGGGGACGGGCGCGGCGGGCGCCTGCTCGCGAAGGCAGCTCGGGCAGTGCGCGATCCGCAGCCTGACCTGGGCGGTGAAGAGACCGCCGCACGCAGTGCACGCCGTCCGGTGGAGGTCGTCCGGCAGGTGGTAGCGCTGGTGTGTCTGGCACCACTCCGCCCACACTCGGCAGCCGGAGCAGAGGTGGTGGGAGTGGCCGGAGGCGTCATGGCGCATCAGGCGCATCCGTGTGTCGCCCACGGCCGCCGCCTCGCTGCAAACATCACACACCACCACATCGTGGGCGCCACGTTTCTGAAAGCTCACCGGGTACCTCCTTGTCGCGCTGCACGTCGCTGTGCATCCAGTCCGGGGCTTGCTGCGT
This sequence comes from Chloroflexota bacterium, assembly GCA_039805565.1. Lineage (GTDB taxonomy): Bacteria > Chloroflexota > Chloroflexia > Chloroflexales > Roseiflexaceae > CALJIC01. The sequence goes on along the minus strand of JBDLTZ010000096.1, from coordinate 18,379 downwards.
CGTGACGTCGCTTAGATATTTTGTACAATGCCAAGCATCATCACTTGGTACTTTTATACTAACGTGTTCTCGCCAGCGTGTCAAGAGGAGATCGGACAGCCAAAAAGAAACCAGCGCGGCGCCGATCCCTGCGCGTGTCATGCCGGCGCGGCCGCGGTGGACGAGGAGCGCCAGCATGCCCAGGAGCTTGATCCAGCCCGCCCGCCCCCTGGAGCGCCGCCATGCACGCAAGATTGATCTCACGGCCGCTGTCGAACCCCCGCAGCGGCCCCAGGCAGCGTGTGAACGCAGCAAGGCCGGGGCGATATGTGCATCGCCCCGGCCTTGCGAAAACGTCACAGTCTGGAAGTCGCGCTATGAGCGCACGTGCTCCACATCCTCCGCGCGCTCCGGCTCCCCGGCCGCCAGGAGATTATCCATCGTCGCGGTAGGGTGTGGCAGGAGCGCCGCGGCCAGCACCTCGTCCAGCGTGTCCACCGGCACGAAGGTCAGCTCCTCGAACACCTCGCGCGGCAGCTCGTCGAGCTCCGGCTCGTTGCGCCGCGGCAGGACGATCGTGCGGATGCCCGCGCGGTGCGCCCCGAGCGCCTTCTCCTTGATGCCGCCGATCGGCAGCACCCGGCCGCGCAGCGAGATCTCGCCCGTCATTGCCAGATCGTCGCGCACCAGGCGCCCCGTGGCTGCCGAGGCCAGCGCCGTCGCCATGGTGATGCCGGCCGAGGGACCGTCCTTCGGCACCGCGCCCGCCGGAACGTGGATGTGCACCGCGTGCGTGTCGAAGAACTTCGGGTCGATCCCCAGCGTCGCCCCGCGCGAGCGGACGAACGTCAGCGCGGCCTCCGCGCTCTCGCGCATCACGTCGCCAAGCTGCCCGGTGATCTTCAGCCCCGGCGTCCCCTCGAGGGCCGTGGCCTCGACGAAGACGATGTCGCCGCCCACTGGCGTCCAGACCAGACCCGTCGCGATGCCCGGCTGGTCGATCCGCTCCTTCGCCTCGTTGTAGAACCGCTGGCGACCCAGGGCCGAGCGGACGAAGACGGCGTCCACCACCACCGGCGAGCGCTGAGGCTGCTCGGGCTCAGCCCCGCTCAGCACATGCGGCTCAGTACTCAGCACTGGCTGCTCGGCCAGCCGCCGCGTGACCTTGCGCAGCACGGTGCCGATCTGGCGCTCCAGTGTGCGCACGCCGGCCTCGCGGGTATAGTCGGCGATCACGGTCCGCAGCGCGTCGTCGCTCACAAGCGCGTCGTCGGCCGTGAGGCCGTTGGCCTTGAGCTGGCGCGGCACCAGGTGCTGGCGGGCGATCGCCACCTTCTCATCGGCGATGTAGCCCGAGAGCTCAATCACCTCGAGGCGGTCGCGCAGCGCCGGTGGCACGGTGCTCATGTCGTTGGACGTGGCGATGAACAGCACCCGGCTCAGGTCGAACGGCAGGTTCAGGTAGTGGTCGGTGAAGGTGTTGTTCTGCTCCGGGTCGAGTACCTCCAGCAGTGCCGAGGCCGGGTCGCCGCGCCAGTCCTGGCCGATCTTGTCGATCTCGTCCAGCAGGATCACCGGGTCGGCCGTGCCGGCGCGGCGCAGCTCCTGGATGATGCGGCCCGGCTGCGAGCCGATGTAGGTGCGGCGGAACCCGCGCAGCTCGGCCTCGTCGCGCACACCGCCCAGGCTCATGCGCACGAACTGTCGGCCCAGGGCACGGGCGATGCTCTGCCCGAGGCTGGTCTTGCCCACGCCGGGCGGCCCGACGAAGCAGAGGATCGGCTCGCGGCTGCGCTCACCGTCCGCGGCCAGCGTGGCGCGGCGCTGCTTGACGGCCAGGTACTCGAGGATGCGCTCCTTGATCTTCTCGAGCCCGTAGTGGTCGGCGTCGAGCACCTCGCGGGCGTGGGCCACGTCGATCGCGCCGCCGCCGGTCTTGCTCCAGGGCAGCTCTGCCAGCCACTCCAGGTAGGTCCGCACCATCTGGTACTCGGGCGAGGCGTTGTTCATGCGGGAGAGCCGGCTGATCTCGCGGTCGGCCTCCTTGCGCGCGGCATCGGTCAGCCCGGCGGCGGCCAGCTTCTCGCGCAGCGCCTCCAGCTCATCCGCCTCGGCGTCGTCCTCGCCGAGCTCCTTCTGGATGGCCTTCATCTGCTGGCGCAGGTAGAACTCGCGCTGCTGCTTGGCCGAGCTGTCCTGCACCTCCTGGCGCAGGCGCACCTGGATCTCGAGCATCGCCAGCTGCTTGCGGTAGAAGCCCAGCACCTTGCGTAGCCGCTCGGGCACGTCGAAGGTCTCGAGCAGCTCCTGGCGCTCGGCGAAGGTGTAGTCCGGCGAGTAGCCGGTGTTGTCGGCCAGGTGTCCCGGGTCGCTGATGCTGCGCACGAAGTTCCGGATCTCCTGCGGGATGCCAGGGCGCAGGTCCAGCACCGCGTCGATCGCCGCGTGCACCTCGGTCATCAGCGTCTCGAGCTCCGGCGTGCGCGTGAAGCTGTCGTGGCGCTCGGTGTATGAGAAGCGCGGGTAGGACTCCTCCTGGGCCTGCTCGCCGAGCTCCGCCCGCACGATGCCGCGGACCACCACGCCGCTCGAGCCGCTCGGCAGCTTGCCGATCTGCTCGATGCGCGCCACTGTGCCGATGCGGTGCAGCTGCATGGTCAGCGGCGCGTCGTCGTCGGCGTCCTCGCGGCGGGCGACGAGCAGCACCAGCTGGCTCTCCTTGGTGGCCGCCTCGGCCGCGCGCTCAGTCTCCTCGTCGAGCGGCAGCGTGACGACCGTGTATGGGAACACCACCGCGCCGTCCAGGACGATCAGCGGGAGCGTCTGCTGGGCGGTGTCCTCGCGAACAGTGTGCTCGGTCATTCGGTCCTCGTTTCTGCGTAAAGCGGAATGTGTATTCCGTGGGGAGTATTATGGAATACGGGTTCCGCTTTGTCAACGGATGCTGAGGCCCATGGAGCCGACTCTAACGAAGCTCTATCAGAAGCGTTGTTCGCCCCTGTCGCAATACGCCGCTGAAGGCTTCGTGCTGCGGAACAGTGCGGCCGTGTGCTTCGGAGGCTGCAAGACTGAGTCGGGCACGTAGTGACAGGGCGCAGAGGTGTTCACCTCCGCGCCCTCGGTGGCCGGGCCGACGACTCCAGGAACAACGAAGCGGGCCGGTGGGTTGCCCTACGCGCTGTTGCTCCCATCCTCCTGGACCGGCGGGGGTGGGGGCCCCTCACACGCGTCAGACGCGATGACGCACGGGTTTCACGGCGCGGCCATCGTGGGGGTGCTCGCGCTGGCAGCGAGGGCACGAGCGGTCAAGGTGGCGAGGATCTACTTTGCATAAAATGGCTTTACTCTCTTTCTGGCGGTGCTCTCAAGCGGCGCCCGATGACCATAGGATAGCGACACGACCCGCTGATCAGAACACCTGAATCGGTGATTGTGCGCGGCACAGTGATCTTCCTCCGAATGGGTGAGACCACTGCCATAGAGCGCGAGACGAGAGGTGCCATCACCGCTTATGAGCCACGCTGTGCTACACTGTCATACTGAGGCGCGCGCCGTCACCGCCGCGGCCGTGTGCAGGGTGTGTCGCGGAGGAGCGCCCATGGTTCTGGCTGAGGAGCGCGCTCGGCAGGCCGAGCTGGACCGCATGAAGAGGATCGCCACCGGGCTGCTGGTGGTCGCTGCGCTGGTCTTTGTGGTCGCCAAGCGCTTCGAGAGTGTCTACCCCTGGCTTGGCTTCGTGCGCGCCGCCGCCGAGGGCGCTATGGTCGGCGCCCTCGCCGATTGGTTCGCCGTCACCGCGCTGTTCCGCCACCCGCTCGGCCTGCCCATCCCGCACACGGCGATTATCCCCAGGCGCAAGGACAGCATCGGCGCCAGCATCGGCCGCTTTGTGCAGGACAACTTCCTCACCCCTGAGGTGATCGCTGAGCGCCTGCGCGCTGTCAGCGTCGCGCGCCGCGCCGGGGCCTGGCTCGCACGCCCCGAGTCCGCTACGCGCGTCGGGCGCATCCTCGCCGGGGGCGCCGCCGGCGTCCTGCGCGTGGTGAACGACGCCGATGTCCAGGCGCTGATCGAGCGCAGCGTCGTCTCGCGCCTCGAGACCACCCCCGCCGCGCCCACCCTCGGCCGCCTCCTCGGCGCCGTGCTGGTGGGCGACCGACGCCGCGAGGCTCTCTTCGCGCTTGTGCAGATCACCGCCCAGCTGATCATCGATAACCAGGAGTCCATCCGCCAGAAGATCGTCGATGCCTCTCCCTGGTGGATGCCGCGCGGCGTCGACCGCACGATCTACATCCGCCTCGTCGAGACCGTCACCGCCACGATGATCGAGCTCAGCCAGGACCCCGACCACCCGCTCAACGCCCACTTCGACGAGGTCGTCGAGCGCTTCGTCGAGCGCCTCCAGTCCGACTCGGAGCTGATCGCGCGCGGCGAGACCTACAAGGCTGAGCTCGTGGGTCACCCCTTCCTGCGCGAGCTGGCCGCCTCGCTCTGGCAGGACGCCAAGGCGCTGCTCCTGGAGCAGAGCACACGCGATGACTCGGCGCTGCGCGAGACGATCGCCCGCGGCTTGGTGCGTATCGGCGAGCTCCTCCAGCGTGACGAAACGCTGGCCGCCAAGGTCGACGCCTGGGTCGAGGCCGCGGTGCTCTACGCCGCCCGTGAGTACGGCGACGAGGGCAGCGAGCTGATCGCGCAGACCGTGAGCCGCTGGGACGCTGAGTCCACCTCGCGCCGCATTGAGCTCCAGGTCGGCCGTGACCTCCAGTTCATCCGCATCAATGGCACGGTCGTTGGTGGTCTCGCTGGCCTGGCGATCTACGGGCTGGGCACCTTCCTGCGGTAGAATAGCTGGCGCACCCCTGAACAACGTCGAAGGAGACAGAGCGTCATGGCAGACTATACCCTCCCCGAGACGATGCGCGCACCGCGCTTCATCGGCGGCGGCGCGATCACATTCGAAGAGCGCGTCGTCCCGCGCCCCGGTCCCGGCCAGCTGCTGCTCCAGGTCCACGCCAACGCCCTCTGCGGCTCCGAGCGCGGCCAGTTCCTCAACGGCGCGCCCGTCACCCCCGGCCACGAGGCCGCCGGCGTCGTGGTTGCCGCCGGGCCCGGCACCCACACGCTTGTCGGCACCCCCGGCGTGGTCTTCCTGATGGACTACTGCGGCGAGTGCCGTAGCTGCCGCCTCGGCTTCACCAATCAGTGCTTCGCCAAGCGCGGCGATATGGGCTTCAACCGCGACGGCGGCTACGGCCCCTATGAGCTGGTCAGTGAGTGCATCTTCTTCCCTGTGGACGCCGACATGTCGCTCACCGAGGCCACGCTGCTACTCGACATCATGGGCACCGGCGGCCACGCCATCGGCCGGGCACAGCTCGTCCGCCCTGATATCGAGTCGCTGCTTGTCGCCGGCGCCGGGCCGATCGGGCTGGCCGTGCTCGCGATGGCGAAGATCATGCTCGGCCGCGATCTCCCCGTGCTGATTACCGACGTGACCCCCTACCGCCTCGAGCTCGCCGCCCGCCTTGGCGGCATCCCGGTCGATGTGCGCGCCGGCTCCCTCGCGGATCAGGCCCGCGCTGCCGGCGTCCCCGCCCCCGACGCCGCCTTCGACACCACCGGCAAGACCGCGGCCCGCCAGCAGGCGCTCGCGACCCTCGGCCAGCGCGGCGTCCTGGTGTGCGTCGGCCATGGCGAGGGGCTTGAGCTGCGCGTCTCGTCTGACCTGATTGCCCCCGAGCGCGCTATCCTCGGCAGCGAGTACTTCCGCTTCGACGAGCTGCCCGGCAACCTGGCGCTCCTACGTGAGCACCGCGCGTACCTGGCGCAGATCATCACCCACCGCTTCGGCCCCTCAGACATCCAGGCGGCCTTCGAGCTGTTCTTCCGCGGTGAGGCCGGAAAGGTAGTGATCGAGCAGTGAGCGCACGTATCAAAGTTGCCCTTGTGGGCGCCGGTGGCTGGGGCTACCAGCACGCTCGGGTTTTCGCTGCCCGCCCCGACGTCGAGCTTTGCGCGGTGGTGGCCCGCACTCCCGAGCGCGCTGGGGCCCGCGCCGCCGCCTTCGGGATGCGCGCCTACACCGACATCCAGGAGATGCTCGACTGCGAGCGGCCGGACCTGGTGAGCATCTCGCTGCCCAACCAGGCTCACTTTGTGCCTACCCTCCAGATCATCCGGGCCGGTTACCCGCTGCTGGTGGAGAAGCCGCTGGTGTTCGACCTTGCAGAGGCCGATATGCTGCTGAAGGAGGCCGCCCGCCGCGATCTGTTCTTTGCAATCAACTTCAATCACCGCTACGCCCGCCCCGTGCAGCTCGCCCGCGCCGCGATCGAGGCTGGGCGGCTGGGCGACATAACCTTGGCCACCTGGCGCTTCGGTGGCTCGGGCAGCAGCGACCACCCGCACGCCAACCTGATCGAGACTCAGTGTCACGGCTTCGATATGCTCGAGCACCTCTGCGGCCCGGTGGCTTCAGTGATGGCCGAGATGACTGACAAGACCGGCGGCGGTTTCCGCACCCTGTCAATAGCGCTGCGCTTCGCCAGCGGCGCTGTAGGTAGCCTCGTCGGTACCTATGACTCGTCGTATGCCTACCCGGAGACACACCGCGTCGAGGTGGACGGCATGGGCGGGCGTGTGCTGGTGGAGGACACCGTGCGCCGCTTCAGCTTCCAGGCCGCCGGCAGCGAGACGGCCGAGGTCTGGCAGGCGGGCTACTTCAATGACCGTGACCGCTCGTTTCACCAGACGTTCGATGCCTACGCTGCCGAGATGCTGGCAGCCTTCCGCGCCGGTCAGACCCCTCCAGTGCACGCCCAGGCCGGACGCCGGGCGCTGCTCCTCGCCTGCGCCGCGATCGAGTCGTTCGAGACTGGCAGGCGCGTCGTCGTGTAGACTTGGCCACTGGCAGGCAAAGGGCGCGAGAGCCACGGCTGGCCTCGCGCCCTTGGTAGTTTGAGCGCGTGCGAAGAATGAAAAGTCTGTAATTATTCTGTGCAATCCATTTGCAAAACATGAACGTTTAGCTGTATGGCAGGGGGAACACGCTTTCGAATCACCCCTGCGCGCTCACTGCCTGAGCGCAGCATCCGTTCAAAGCAGCAAAGGGAGGCCACTGCATGTTCAGCCGCATCGTACGCACGCTCTCGGTACTCGTCGCCTTGGCGCTCTTCGTCACCGCGGCCTCGCCCGCCGCCGCTGCGCCCAAGCCCACCGGCAACAGCATTGTCGATGTCGCCATCGCCGTGAACTCCTCCGGCCCGTTCGCCGGCCAGTTCGACACCTTGATCGCGGGTGTGCTCGCCGCCGACCCGGCTGTCGTGAGCACCCTCTCCGGCAAGGGCCAGTTCACGGTCTTCGCGCCCACCGACGCGGCCTTCGACAAGCTCGGCCTGAACGCCTCGAATATTGGGACGGCGCTCGACCAGGGCACGCTCACCAGCATCCTGCTCTACCACGTCGCGCGCGGCAACCGCGACTCCGGTGATGTGCTCAGCTCGACCCAGATCCGCATGCTCAGTGGCGGCTTCCTCAAGCAGAGCAACGGCGTCCTCACGGACAACCGGGGCCGCCTGGCCAACATCATCGTGACCGACGTCCCGGCCAGCAACGGCGTCATTCACGCCATCGATACGGTTGTGCTGCCGTAGGTGCGCTCGGGCGCTTTCCACGAGCAATAAAGAAGCCGGGGGCGTGCGCCCCCGGCCTTTATCTATCGCTCGGTGCTCAGTGCCCGGCATTTTGGTTTAGCTGCTCTGCGCCTGCCTGCTTCCCCGGAAGAAGCGCCCAAACCGCGTCACGCGCGTGTCGGAGTCGTCGGCGATGCGGTCGAACGCCGGGTTGTAGCCGCACTCGCTGCAGACCGGTACTCCACCCCGCGCCGCGAAGTGAACAGTTGCCTTGCTGCATGCGCCGCACCGCTGCACTGTCCCGCGCAGGCCCTGCCACCCGCTGTCCTTCACAAAGATGCCCACCGACGTGTCTCCTTGATGTGCTCTGAGGTCTTGCTGTAGCTGGCAGTAGCATCGCAGAAACTGAGTAGAAATTGAAGGCGCAGGGATGAGCGAAACCTTACCGCTAGATTACGGGCAGATGACTCGCTAGAACTTGTACCGCAGCAGCGCGCCCACGCCGCCGAGCTCGTCCAGCGTCTCGTGCCCTTCCACTACCTCGACACCGGCGCTGGTGGTGGCGGCTAGCTGGATCAGCTCGTTGCGCTCCTCCTCGGCCAGTCCTGTGTTCGTCGCCAGCACGAGCGTGTCTACCTGACCGTTCTCCAGCGCCTGCCGCGTCTGCTTCAGGCCCGAGACTGCCAGCCCGCCACCGCGCACACCGTCGACGAGCTGCTCCACCACGGTGCGGTCCTGCTCGGTCTCTAGCTGCATGAGGAGCGGCGCCACCTCCGACTGCACCTGCGCACCTGGGGTGCGAATGTGCAGCCGCAGCGGCTCGTCGTGCAGCAGCTGCGCCATCTGCGGCGAGAGCGCGTCCTTCAGCAGTGGCAGCGCCACCTCGTTGCCGGCCAACACCAGCCGTGTGGCCCCCTCCCGCTGCACCAGCTGCTCGATCGCCTCGGCGGCCGTTTTGATGAACTCCACCCGGTTGTTCTGAATGTGCCGCTGGAAGCGCGCCTGCGACCAGCCGCCGGCCTGGTGCTTGCGGTTTTCGTCCCGATCCTGCCGCTCCGGACCGCCCACTTCGTTCATGAAGCCTGAGCGCATCAGGAATAGGCGCGCGGTGTTCGTGTCTACCACCGCCACCACCGCCGTCTCGAGGTCGTCGATCTGCCGCGCGAGCTGGTAGAGCTCAGGGCGTGACCCGAACGACACCTGCGTCTCGAACGGTATGCCCGACGGAATCGTCTCGTAGAGGCCGCGCGGTCCGCAGGCGAACACCGCCAGACCCTGCGCCTCAGTCGGGAAGTCGGTCGCCAGGTAGGACTCGAGTCGCGCCACGTCGGCCTGGAATGCATCGATGTCGTCGCGGCGCTTCAGGGTGCGCTCGATCTCGCGTAGCCGGTCGCGCATGATCACGAGTGCGTCACGCAGGCCCGGGCTCTCGCCGGTCTGCTGGGGGCGCATATCCAGATACAGGCTCAGCACGCCCGAGTCGCCCGCGTCGAACTCGGCCAGCCGCCGCAGCAGTTCCTCATGCATCGTCTTTCTTCTCCTCGCGCCCGTGCTGGGCAGCCTCGCCCGCGTAGTCGCCGATCGCACCGATCCCGGCGCCCGCCGCGGCTCCTGCGATCCCGCCGAGCACGACGCCCAACGGTCCGCCGATAGCCCCGGCCGCAGCCCCCGCAGCCGCCCCTGCTAGGGTGCCGCCAGCCGTGCCAATCTTGCTGCTCTCCGACCAGTGTGCGCCGAAGGCGTCGTACGGCTCGGAGGCGGACTCGTCGAGCGTCCACCCCTCGCCACGCCACTGCGCCATCCGGCTGTGGATGTCCACCGCCCCGGCCTCCAGCATCACGTCGCGCACCGGCTCTGCGCGCTCGTCCGGCACATCGGCGCTCACGAACGTCCCGCCGCGCCGCACCCCCTCGGCATACACCCGCGTGTCGGTCGCAGGGTCCATCGCCGCGCCCGTGGCCCCGCCCAGCACCGCGCCGGCCGCGGCCGTGAGCGGGGCGCCGAACATCAGTACGGGGCCAAGGGCCGGGACTGCCGCCAGGCTCACGCCCGCCAGCAGACCCATGACGCCGCCCTCCATGGCGCCCTGCGCTGTGGCGGAGGCCGGGGCCCCCGCGACCGCGTCCCCCACCGCCGCCTCCGCCTGTCGTTCATCCCGCGCGACGACAGTCAGCGCCTCGAGTGGGACGCCGGCGTCGATCAGCCGCTGAGCTGCATCCTCGGCCTGCGCGCGCGTGTCGAAGAGGCCGAATACTCGTGCCATCCTATGCCTCCTGCCGCCGGCGCTGGCGCTCTGCCGCCCCGGGCGCCGCGGCTCGCTCTGTTTCATAGCTGGCTCTGATGTCTGCAAGATATGTGCCGGTCTGTCCCGGGAGCGGGTGTGAGCGCTTGCCCAAAGTGGAACCTTCCTTCCGCTTCGCGCGAAACAGTGCTATACTGTGGCCTGAGACGAAGGAGCTTGGAAGCAGATGGCAGAGACACACGACGGGCGCCGCGAGCGCCGGGATGTGCAGCGTAACCTCGAGCGGGTGCTGCACGCGGCACACGAGCTCTTTGCTGAGCGCGGCGCCGAGGTGACGATGGAGGAGGTCGCCCGCCGCGCCGGGGTTGGCGTCGGCACGATCTACCGTCGCTTCCCCAGCAAAGAGCAGCTCTTCGCCGCGGTGAGCCACGCGGTCTGCACCGATGCGCGCCACTCGCTCCAGGCCGCCGCGCAGGCTGCCCCTGACCCGCTCGCCCGGCTGCGCGCCCTCATCGTGGTTCAGTACCGCCGCAGCCAGCACGTCGCCGCGCTTATCGACCTGCGCCCTGCCGAGTCGCATGCCTGCCACGGCCACGAGTCGCAGGAGCTCTACGAGGCGCTCCACTCCCTGCTGGCCCAGGTGATCGCCGAGGGGCAGCGCCGCGCCGAGATCCGCCCCGGGGAGCCCGCTGCCCTCGCCGCGATGTGTCTCGAGCTCCTCAGCCCGCGGGCATTCCAGAACATCGCCCGCTTCGTCGGCGGCGGTCCCGAGGAGGTCGCCGACCAGATGGTCGCGTTCGTGCTCCACGGCCTCGCAGCCTCCCCCGCGTGATGCAAGGAAGAACCATGCCCCGAGTGATGCTCCTCACCACGCCCCACAGCTACCGCGCCGAGGCCTTCGCCGCCGCCGCGCGCCGCCTCGGGGTGGACCTCGTCGCCGCCGTCGATATGCCCCCCGAGCTCGCCGAGCTCTGGCACTTCCCGCTCGGCGCCCGCTTCGAAGACCTGCCCGTCGCCACCGGCGCCATCCGCGCCTACGCCGCCCAGCAGCCGCTCGACGCCATCCTGGCCGTGGACGACAGCGGCAGCCTGCTCGCCGCCGACGCCAGCGCGGCCCTCGGCCTGCCCCATAACCACCCCGACGCTGCCGAGGCTGCGCGGGATAAGTATCTGATGCGAACCCTCATGGCGCGCGCTGGCGTGCAGGTGCCGCGCTTCCGCCTCTGCTCAACCGCCGATGACCTGGATGCCCTGGCCGCCGAGGTGACCTACCCCTGCGTCGTCAAGCCCACGCGCCTCAACGGCAGCCGCGGTGTGATCCGCGCCGATAGTCCGCAGGAGTTCGTGGCTGCCGCCGGCCGCGTCGCCCGGCTGCTGCACAGCATCTACCCCGGCCCTGACCCGAAGCCGTTCCTGGTGGAGGAGTTCATCCCGGGGTTTGAGGTGGCGCTGGAGGGCATGATGGACGGCGGTAAGCTCCGCGTGCTCGCGCTGTTCGACAAGCCCGACCCGCTGGACGGCCCGTTCTTTGAGGAGACGATCTACGTGACCCCTTCGCGCTTGCCGGATGAGGTGCAGGCGGCGGTGGGGCGCTGCGCCGAGGATGCGGCGCGCGCGATCGGGCTGCAGATGGGGCCGGTGCACGCCGAGCTGCGGATCAACGAGCGTGGGCCGTGGCTGGTGGAGGTGGCCGGGCGCTCGATCGGCGGGCTCTGCTCGCGCACGCTCCAGTTCGGCACCGACGCGTCGCTCGAGGAGCTAATCCTGCGTCAGGCGTGCGGCCTGCCGATCGAGTCGCTCAGCCGCGCCGGGAACGCGGGTGGGGTAATGATGATCCCCATCCCGGGCGAGGGGCTGCTGCGGCACGTCGCTGGGGAGGAGGATGCGCGCGCCGTGCCGTTCGTGGAGGATGTGCAGATTACAGCGCGTGTCGGCTACCACATCACGCCGCTGCCCGAGGGAGACAGCTACCTCGGCTTCATCTTTGCGCGCGCCGAGACGCCAGACCAGGTCGAGCGCGCGCTCCGCGAGGCCCACGCGAAGCTACGCTTCACTATCAAGCCAGCGATCATGCTTGCGATGTGAGGTGCTATTTCTTCCTTCTAGCGCCGCCCTTGCCGCCCTGGCCCTCAGGCGCCCAGCCCTCCGGCATGCGCGCGCCCTCGCCGAAGAAGAACTGCTCGGCCTGATCCATAAGCAGCTGCTGCGCCTGTGGGTCCACCATGCTCAGTCCGTAGTGGTTGATGATGAGCACGGCCTGCTGCATCCACAGGTCCCACGCCTGCGCGGAGATGTTGTCGTAGATCCGCTGCCCGAGCTCGCCCGGGTACGGCGGCTTGTCCAGCCCCGGTAGCTCGCGCCCGAGCTTCGCGCAGTTTACCATTCTGGTGGTCATGAAAGAGCCTTTCTTGCTGGCGTCCGTCCTGGCCCAATTATAACAAAGGAACAGGGTGCGGCACGGACCAGACTACACGATGATGCGCGTGCTCTACTTCGGCATGGCGGGTGCCTTCTCGCTCGCCCCTCTCGACGCCCTGCTTGCGGCCGGCGCTCAGGTCTGCGGTGTGGTGCTGCCCGCCCAGCCCCGCGCGCCCTACGCCGTGCGCCGCGCGATGCCCCCGCAGCCCGCCGGCCTGATCCCGCTCGCACCCTCCGCGGCGCCCGGGATCGCGGCCCGCGGGTGGGAGCGCGGCATCCCTGTGTTCGAGCTCGCCCGCGCCGCAGCTCCTGAGGCGCTAGCGGTCCTCCGCGAACGAGATCCCGACGTAGCCTGCGTCGCCTGCTGGCCCCGCCGCATCCCGCCCGCCCTGCTCGCCCTGCCGCGCCACGGGTTCCTCAACCTGCACCCGTCGCTCCTGCCGGCCCACCGCGGCCCTGAGCCGCTCTTCTGGACCCTGCGGGCCGGCCACCAGCCCGGTGTGACGGTCCACGCCATGAGCGCGGCGCTCGACGCGGGCGATATCGCCGCCCAGAAGGCCGTGGATCTCCCCGACGGCGTGAGCGGCCCCGTGGCCGAGCGCATCTGTGCCACGGCCGGCGGGGAGCTGCTGGCCGACGTGCTCGCCCGGCTGGCCGACGGCAGCGCGCGCCTCCTGCCCCAGCCGCCCGGCGGCTCCTACGAGCCCACGCCCGCGCCCGAGGACTTCGCGCTCGACACCTCCTGGCCGGCGCGGCGCGCGTTTAACTTCATGCGCGGCACGGCCGACTGGGGCGAGCCCTACCAGCTGTCCGTCGGCGGCCGGCGCCTGCTGCTGCTCGAGGCGCTCTCCTACACGCCCGACGCGTCCCTCGCCGGTCCGGTCCTGCTCGAGGGAGATATCGCGCACGTGCAGCTCGCCCCCGGCGTCCTCACCGCGCGCTACACAGAAACAGCGTCTCCCCCGGAGTCAGGCCCAGGCGTATCACTTCCTCTGGCGACGCCAGATCCTCCGTCGTGAGCCGCATGACTTGCAGCCCGGCCTCCTCGAGCCGCCGCTCGACGTCGGGCCCGTAGATCCGCACGTGGTCGTGCTGGCCGAAGCGCCGCTCGCGCTCCACCGGGTCTGTCAGCTCGGGCGCCTCGCTCGTGACATCCACCAGGATCGGCACCACGATCACCGCCTGGCCGCCGGGACGCAGCACCCGCCGCATCTCGCGCATCGCCAGCCTGTCGTCCGGCACGTGCTCGAGCACGTGGCTGCAGTACACCAGGTCGAAGACGCCGTCCGCGAACTGGATCGCCCCGATGTCCATCTTCAGCATGGCGCCGGGGTCGTAGCGGTCCGCGCTGATGTACTGCGCCCCCGGCAGAGCCCGCAGCCGCTCCTCGATCGCCTCCTCCGGCGCGATGTGCAAGATGCGCACCGGCCTCCCGCTCAGCTCCAGGCGGTGCAGCAGCAGCCACACCAGGCGGTGCCGCTGCAGCGAGCGGCATACTGGGCACCAGTGGTACCAGTCGCGGTTCAGCACCACGAAATCACGCAGGTCGCTCTCGCACAGCGGGCAGTGTCGCTGGTGTCCGGCGAACATCCGCCGCCGCACTGCGCGCGGGAGGCGCCACAGCACTCCGCCGATCAGGAAATCCACTAGCCGGCGCCCGCCGTCCCGCGCCACGAGTCCGGTCTTGATCTGGTCCAGCATTGATGAGCACTCTCTCCGAGAACTGTCCTGAGCGCGCATTCTACCACGCCCCCTCGCACCACTCTCACGTGAAACACCCGTTCCGGCGCCGACTGCCGGTGCTATAATAGAGCACGGAAGCTTAGGGGATGGGAATGCTCAAGCTCGCCGACTTCTACCACCTGCCGGAGCTCGATACGGTTATCGGGCAGCTGATTGCCGATGGCCCGGGCCTGATTGTGGTGGCCGGGCTTGACCCGCGGCCTAACTCCGGCGATGCCTTCCTCCCGAGTGGGCGCGCTACGATCTTCCGCGTGCTCCTTGGCGAGTTCCTCGATGCCAACCCCCGCTCGCGCGCGGTGGTGGTGGCGCAGGATCGCGAGGTCGTGCGCGTGCCGCGCGGCCAAGGGCGCCGCATCAGCTTCGCGCTCGCCCAGCCGCCCCTCGGCTACGCCGACCAGATCGCCGCCGCCGTCGCCCGCGGCCCCGACCTGCTGGTGATCGACCGCCTCTGCGAGGAGACCGTCGGCCCCGCGCTCGCCGCCGCCCAGAGGGGGATGCGCGTCCTGGCCCAGCTCGACACCATCTTCCGCGGCGGGTTCGTCGCCCGGCATCTGCTGGACCTCGGCGCCGCGCCTGAGCTGCTCGGCGCGCTCGGCTGGGTGGTGGCCGTGCAGCGTTTTCCCACGCTCTGCACCCAGTGTCGCAGCGCCGCGCCCGCCCCCCCCGAGCACCACCGCCGCCTTCTGGCCCTCGCCGGTGACGAGGACCTGCCCGCCGAGTTCTTCCGCTGCGACGGCTGCCCTGCCTGCGGTGGCACGGGCCGCGCCGGTGATATCGCTGCCTTCGACATCTTCCGCGCCGAGCGCCACGTGGTCCAGCTCGGCGGTGGCGCGCAGGGTCTCGCCCGCGAGCGCCTCCCGTCCGCGCCCGCATCTGCGGTCACGGGCACGGCCAGCCTGCTGTCACTCGAGACCTACGCGCTGCACCTCGCGCGCCAGGGCTACCTCGCGCTCGATGACGTGCTCGGCCTGACCGACGACCAGCTCAGGCGCACCTACCGGCTGCTCGCCAGCAGCGAGGAGGCCCTCACCAGCGCCAACCGCACTCTCGAACGCAAGGTCGTCGAGCTCGAGTCCGCCAACCGCGTGTTGCAGCAGCGCACCGCGGCGCTGATCTCGTTGCAGGATATGACCCAGGCGCTGATCGCCTCCTATGACATCGGCGAGCTGGCCCGGCGCACCTGTCGCCAGGCGCGTGACCTGTGCGGTGCCGACCGGGCGATCCTCTACCTGCGCGCCGAGGACGGAGACGCGGTGGTGCTGGCGGTGAGCGGCTGGAGCCAGGCGCTCGTGAACCAGCGCGTGCCCGCCGCACAGGCGTTCGGCGAGGGGCCGAGCGCCCCCCAGCCCTTCGGCGGCTGGCCCCCCGGCATCTCGCCGCGCCATCCGGACGTCGAGGGCGTCCAGCTGCGTGCCGGCCTCCGCGCGCCGCTCGTCGCACAGCACGAGCAGGTCGGGCTGATGGTGGTCCACACCACGCTCAAGGCGCGCTTCTCGCAGGGCGAGGTCGCGCTGCTGACTACGTTTGCCAACCAGGCCGCGCTCTCCATCCAGCGCGCCATCCTCGTCTCCCAGCTGCGCCAGAAGGTCGCGATGCTGGAGGAGGCCCAGGCGGCCCTCATCTCTAAGGAACGCCTCGAGCGCGAGATGGAGCTCGCCCGCGAGGTCCAGCAGAGCGTGCTGCCGCGTATCTTCCCCGAGACGCCCGGGCTGGCCTTCGCCGCCCGCAATGAGCCCGCCCGCCAGGTGGGCGGCGACTTCTACGACGTGTTCCGCCTCGACGATCGGCGCTACGGGCTGGTGATCGCCGACGTGTCCGGCAAGGGCATGCCGGCCGCTCTCTATATGGCGCTGGCACGCAGCCTGCTCCTGGCGGAGGCGCGCCGTGAGCCCTCGCCCCGGGCCGTGCTGCTCAGCGTCAACCGGCTGCTGCGCGAGCTCGGCGAGCCGCATATGTTCGTGACCGTCTTCTACGGCGTGCTCGACGCGGCCGCGCGGCGCCTGACGTACTGCCGTGCCGGCCACGACTACCCGGTGCTGCTGCGCGGCGGCCGCGCCCTCACGCTCACCGGCGAGGGCACCGTGATCGGCTTCTTCGACGAGAGCGAGCTGCGCCTTGCCGAGGAGAGTCTGGAGCTCGAGCCTGGCGACCGGCTCGTGCTCTACACGGATGGCCTCACCGACGTCCTGGATGGCTCGGCACGCCGCTTCGAGCTCGCCCGCCTCAAGGAGCTGCTGGTGTCGCACGGAGCGCTTGGCGCCGCCTCGCTTGTGGACGCCACGTTTGCGGCCTTGGTCGCGTACCAGGGAGACACCCCACAGTATGACGATATGACGATGCTGGTCGTCGAGGTGAAAGAGCTCAGCTGATGACACCGCCCGTGACGCTCGAGGAGCTCGCCTGGCTCGACCGCTGCCAGCGCCGCCTGTGGCTTGATCGCAATGGAGATACGGCGGAGCGTGTCCCGCCCGCCCGTGATGCCGTGGCCCGTACCGAGGCCAACCGCACCCATGCGCGCCGCGTGGTCGCTGCGCTGGCCGGCGTGACGCCCGTGCCTGAGGGCACCTGGGAGGATCGTCTCGCCGCGACGCTGGAGCTGGTGCGCGCCGGCACACCGCTGATCGCCTGGGCGGCGCTGGAGGCGCCTGTGGGCGGCGTGGTGCTGCGCAGCCCGATCCACCTGCTCCGCCGCACGGCCGACCGGCAGGCCCCCTCCGGCTACTCGTACCAGCCGGTCGATATTCGCCTGCACGCGGAGCCCACCCGCTGGGACCGCTCGCGGATCGATGGTCTACGCTGGCTTGTTGGCGCCGCACTCGCCGGAGGGTGCGCGCCGCCCGGCGAGCTCTGGCTCGGCGCGAACGGTGCGGCGCCCGCGCGGGTCTACGCCCGCCACGGCGATGTGCGGGCCCTCGGCGCGACCCTCGCCGGCCGCCACGCCGGTGTCGTCGCTGGGGCTGAGCCGGCCATCTGGTTCGACAGCGACCACTGCCCGTTCTGCCCGTGGCGCGACGCCTGCGACCGCGTGGCGCTCGGTAGCCAGGACCTCGCGACGCTGCCCGGCCTCCGCCGGAGCCACGCCCGCGCCCTACGGCACTCGGGAGTCACCGCGGTGCCGCAGGTCGCAACGCTCAGCCACGCTCAGCTCGCTGCCCTGCCGGACAGCGATGGCACGATCGCGCGAGCGCTCCAGGCCCACGCCGAGTCGCTTCAGTCAGGTCGCCCAGTCAGCCATGTCTCCAAGCGTTCCGAGCCCGCGGGTGCGGGCGATGGGGTGCTGTTCCTCGATATTGAGACCGACCCGCTGACCCGCGTACCGTGGGCGATCGGCTGGATGGGGCTCGACGGCGTGGCGGTAGCGGCGGTGGTGGCACCGGTGGCGCGGCCGCGCCAGGTGAGTATTGCTGGCGTAGCTGTGACCCTCGTGCGCACCCCTGCGCAGGCCTGGCAGCTGGCGGCTGACGCCGTAGGCGGGCCCGTGATCCACTGGGGTGATGCGGAGATGCTCCTGCTGGCGCGGAGCGGAGCTGCTCGCGCGCGGGCTGTGGTGGGGCCGTGGCTGCTCGACCTGCACGCCGTCATCTCGTCTGATGTGGCGCTGCCGATCCCGCGGCTCAGCACGCGCAGGAGCGCGGGCCTCAAGGCGGTGGCCGGTTGGCTTGGCTACAGCTGGCCCGAGGGCGCAGATCATTGGGCCGACGGCTGGGTGGCGTACCAGGGGTGGCGGGCTGCACGGCGCGGCCGGCGAGCAGGTGCGGCGCAGGTCTCTCCCGGTGTGCTGGCGCCGGCGATGGCCTACCTGCGCTCAGACCTTGACGCGCTAGCCGTGGTGTGGCGCTGGTACCGCGCCTTTCGCGATGACACACAAGCCCCCACCTGTGAGAGGTGAGGGCTGCAGTCTACGGGCGCCGGTAGTCTCAGGCGCACCAGCGCTGGAGCAGCGCCTTGATATGTGAGATCGGGGCCGGCTTCTCGAGGAATGTCGTGGCGCCCGACGCGCACGCCTGGCCAGCCACCTCGCAGTTGCCCGATAACATCAGGATCGGCATGTCGGCGCGCATGCTACGCAGCGCCCGCACGAGATCGAGGCCATTCATCACCGGCATCTCGTAGTCTGTGATGACGACGTCTGCCGGGCGCTGGCAGTAGGACTCGAGAGCGGCCGCACCGTCCTGCACGACTTCCACCGATGCGTTTGGCAGTGCCTGTAGGACAATGGCCGGGATGACTATCCGGAGCGAGGCGTCGTCGTCGGCGATAAGAATACGGAGAGAGCGCGCGGTCATAGCATCGCTCCTTCTACTACTTACGCCGCCTGGTCAATGCTGGCTACTGGCGTGCTTGTGGACCCGAACATGCTATC
>JBDLTZ010000095.1:0-8900 GCA_039805565.1 Chloroflexota bacterium | reverse complement strand
GGCCACCAGCTCGGGCGTGCAGGTCTGGGCGAAGCTGCTGAACGACAACACCACGTCGTACACCGATTGCACACCGCAGCTCTCGGGCGCGGGCACGACCAGCCTGACGATCACCAGCTGTACGATGGGCGCCACGAACGTCAACGACGCGAACTTCGGTCTCGACGTGGTCGTGATGGACTAGCGTAGGTCCCAGCCGTGGTCCGGCGCCCGAAGGAGCGCCGGACCGCGGCTACGTATATATCCGGCGGATGTGCGCCGGCCCTTCTGCCGGACGAAGTGATGTGTACGGGGTCAGTGCTGTGAGAGAGTCAATCGCACGTGCTCGGCGCGGAGCACACAGCAGCATCGCCGCAGTGGTGGTTGCCGTGATGGTGATGATGCTCATCGTGCTCCTGTACGGTCAGACGAGCACCGCTAACCTGAGCGCGGTCGATGGTGGTCAGGGTCAGAGCACGGCTGCCGCCTACACCATCAGCGCGAGCGACGTCAGCTACAGCGTCAGCAATGGCCGAATCACGAGCGTCCAGGTGACCGTGCCTGGAACGACCGGCGTGCCGAAGGTGTCGGTGGCCCTGACCGGTGGCGCTTACACGGCCTGTAGCGTGTCGGGAACCGGCCCGAGCGTCGCCAGCTGCGACGTGTCGGATGTCGACGCGTCGAGCGTCTCTACGATCCGGATCATCGCGCTCCAGTAGTCCCACGCGGGAGGAGAGATTTTATGCGGACGACAGGCAACGCGCTCATCACGCTGGCGATCGTCCTCGGCATCTGCGCCGCGCTGTTCTTCGCCATCGGCCCCTCGCAGTACGGTGGGCCGGTGACCTACGTCATCACGCGCGGCATCAGTATGGAGCCGCTGTTCAAGCAGGGCGACCTTGTGCTGCTCCGCAGCGCCTCGACCTACCAGCTCGGCGATGTCGTCGGCTTCCGCTCGCCGCAGATTGGCCTGGTCGTCCACCGTATCGCTGGCCTGGAGGCCGGGCGGTTCGTCACAAAAGGCGATAACAACGCCGTCGAAGATTTCTACCGGCCGGAGCAGGCCGATATGGTCGGCGTGCTGTGGTTCCACGCGCCGGGCCTCGGCACGACGATTGAGCAGCTCGATGCGCGGCTCGTCCTGGGCATCGCCGTGGCGATCGTCGGCGGCCTGATCCTGTACGAGTGGAGCGCTGCGAGCGGCGGCGGGCGTCACCGGCGACGTCGGCAGTCTGACCTGGAGGAGGCCGGCGGCGGGACGTCGTTCGTCCTGTAGCGTGGTGCGTGCGGTAATACGTTGTGTAGTGGTGAGCCGATGGGAGCTGTCGGTCGCCCTGGAGACAGTGTGATGGAGCGCTTTGGATCGAATAAAGAGCTGCTCTACGTGTTGGCTGGCGCTGTCGTCGGCTTCGCGCTGCTCGCGCTCTATGCCTTTAGCCAGCCGGCGACGCGGACTGGCAGCAACCCGCTGAAGTACACTCAGCGGGCCAGCTTCGCTTACACCGCGAAGGCCGCCCCCGGCATCTACGAGGGCGATGTCGTTGTGACCGGCAACCCGATCTTCGTCGATCTGGTCGAGGACCTGCGGTTCGTGATGAACTACAACCTCGATGGCTCGGTCGGCGGCGTGTCGGGCACCTATCGGGTTCTCGCTGAGGTGGCCGGTAACGGCCTGCGGCGCTCGCTGTTCCTCGCGCCCGAGACTCCCTTCAGCGGCCCGTCCTTCACCGCCGACGTGCCGCTTGACCTGCGGCGCGTGCGCGAGATCACCGACGTGATCGAGCAGCAGATCGGTGTCGGCGGCAACTACACCGTGGCGATCGTCCCCCAGGTTGCGATACAGGGCAACATCGGTGGGCAGCAGGTGCGCGATGTCTTCGCGCCGCGGCTCGAGTTTGCCTACGCCAACAACCAGTTTACGCTTACCAGTCTGCCCGAGGAGCTCAGCCCCACGCAGGACAGCAGCTTCTCCTCGCAGACTGTGGCGCCGAACTCGGTCGCGCTTGGCCCGCTGGTCTACCAGGTGGAGAACCTGCGCTCGATGGCCGTCCTCGGTCTGATCGTCTCGCTGGTGCTGCTGGGCGTCTACCTGCTTGCGCGTGACCGCCTGCTGCGCGACGATGAGATGGAGCGCATCCAGCAGAAGTACGGCTCGCTGCTGATCCCCGTCCAGGGCGTCAACTTCCGCTCGGTCGATCGGGTGGTCGAGGTCGATACGATCGACAACCTGGCCAACATCGCGATGGCGCTCGAGCGACCGATCCTGACGGTGGAGCGCGATGGCGATGTCCACTTTGTGGTCCAGGACGGCGGCGTGGTCTACCACACCCGCTCCGGCAAGCGCGCCTCGTCGCTCGTGACGCCGCCGACGCCCACGCCGACGCCCACGCCGACGCCCGCACCGTAAGGAGAGGAGCTACCCATGCGACGCACCGCGCGCCCCTGGACTGCCCGGCTCCTGCTGGTGGCAGCCGCCGCGATCGTGCTGACGGCGGCGGTGGTGGGCCTCACCGCGCCGGCCTCGATAGGGACGCCCAGGGCCGGCGCCACGACGCTCTCGATCAGCGCGCAGCGCCTGGCGATCGCCGCGGACTGCCCGTCGGCCAGCTACAGCGGCGGCGTGGTGAACGTCGGTGGCACCGTCAGCCTTGGACGCAGCAACGCGCTGATCTTCGGCTCCGGCGGCTCGGACACCATCACTGTGACGGGCGACAACAACTGCCTCGTTGGCGGCGACGGCGACGACACGCTGACCGTCAGCGGCTCCGGCAATACGATCGTCGGCGGCGGCGGCACTGATACCTGCACCGGCGGCTCGACCTCCGGCTGCCCCTAGGAGATGTGAGATGCGTGGCGCACGACGGGCCGAGCTCGGCCTCTCAACTCTGATGCTGCTCGGCGCGCTGGTGCTGCTCAGCATGGCGCTCTGGAATGTCTCGGTGGTGCGGCCGGATGCCTCGCTTATCAGCCCCGCCGAGCGGACATCCGCCGCCGACCTGGCGAACAAGATCAAGCCCTACCCGGCCTGCGCGGCGCTCAACCTCGGCAACGTCCGAATCAACCGCGGTGTGGTGGCGCTGGACCAGGACTACGAGCTGGCGCTCGGTGGCTCCGAGCGCGACCGCTTCGTGATAACTGGGAACTTTAACTGCGTCGTCGGCAGCGACGGCGATACCTGCTCCAATAGCGGACAGGGGAACGTGATAGTCGGGATGGCGTGCGAGTGAGTCCTCGGCGCTCAGACAGGGATCTGCATATGCGACGTAAACTGCAGTACGGCTTCTCGGTGTTCCTGCTCGTGCTGATTGCCGTGTTCACAGTGGTGCGCGGCCAGCAGGCGGTGGCGCCCGCTGACGCTGGTCTCGGTGTTTCGAGCGCTATCTCCGCCGCCAGCACGCGCCTGTCTGCGCCGAAGAACCCGGCCGTCGACACAATCGCCCTCGCGGGCGTCGGCTGGACGCGCGAGCAGATCAGCTGGGCGCAGCTCGAGCCGATGCCCGGTCGCCGCGACTGGAACCCGCTTGATCGCACGGTGAAGCAGCTGCGCGAGCGCGGCATCACCGTCGTCGGCGTGATCGTGGACGCGCCCGGCTGGGCCACCCCCGATACGACCGACCGCTACAGCGCGCCGTCGGCCTTCGCCCCGGACCCGCAGAAGTTCGCGGACTTCGCCGCCGCCGCCGCCGCCCGCTACCGCGACAGTATCACGCACTGGGAGATCTGGCCCGCCCCAGACGACGCGACGCGCTGGGCGCCCCAGCCCGATCCGGTCGCCTACTCGCGCCTGCTGCGTCTGACTGCGATGCAGATCAGGGCAGCCAACCCCGAGGCGAAGGTGATCAGCGGCGGCGTCAGCGCAGCGAGCCAGGAATTTTTGCGCACCCTGGCGGACAACGGCGGCCTTGCCGCGGTCGATGCGCTCGGGGTCCGCGCCTACGTGGCGCCGGAGCTGGCCGAGCAGCGATTCTACGGCGCCTCCGAGGTCGCCACCGTCCGCGCGCTGCTCCAGGAGCGCCGCGTCGAGCTGCCGGTGTGGGTCACTGAGTTCGGCTGGGGCACCGGCCTCTCCAACCCCGAGCCCTCCGGTATGGTGGACGAGCAGCGCCAGGCTGATATGCTGGCCTACGGCGCGGTGTTCATGCGCGCGGCCGGCGCCGAGCGCGTGTTCTGGGGCAGCCTCAAGGATACGGTACCGAGCAACTTCTACGGCCTGGTGCGCGCCGGCCGCGGCGGCGACGACTACACCCAGCCGAAGGCCGCCCTCGCCGCCCTCCAGACGGCCGCTCAGCAGCTGGCGGGCGCGCAGCCCGTAGGCCTGATAGACGCCGGCGACCGCGTGGTGATCGACACCTACGAGTACGCGCCGTCTGAATTCGGTCTGTGGGGCGTCGGTCAGGCCATCAGCACCACGTTCACGCTCACCGACACCCAGGTCTACACCGGCAACCGCTCGGCCGCGCTCGCGTACGCGTTCGTCTCCACTGACCCGTCCGGCGCGCTCGACCCGATCGTGCTCCAGCCGGAGCGCGCCCGCCAGATCCCCGGCCAGCCGCGCCAGCTTGGGATGTGGGTCTTCGGCGACGGCAGCATGAATCGCCTCTCGGTGCTGATCGCCGACGCGCGGGGCGAGCTGTTTATGATCACGCTCGGCGAGCTCGCCGAGGGCTGGCGCTACCTCAGCGTCGACCTGAGCGCGCCCCTGCCTGAGTCGGCCCGCGTGGCCGGCACCGGCAACCTCGAGCTCGACTTCCCGATCGTGCTCGACGGCTACGTGATTGAGCACATGGGGGACGCGCCCGTCGCCGGCACGATCTTCCTGGACGACACCACCACGATCAGCGGCCCGGACGTCTCCTGCGTGCGCTTCCGCCGCGGCGCCAACGTGGTCGACGTGCTCATGGGCCCGGCCGGCGCGTCGGTCAACATCGCCTCGCTCTCGGCCGTCGGCACGGTCTTTAGCCGGGACGGCAGGGCCACCCAGGTGCAGAACAGCGGCGGCAAGCTGACCGTCGGCGTCGGCCCCAGCCCGGTCTACCTGGTCCACGTCATCGACCGGCCCGCGCCCACGCCCACCGTCGAGCCCACTGCCACGCCGAAGCCGCGCCTGACGCTGATCTCGACCCGGCCCACCGCCACAGCGCTGCCTACGGCTACGCCGGAGCCCACCGCCGCGCCGGCCCCCACGGAGGTCCCCGCAGGCCCCGCGCCGACCCAGGTGCCGCTGCCCGGCCGCCGCGCCGAGCCGGACTTCCCGGCCCCCGTCGACGGCCGCTTCTCCGACCCGGCCTTCGGTGAGCTCTGGGCCCGCAGCGACATGCCGATCGCTGCCGGCGCGCCGGACCTCATCCCGCGCTCGTGGCTCTGGGGCCGCACCCTCAGCGGCGGCACCTACGAGACCTATGACGAGGGGCAGGGGGGCTACCGCCTGGTCCAGTACTTCGACAAGAGCCGTATGGAGATCAATGACCCGGCGGCGCCGCGCGGCCCCTGGTACGTCACCAACGGCCTCCTGGTGATGGAGATGATCGACGGCCGCGTCCAGCTCGGTAACGAGGCCTATGAGGAGCGCCAGCCCGCGCAGGAGGCGGTGGCCGGCGACCCGGCCGAGGTCAACCGCAATGCGCCCACCTACGCCACGCTGCGCACGGTGGCCTACCCTGTCAACCAGATGCGCGCCCCGCGGCGCGGCGGGGCCACCGTCACCCAGACGATCGCGAAGGACGGCCGCATCGCGGACGATCCCTCGCTGGCGCGCTACGGCGTCACGCTCGACGCCTACGAGGAGACCCTCGGCCACAACATCCCGGCGGTCTTCACACAGTTCTTCTACCAGCAGGGGGCGATCTACGAGGCCGGCGCGTTCTCCAGAGGCTCGGTCATCCGTGACTGGCAGTTCGTGATGGGCCTGCCGATCAGCGAGCCGTACTGGGCGCGCGTCCGCATCGGCGGTGTCGAGCAGGATGTCCTCGTACAGGCCTTCCAGCGCCGTGTGCTCACCTACACGCCCGCCAACGCCCCTGAGTGGCGCGTCGAGATGGGCAACGTCGGCCAGCACTACATCCGCTGGCGCTACAGTCAGTGATATGTGGTGGGGCAAGCCTTCCCTGAAAGACGCGTCTCTCTTGAGTGTTCGCCGCAGCCGAGAAAACAAATGCCAACATTGCCTGAGCACTGTCCGTTCCTCGGCTGCCGAGGCAACCGCGTGGTGCACTTCGCGGAGCCCACAACCGAGCACCGCTGCTACCACGCCGTTCCGGACGCGGAGATCACGCTTGATCAGGCTGTCTACTGCCTCTCGCCAGCGTACCGCTTCTGCCCGCGCCTGCGTGCCCTCGAACCCAACGACGCTGCCGCGGAGGTCGCGCCGCCAGCGCCGCCTCCCCAGGAGCCGCAGCGCCCGCCCGCGCCGGCCTCTCGCCCGCGCCCGACCCCCGACGCCGTGCTCGAGGCCCTGCTGAGCGCGCCGTCGGTTGGGGCTCCTCGGGCCCAGGCGCGCGAGCCTGCCCCGAAGCCTGCACCACAAACGCCGCAGCCGGCGCGGATATCTGCGCCACCTGTGGCGAAGCCGCCCCGCAGCTCGCAGCCCGCGGCGCCGCACCCGTCGCAGCTCGCGGCGCAGCTCGCCTCGCCGCAGCCCGCGCAGGCGTGGCAGATCGCCCACCGGCCGCCCGGGGTGGTTGCCGACTACGGGTTCGACCTCCGCCGGCGCCTCGTGGTGGGGCGTACCAGGAGCCTCGTGGCGACGCTCCTCGGCGGCTTCCTCCCAGCGGCGGCCGTCGTGCTCATCGCCGCGCTCGGTGGTGGCGAGCGGCCCGCCGTGCCGCTGCCGGCCACCCCCGCTATCGCCAGCGGCCTGCTGACGGTGGGGGACACCGTCTCCGACGAGCTGGCCCTCTCGGCTACGCCGATCGTGCCTCGCCAGAGCCTGGATTACGCGCAGGGCGGCGAGATGGCCGCACTCCCGCCTCGCCTCGCCAGCACGCCTGCTGCGCCGGCCCCGGTCGTCACAATCGCGCCGGCAGCCGACGTCGCCCCGCCCGCGGCCTCCTCGGCCAGGGCGCCCATCCCCCTGATCCCGGAGGGCGTACTGCTTGCCCCAACGCCGCTCGCCGCAGATCTCGCCGAGGCGCCGCCCGCCAACCCGGCCGCCGAGGAGGGTGTCGGCCGCGACGTCTTCCTGTACTTTCCGAACGAGGCCGGTGTTCTGGTGCCGGTGGCGCAGTGGCTGCCCGTCGCCCCCGAGCACCTCCTTCCGGCCGTGGTCAACGCTCTGATCGCCGGCCCGCCCGTGGGACTCGTCGCGGTGACTCCGCCGGGCACGGCGCTGAACAATCTCTGGTTCGAGGGCAGCGCGCTGATTGTCGACCTCAGCCAGCCCCCCGCGGGTGAGCTTGGGCGGCAGGCGCTCGAGGCCACCCTCCGCCAGCTCGGTGTCACCGGCGAGATCGTCGTGCGCGTCAACGGGCAGTAGCGTCAGCCAGGGCGCGCTACGGGCAAGAGCCGACGGAACACCAGCGCAGGAGTGCCGCGCGGGAGGAGCGCGGCACTCCTGCGCTGGAACAGATCGTGCCCCGTGTGCACCTAAACAATCAGTTTGCCACACAACCCATCGTGTCCTGCACGCTAGTGGCTGCGCGGGGGTGATGTATAATGGCCGGCGGTTACCGCGCAGCTTGGTGGGGACACCGATGTTTCCGTTTCGGCGCTGGAGCGAGCTGCTGAATCTCAGAACGCGAACCGAGGGGGAAGAGAACGATGAGTCCCAACAAGAAGCGCCGGATCGGAGTCCTCACCAGCGGCGGCGACGCGCCTGGCCTCAACGCCGTCGTCCGCGCCGTGGTCAAGACTGCTGACAGCCGTGGCTATGAGACGCTCGGCATCGAGGATGGGTTTGAGGGGCTGCTCGGCGAGCCGCGCTACCGCGTGCTCACCACGGGCGATGTCCGCGGCTTGTTGCCCCTGGGCGGCACGATCCTCGGCACGACCAACAAGGGCCACTTCGGCGGCCCGCGCGTCGTCGGCGCCGAGCACGACCCGTACCTCGAGGCCTGTCAGAATATTAGCCGCCTCGGCCTCGCTGGCCTGATCACCATCGGCGGCGAGGGCACACAGACGATCGCGCTGGAGTTCGCCAAGCTCGGCTCGCCCGTCGTCGGCGTCCCGAAGACGATCGACAATGATCTGCCCGGCACCGATCGCACCTTCGGGTTCGACACAGCGCTTCAGGTCGCCACCGATGCGATCGACCGCCTTCACACCACTGCCGCCAGCCACAACCGTATCATGGTGGTCGAGGTGATGGGCCGCCACGTGGGCTGGATCGCGCTGCACTCGGGCATCGCCGGCGGCGCCGACGTGATCCTGATCCCCGAGATCCCTTTCGACATCAACAAGATCGCCGAGAAGGTGATCGAGCGCGAGCGCGCCGGCAACACCTTCTGCATCATTGTGGTTGCCGAGGGCGCTATCCCGCGCGGCGGCACGGCGATGTACGCACAGGACGGCCGGCTCGGCGGCGTCGGCCAGTACGTCACCGACCAGCTCGCCCGCATTACCGGCAAGGACGCGCGCTCGGTCGTGCTCGGTCACCTGCAGCGCGGTGGGAGCCCCACCCCTTACGACCGCATCCTCGCGACGCGCTACGGAGCGGCGGCCGTCAACGCCATCCACGACGGCATCACCGGCGAGATGGTCGCGCTCCGGGCACAGGATATCGTCACTGTGCCGCTCGAGGAGGCCACCGGCCACATTAAGACCGTCCGGCCCCATAGCGACCTGGTGCGCACCGCCCGCAGCCTTGGTGTGGTCTTCGGTGACTAGTGCCGGCCGCGGCGGACGGTGCCCCGGCGGGGGCTGCGAGGGAGTCAGCCCTCGAAAAGAAGGAGTCTTTTGGGGGGGGGCGAGCCCCACCGCCCCACCCC
>JBDLTZ010000094.1:0-2568 GCA_039805565.1 Chloroflexota bacterium | reverse complement strand
GCCATGCGTAGGTTTTTTTCTGGCCCCTGACGGAGAAATCGCATGCCGCCCGCCCGGCGGCGCGGCCCCGGCCGACCGCCCCACGAGCCGACAGACGAATCGCGCGCCCTGGTGGTGCGGCTGGTGGGCGAGGGGCGGCCCGTCGACGCCATCGCCGAGGCCGTCGGCGTGTCCGAGCCGACGCTCCGCGCCCACTACGACCACGAGCTGGCGACCGCGCCCCGGCCGCAGATAACTTTCCCCTTCGCGGCCGACCCGACGGCGCCGCGCCCCGCTCGCCCCGGCGCCGGCCGCCCGCCGCACGTGCCGACGGCCGAGACCCGGGAGCGGGTGGAGATCCTGGTCGCCGGCGGCATGCCGGCCTGGCACATCGCCACGGCGCTCGGCATCAGCGAGCCGACTCTCCGCGAGCACTACGCCGGCGAGATGGACGGCGGCCGGGCCCGCAAGAACGCCGACGTGCTGGTGGCGCTGCACCGCAAGGCCGCCGAGGGCAACGTCTCCGCCGCGCGCGCCTGGCTGGGCCTGCCGGCCGAGCTCGACGCGCCGCCGGCGCCCGCGCCCGAGCCGAAGGCCGAGCCCATCGGCAAGAAGGAGGCCGCCCAGATGGCCGCCCTGACCGCCGCCGACGGCACCGACTGGCAGAGCCTGCTCCCGCACTGAGGTCGCATGACACCTCTCGCCCATGCCCTGGTCGCCGACAGCACTCTGCCGGTGAAGGATCGCCGCTACGGCGACTTGGCGCAGAAGCTGCAAATCCTGGACGGACTGCATTTCTTCGATGTCAGCGCGGTGATGGAGGCGGCGGCCACGCTTTCAGAAAAGGCGGGCGCTGCGTTCCTCCTCGGTCACGACCAGCGCGCATTCCTGCCGGCCCCGCGCGTGATGCTGGAGTGGGCCGCGTCTGATCCGCACGTTGCGCGGGAGGCGCTGATCCTGGCGGAGCGAGAAGACGGGCTGGCGGCAGTTACAGTGGTCTGCCAGGGGCATGACGGGAAGATCGCCAGCACCAGCGGTGCGGTGATGTTCATGCCGCTGCGTGGCGCGGAGGACCGCGCAGGGCTCTGGATCCCCAAGCGGGCTGCGGCCGGGTTTGATGGGGATGGCATTGCCTGCCTCGTCTACGCCCTCCTCGCCATGATCAACACGCCCCGGGTGATCGGCCGGCGTCAGCACCAGCCGCACGCTGGGCTGCAGCGGAAAATCGCCGCGGCGCACCGGATGCCGGGCAAGTACCCCCTCCAGGCATGGCACGAGCTGGTGCTGGAGGTGACGCCGCCGCAGGACGAGAGCGACCGCGAGTCGCGAGGGATCATCCTGACTAGCGGGAAGGCGCTGCACTTCGTCCGGGCTTACCTTCGCATCCGCTCTGGGGTGCTGGAGCTGGTTTCCTCGCATTGGAAGGGCGACGCGGTCCTGGGCATCCGGCAGACCCGATACCGCCTGGTGCCGCCTCGCCGAGCGGCCTGATGGCGGTCTCCCTCGCCTGCCCCGACTGGGAGGACCGCCTCCGCGCCGGTCGCAGCCTGGTGCCCGACCTCCCGCTGGACCGCGTCGCCGCCGAGCGCGCGGTCCGCGTGTTCAACAAGCTCCGGCTGCCGGACGTGCCGGGCCAGCCTACGCTGGCGGAGGCCGGCGCCGAGTGGTTCCGCGACATCGTCCGCGCGGTGTTCGGCAGCTACGACCAGGCCGCCCGGCAGCGGTTCATCCGCGAGCTGCTGCTGCTGGTGCCGAAGAAGAACAGCAAAACCACGAACGCCGCGCTCCTGGGCCTGACCGCGCTGCTGCTGAACACCAGGCCGAAGGCGAAGATGATCGTCACGGGCCCGACCCAGGACGTGGCCGAGCTCGCCTTCGCCCAGGCCAAGGGCGCGATCGAGCTCGACCCGGTGCTGCAGCAGATGCTGCACGTCCGCGACCACCTGAAGAAGATCGTGCACCGGCGCAGCGGCGCCGAGCTCGAGATCATGACCTTCGACCCGAGCGTGCTGACGGGCCAGAAGCCGACCTTCGCCATCCTCGACGAGCTGCACGCGAGCGCGAAGCAGGCGAAGGCGGCCTCGGCGCTCCGCCAGCTGCGGGGCGGGATGCTGCCGATCCCCGAGGCCTTCCTCTGCCTCATCACGACGCAGAGCGAGGAGGCGCCGACCGGCGTCTTCCGGTCCGAGCTGCGCAAGGCCAGGGCGATCCGCGACGGGAAGCAGGACGGCGCGATGCTGCCGGTGCTGTACGAGTTCCCCGAGGCCATGCAGCGCGACCCCGCCGGCCGGCCCGGCCAGGCCGCGTGGCGCGACCCGGCGCACTGGCACATGGTCACGCCGAACGCGGGGAAGTCGATCGAGATCGCGCGGCTGGTGGAGGAGTTCCGCACCGCGGAGGAGACCGGCGAGGCCGAGCTCCGCGCCTGGGCCTCGCAGCACCTGAACGTCGAGATCGGGCTCGCGCTGTCGGCCGACGACTGGGCCGGCGCCGAGCACTGGGAGCCGGCGGCGGACCCTGACCTGACGCTGGAGACGCTGCTGGCGCGCTGCGAGGTCGCCGTCGTGGGGATGGACGGCGGCGGCCTCG
>JBDLTZ010000093.1:0-33422 GCA_039805565.1 Chloroflexota bacterium | reverse complement strand
GTCGCTGCGCGGGCGAGGTGCGGCCCGCGCAGCGACGCCCGATCTGCTCTACAATCTGGGTGGTGCCGCGCCGGCACACTCCGCACGCGAGGAACCGCATGAGCCACAGCCCGCCTGCCTTCCACATCATGACCAAGCCGCGCGGCGCGATCTGCAACCTGGACTGCGCCTACTGCTACTTCCTGTCCAAGGAGCGGCTCTACCCCGGCAGCCGCTTCCGCATGGCGGACGAGCTGCTCGAGCGCTACATCCGCGACTACATCGCCGCCCAGCGCGCGCCCGAGGTCACCTTCGCCTGGCAGGGGGGCGAGCCGACCCTGATGGGCCTGCCGTTCTTCGAGCGGGTGGTCGAGCTCCAGGCGCGGTACGCCGGAGGACGCCACATCGCCAACACCCTCCAGACCAACGCCACCACGCTCGACGACGGCTGGTGCGCCTTCTTCCGCAGCCACGGCTTCCTGCTCGGCGTGAGCCTGGACGGCCCGCAGGCGCTGCACGACGCCTACCGGGTGGACAAGGGCGGCGGCCCCACCTTCGCGCGCGTGATGGCCGGGGTCGAGCTGCTCAGGCGCCACGGGGTCGAGTTCAACATCCTCACCACCGTGCACGCCGCCAACGCCGAGCGCCCGCTGGAGGTCTACCGCTTCCTGCGCGACGAGGTCGGCGCGCGCTTCCTCCAGTTCATCCCGATCGTCGAGCGCCGGAACGACACCGGGTACCAGGAGGGGGCGGCGGTAACCGAGCGATCGGTCACGGGCGCGCAGTACGGCCGCTTCCTGACGGCGATCTTCGACGAGTGGGTGCGGCGCGATGTGGCGCGGGTCTTCGTGCAGATCTTCGACGTGGCGCTGGCTGCGTGGGTGGGGCAGCGGCCCGGGCTGTGCATCTTCGAGGAGACCTGCGGCCAGGCGCTGGCGCTGGAGCACAACGGCGACCTCTACGCCTGCGACCACTACGTCGAGCCGGGCTACCGGCTGGGGAACATCGCGGAGACCCCGCTGATCGAGCTGGTGGCCTCGGACGCGCAGCGCGCCTTCGGCGAGGCCAAGCGCGACGGGCTGCCGCGATTCTGCCGGGCGTGCTCGGTGCACTTCATCTGCAACGGGGGCTGCCCGAAGGACCGCACGCTGACGACGCCGGACGGCGAGCCGGGGCTGAACTATCTGTGCGACGGCTACAAGGCGTTCTTCACCCACATCGACGGTCCGATGCGGCTGATGGCGGGGCTGCTGCGGCAGGGCCGGGCGCCGGCGGAGGTCATGGAGCTGCTGGCCCGCCCGTAGCGCGCGGGCACGGAACGTGCGGATCGCGGGCGCGGCATCGCCGGCTGCCGGCCAGGGCGCTCGGCCCGCGGCGCCCCTACGGAGATACGGCCCATGTACCTGATCCAGGCGCTCCTCCCGCTGACCGACAACGACGGCCGGCCCTTCCCGCGCGCGCTCTACGAGCAGGTGCGCGGCGAGCTGACCGAGCGGTTCGGCGGCCTGACCGCCTACCTGCGCTCGCCCGCCGAGGGGGTGTGGAAGGAGAGCGAGGGCGCGACCGTGCGCGACGAGATCGTGATCTACGAGGTGATGGCCGAGGAGGTCGACCGCGCCTGGTGGAAGGCCTACCGCGCGCAGCTCTGCGCCCGCTACCGCCAGGAGGAGCTGGTCGTCCGCGCCAGCCCGCTCGAGCTCCTCTGATACGCGGGCCCGACGCGCGGCGCGGCCGGGAGGAGTGCCCTCCCGGCCGCGCTGTGTCTGAGCAGTGTCAAGGTAGCTACGTCCGCTGCGGCTCCGCCTTGCGGAAGCCCGGCTGCCAGGGCGTGCCAACCATCGGGAGCAGGAAGCGGTCCAGGCCGTACCAGCCCGCGACCTTCCAGGCCAGCATCAGAACCACCGCCAGGACGAACAGCATCCCGTTGGTGCTCGCCGTGCCCGCCATCAGGAAGTTCCAGTTCAGGAAGCCGCCGAAGAAGGCCGCGATCCCCACGAAGGCGCCCACGATCAGCGCCAGGCCGATCGCCAGCTCACCGAAGAGCACTAGCTTCGAGAACCAGGTGTGCGCGTCGGCGTCGATCAGCATCTGGAGGAAGCTGCGGTACCAACCGAACGAGATCGGCGGCCGGCCCTCCTCCGGGATCTTCACCGCGTTCATCCAGTAGCCCTGCAGCGCCTCGCCGGTCCCCATCCACTTCGGGTTGTTGAACTTGCCCCAGCCGGACTGGAACCACTGCACCCCGAGGTAGACGCGGATGATCGCGAACACCCAGGCGAAGCGGGTGGTGCTGAACAGCACGTGCGCCAGCGGCGGGTCCTGGATAGTGATCTCGCTCCCCTTGACACTGTTGGCGGCCATGGTTTTCTCCTATTGGTCCTGCTGCGGAGGACCGCTTGCTCAACACCACGTTGTGTCGTTGATTTCTTGTGAAGAATGATACAAGGAATGCGGGCGAAACAGAGGAAACGGGGGGCTACCTGCGGTGAAAAACCCTTCACCGAGCTCCGGCCGGGGGCGCGCGGCAGCGCGGCGCGCCAGACGTGCTACAATCGCCCCTCGACACCACATCACAACTCCAGCGTAGGGCGAGATCTGCGAAGCAGCGCACAACGGGCACGTACACCGTCGAACGTGGCCACCTACCCCCCGCGGGCCCCAGAGCGTCGGAGGCCCGGCCGGGTGGGTGCAATAATGGAGACGCACTGCGATGAGCTCCCAGCGGAACCACATCCCCATGCGCGCCGTGCCGGGCTACTACTCCAGCACCGAAGGGATCCAGGTCGCCGTCCAGACCGATGCCGACGCCAGCAACGAGGACCTGCAGTTCTTCCAGCAGCTCGGCGTCGAGTGGGCCATGGTGGGCATCAAGCACCCCGAGCTGCACACGCTCGACTTCTACAAGCGCCTCGTCAGGCGCTTCGGCGAGTACGGCCTCAAGATCTACCGCGTCGCCAACCTGAGCGTTCACAACGTGCCGGAGATCACGCTCAACCTGCCCGGCCGGGACGAGAAGATCGAGGAGCTCAAGCAGTTCATCCGCAACATCGGCGCGGCCGGGATCAAGTACAACACCTACGCGCACATGGCGAACGGCATCTGGTCCTCGGCGCCGACCGAGGGGCGCGGCGGGATGAAGGCGCGCCGGCTCGACCTCAGCGACGGCGTGGGGCGCTGGGTGGACAAGACGTACGCGGGCGAGCTGACGCACGGCCGCCTCTACACCGAGGACGAGCTCTGGGAGAACTACGCCTACATGATCCGCCAGGTCGCGCCGGTGGCCGAGGAGGCCGGGGTGCGCATCGGCATCCACCCCGATGACCCGCCCGTATACGCGCTCGGCGGCATCCCGCGCTGCATGTTCGGCACCTTCGACGGCTACAAGAAGGCGATGGAGATCGCGAACAGCCCCAACATCGGCGTCTGCCTCTGCGTGGGCTGCTGGCTCGAGGGCGGCGAGCAGGGCATGGGCGTGGGCGTGGTGGACGCGATCAAGCACTTCGCGTCGAAGGGCCAGCTGTTCAAGGTCCACTTCCGCAACGTGTCGAACCCGATGCCCGAGCCGTGGGTGGAGACGCTGATCGACAACGGCTACCAGGACATGTACGAGGTCATGAAGGCGCTGCGCGAGGTGAAGTTCGACGGCTGCATCATCCCCGACCACATCCCGGCGATGCTGGGCGGGCACCGGGTGGGGGTGGCGTACTCGATCGCCTACATGCGCGCGCTCGTCCAGGCCGCGAATAACCAGTACGGCGGGCCGGCGTAGCGCGCCGGACGGTGGCGGCCGCCCTTCGCCGCGCTCGAACGAGGAGCCTATGCTGCGCACACTGTCACACAGACCCTGGCCGCTCCCGCCCACCCCGTGGGTGATGGCCATGCAGTGGGACCAGCTCCTGTTCATGCACTGGCCCGTGGCGGCCCACCACCTCCGCCGGCTCATCCCCCCGGCGCTCCAGCTCGACACGCGCGACGGCGCGGCGTGGGTCGGCGTCGTGCCGTTCACCATGCGCGGGGTGCGCGCCCGCCTGAGCCCCGCGCTCCCCGGCATGCGCTCGTTCCCCGAGCTCAACGTGCGGACCTACGTGACGCACGGGGGCAAGCCGGGGGTCTGGTTCTTCAGCCTCGACGCCGCGAACCCGCTCGCGGTTGAGGGGGCCCGCTCCGTCTTCCACCTGAACTACTACAACGCGCGCATGTCGGCGCGGCAGGAAGGCGACACGGTGATCTACCGCAGCGCGCGCACCCACCGCGGCGCGCCCCCGGCCGCGTTCGCGGGCAGGTACCGGCCGGCGGGAGCGGGCTACCGGGCGGAGGCGGGGAGCTTCGACGCGTGGCTCACGGAGCGCTACTGCCTCTACGCCGGGGACCAGCGCGGGCGGATCTGGCGCGGGGATATTCACCACGCCCCCTGGACGCTGCACCCGGCCGAGGCCGAGATCGCGGTCAACACGATGACGGCGCAGATCGGCCTGGACCTCGCCGGGCGGCGCCCCCTGCTCCACTACGCCTCGCCGCTGCCGGTCGTCGCATGGGCGCCGACGCGCGTGGTGTGAGCGCACCCCCTCCCCAGCTTTCTACATACTCCTCCCATTGCTTCTTCACAATTTCTAAAGACGCCTCCGCTACGATGCGAGCACTCCCGACCGTGTACCCCCGATCAGCGACACGGCCGGCATATGGAGGCTCGAACCTATGCGGATCTCACTCCCACTCCCCGGCGCCCAGCGGCGCTCGGGCGCCTCTCGGCCCACCCGGCGCCGCTGGCTGCTGCTCGCGCCGCTCGCCCTGGTCGTCGTCGGCGGCCTCCGTCATGCCGCGCGCAGACGACCTCGGCCGCGCTACCCTCGCGTCGGGAGCACCCCGACGATGCGGAGCGATAGGCCCTCGTAGCCCTCGAGCCGGATCGTCAGCTCGCCGGTCTCCAAGAGGTCGCCCTCGACCGTCTCGTTGATCATGTCCACCACCGGGCCCGGCTGGACGTTCGGCAGCACAATGGTCTCCTCGATCGGCGTCGGCCCGAAGTTGAGCGCCGTCACCTGCGTCCCGCGCGCGTCGGGCAGCTCGTGGACCATCACGAGCAGGCCGGGGCTTACAACATCCGGGACCAGGGTCTGCTTGCTCGCGTAGATGCCGTAGGCCTGGCGCACGGCGAGCAGCCGCTGGAGCTGGCTGGCGAAGGAGTCCGGCCGCTGGAGCTGCTCGTCGACCGGGCCGTACAGCGTCGGCGCCCTGGGCAGCCCGGCCGACGACACCTGAGCGGCGGGGTTCGCGTTGACCAGGTCGTAGGCGCCGCGCTCGATCCAGCGCGTGTCGCCGTCGGCCATCAGCGGCTCGACGACCTCGGCGGGCAGCGGCAGCGCGCCCACCAGATCCCAGCCGGACAGCGCGAAGACGCCGGGCTGGAACGCGTTGTACATCACCAGCAGCAGGTGGACGCGCTGGATCAGCTGCCGCTGCTCCTCGGTGAGCTCGCCCAGGTCCCGTATCCCCAGGGCCGCCGTGATCACGCTCACGGTCGTGCAGGCGACGCCGTTGGTCACGAAGCGCAGGTTGTAGGGCGCGCTGTCGCCGGCGAGCCGCTCGTACATCGTGGCCCGCAGGTGCTCGCGCAGGAGCGCGCCCGACCAGCTCTGCCCGCCGAAGGTGTAGGTGTCGTCGGCGTGCAGCGTCCAGAAGTGGACCAGCTCGAGGGTCAGCTCGTCGTGGTTCTGCAGCGCGTGGATGAGCGAGGCCGGGTCGATCCCGTACTCGTGCATGGTCCGCAGCATCAGGCGCAGGAACTCGGTGTCGCCGGTGAGCAGCGCGTGGTGGTAGGCCGGGCGCGTGATGAAGTCGTACGACAGGTCCGCGCCGCCCTGCGACATCGAGGCGATGTCGTCGACGGTCAGGTTCAGCTCCTGGAACGAGAAGCCACCCGCCTTTCGCACCATGCCGCCGATCAGGCGGTTGCCCACCAGCGACAGCGGGTGCCCCTCGGACCACGCCGGCCCGTGGATGCGGCGCTCGACGCCGAGGAAGCCGTTGGCGTCCAGGCGCAGGATGCGCGCGCCCAGCTCGTCGAGCGAGTGCAGCGCGTCGCCGACGATCATGCGCTGCGCGGCGAACGTCGGGTCCAGCCAGTTGAGCGACGGCTGCCCCTCCTTGAAGTAGTGCAGGTAGACCCAGCGCCGCGCCACGCCGTCGACCCCCACGACCACGTCGGTCGCGCTCCAGTCAGTCTCCTTGACGCCCGGCTGGAAGAAGATCACCCGGCGGAGCTGCCCGACGATGTACCCCTTGTCGCGCAGCTGGTCGACCGTCGCCGGAGACAGGTTGACCGCCTCTCGCCCCGCGGGCACGTCGGGGAGCAGCGGCCAGTCCTCCTCGCGGATCTCGATCATGTGGTACAGGCCGGGGTAGTCGCCGTACTGCATCGTCGCCAGGCGGAAGTCCGACCCCTTGCCGGTGTGCGCCGGCACGATGTCGTCGATCACCACCGCGTTGCGCGCGGCGGCGGCCCGGCTCATGGCGATGAACTCCTCCTGGGTGCCGAACGCGGGGTCGATCGCGAAGCTGATGCGGTCGAAGTTCCCGTCGACCGTCGGCGTCACCTCGCGGCCGCGGATGCCGCCGGCCAGCTTCATCGGCCCGGTGTGCACGCCCTGGATGCCGATCGCCGACAGGGCGCGCCAGAGCTGGTCGTCGCTGAGGGTGCGCAGGACCGACTCGCCCTCGCGCGTCACGATCGACGCGGGGTAGGCGGTGAACCAGACCGAGGCCAGTGCCGACGCGGCGCGGGGCCGCGTCTCGGCGTACGGCTGCTGCCAGAGCCGGGCCTGGCCAGCGTAGCGGGACGCCAGCCGCTTCGCGTTGTGGAGCATCGACTGCTCGACAAGCCAGGTGATGTACTCGCTATCGGGCTGTGTCATCGGCTGTTCGCCTTATCAGAAATCCTCAAGATTGTGTCTCATGATCATTATACGCCGCGCGCGGCCAGATTGCCTCTTGACTTTATGTCATAAGTACACTATAGTATTAGTGTCGAGTAAACACTATCTGCTCCAGCAAACGAGGCCCGCGATGAACGACGACCTCTCCGACCTGCTCCGACGCCTGGACCACGCGGCGAGTCCAGCCGAGGTTTTCGGCCCGCTCGCCGGGGACCAGGAGGCCACCCTGCGGCGCCGCTACCGCGCGCTGGCCCGAGCCGCGCACCCCGACCGCCACCCTGCGGCGGCCGACGCGGCGCACCGGGCCTTCACCGCGCTGGCGAGCTGGCACGAGCGGGCGCGGCAGCAGATCGCCCGCGGCGTGTACGGAGCGGCCCCGCGCATCACGGCCACCCACCGCGGCCGGCGCTACGAGGGGTTCGCGGAGCCACTCCCCGGCGACGTGTGCGAGCTGTACCCGGCACACGCGGACGGCGAGGCGGTGCTGCTGAAGGTGGCCCGGCGCCCGCGCGACGGCGACCTGCTCACCGCCGAGGCGCGGGCCCTGCGGCAGATCGCGCGCGACCTGGCGGGCCAGCCCCTGCGCGCCCACCTCCCAACCCTGGCCGACTCGTTCGCCCTCGCGGATGCGTCCGGCGAGCGACGCCTGGTCAACGTGCTGCTCGCGGAGCCCGCGACGCTCTCGCTCTCCGCCGTGCTGCGGGCCTTCCCGGCCGGGATCGACCCGGCCGACGCCGCGTGGGTCTTCAACCGCATCCTGGCCGCGCTCGGGGCCGCCCACAGCCTGGGCCTGGTCCACGGCGCGCTGAACCCCGACCACGTGCTGATCCGCCCGGCCGACCACAACGCCATCCTGCTCGACTGGTGCTACAGCGTGCCGATCGGCGAGCCGCTGCGCGCGTTCTGCCCGCCGTACGCCGCCGACTACCCGCCCGAGGTCCTGGCCCGCAGGCCGGCGACCCCCGCCACCGACCTGTTCCTGGCCGCGCGCTGCGTGACCCGGCTCCTGTCAGGCCAGGGCGACGCGGCGCGCCTGCCGCCGCGCGTCCCCGCCGCCATCCGCGCGCTGCTGAGCGCCTGCCTGATCCCGGCGCCCCACCGCCGCCCGGCGGACGCGTGGCAGGTCTTCGATGACTTCCGCGACATCCTGCGCGAGCGCTACGGCCCGCCGGCCTTCCGGCCGTTCCCTATGCAGGCGGACACGGGAGCGCCGGGGAGCGCCCGCCCTGTCTGAGCCAGCGCTCGATTTCCGCAGCCTGTGCCAGCACACATACGAGGAGGAACCCCATGGGACACTC
Source organism: Chloroflexota bacterium (assembly GCA_039805565.1). Taxonomy (GTDB): domain Bacteria; phylum Chloroflexota; class Chloroflexia; order Chloroflexales; family Roseiflexaceae; genus CALJIC01. The sequence goes on along the minus strand of JBDLTZ010000093.1, from coordinate 25,213 downwards.
GAACTGGAGCGACGCCGCCTACCAGACGCGGCAGCACACCCGGCGCGCGACGAACACCAGCGCCTTCAGCTACGACGACCAGGTGCGCGCGAGCGGCGTGGCGCGCGTCCACGACCAGATGAACCCCTACGGCAAGGTCCGCGAGAGCCGCGACAGCCAGGCGCACCCGGACTCGCTCGCGATCGCCGTCGTGTTCGACGTCACCGGCTCGATGGGGGGCGTGCCGCGCGTGCTGCAGACCAAGCTCGGCGCCCTGATGCGCGTGCTCATCCAGAAGGGCTACGCCGCCCACCCGCAGATCCTGTTCGGAGCCGTGGGGGACGCCTACTCCGACCAGGTGCCGCTGCAGATCGGGCAGTTCGAGGCGGGGCTCGAGATGGACGACGACCTCGGCAAGATCTTCATCGAGGGCGGCGGGGGCGGCCAGGTGCACGAGAGCTACGAGCTCGCGCTCTACTTTATGGCCCGCCACACGGCCATCGACTGCCACGAGCGGCGCGGGCGCAAGGGCTACCTGTTCACGATCGGGGACGAGAAGCCCTACGCGGTGGTGCGCCGGCAGCACGTCCTTGAGCACATCGGCGACCGGCTCGCGGCGGACCTGCCGGTGGAGCGGGTGGTGGCAGAGGTGCGGGAGCGCTACGAGCACTTCCACATCATCCCGACCAACACCTCGCACGGGAGCAGCGCCGAGGTGCAGGAGCGCTGGCGGGCGCTGCTCGGCGAGCGGGTGCTGATGCTCGCCGATGAGGCCGCCGTCTGCGAGACGATCGCGCTGGCGGTGGGGCTGTGCGAGGGGGCGCTGGACGACCTCGCGGCCGGGGCGGACGACCTGGTGCAGGCCGGCGCGGACCCGGGGGCGGCAAGCGTCGCCACTGAGGCGCTCACGCGCTACGCGGCGGCCCACGAGCCTGCGCCCCGCCCGGCCATCGGCCTGCTCCCCGCCGCCGGCGCGGGGTTTGTAGACGGCCGCCTCTAAATAAAACCACAGAAGTGGTTCGGGAGCGGAGAGGAGCACACGATGCAGCACGCCTTCCTGACCGTAGACCTGGGCTTCGGCGACGCGGGCAAGGGCTCGGTGGTGGACTTCCTGGCCCGCGCCCACGCCGCACACACCGTCGTGCGCTACAACGGCGGCCCGCAGGCCGCCCACCGCGTCGTCACAGGCGACGTCCCGCCGCACGAGCACGTCTTCTCGCAGTTCGGCAGCGGGACGCTCGCCGGGGCCGACACCCACCTCTCGCGCTTCATGCTGATCGACCCGCCCGCGATGGAGGCTGAGGCGGCGCACCTGTGCGCCCTGGGCGTGGCTGACCCGTTCAGGCGCACCACGATCGACGGCGGCGCGCTGGTGATCACCCCCTTCGCCCGCGCGATCAACCGGCTGCGCGAGCTGGCCCGCGGGGCGGGGCGCCACGGGAGCTGCGGCGTGGGCGTGGGCGAGGCGGTCGCCGACCACCTGCGCCACGGCGACCGCGTGCTCTTCGCGCGCGACCTGGCCCACCCGCGCGCCGTGGCGGAGAAGCTGCGCTTTCTGCGCGCGGCGGCGCTGGAGAAGCTGGGGGAGCTGCGCCCGCTGCTTCCCGAGGGCGAGACGACCGAGCGCGAGCTCGAGCCGCTGCTGGACCCGGCCTGGGTGGACTGGCTGGTCGAGCGCTACGCCGACTTCAGCCGCTGCGCGCGGGTGGTTCCGGGCGACTACCTGGCAGAGATCCTGCGCCGCCCGGGCGCGGTGGTCTTCGAGGGCGCGCAGGGGGTGCTGCTCGACGAGTGGCGCGGCTTCCACCCCCACACCACCTGGAGCACCACCACGCTGGCGAACGCCGACCGGCTGCTGGCCGAGGCGGGCTACGCCGGGCGGGTGACGCGCATCGGCATCACGCGCGCCTACGCCACGCGGCACGGCGCCGGCCCATTCGTGAGCGAGGACGCGGGGCTGACCCGCGCGCTCCCCGACGCGCGCAACGGCGACAGCCCCTGGCAGCGCGGCTTTCGCGTGGGCTGGCTGGACCTGGTGCTGCTGCGCTACGCGCTGGAGGTCGTCGGAGGGCTGGACGAGCTGGCGGTGACGTGCCTCGACCGGCTGGCGGCGCTGCCGGATCTCCAGGTGTGCCGGCGCTACGCCTGCGACGGACAGATGCTCGACCGGCTGGAGCCCGCGCCCGGGCCGGACCTCGCGCACCAGGAGCGCCTCACCGGGCTGCTGGCGCGCTGCTGCCCCGTGCTGGAGCGGGTCGCTGACGCCGAGGAGCTTCCCGACCTGCTCGCGGCCGAGCTCGGCGTCGCGGTGGGGCTGGTCTCGCGGGGGCCGGCGGCGGCCGACAAGCGGGTGCTGGGGGGAGAGGTGCGGGCGTCAGCCTAGCCCGCACCTCAGGCCCTCACTACTCCGGCCCGAACGGGTAGTGCTCGACGTCGTCCGCGATGGACTCGAGCAGCACCGAGATCTCGCGCCGGTCGCCCGCGTCGAGCGCGTCGGGGCCGGCGGGCGCGCGCTCGACCGTATCCGTGAAGACGCCGCGGCGCTTCAGGATGTAGCGCATGAAAGGGTGGTTCTCGCGGATGATCAGCGGCAGCAGGCGCAGGTGCAGCTCGCGCGCCCCGCGCTCGTCGCCGGCCCACCAGCGCTCCACCACCTTCGCCAGCAGGTCGGCGATCTCACAGGCCGGCATGCTGCCGGTGGCCCCGCGGCTCAGCTCCTCGGGCAGCTGGCGCCCGCCGAAGCCGCCGAAGATGCCTTTCAGCCTGCCGCCGAGGAGCCGGTGCACCTCCTCGATGTGCCGCGGGCCGGGGAGGCGCTCCTCCTTGATGTACTCGATCTGCGGCACCTCCTCCACCAGGGCGACGATCTGCTCGCCGCTGAGCGGCGCGTAGGCCGCCGCGTTCTGCAGGATGATCGGGCCGTGGTAGGCGTCGGCGAGGCGGCGGAACATCTCCATTGCCACCTGCTGGTTGGTGCGCGCCGGGGCCATCGCAATGATCGCGTCGGCGCCGGCGCGCTGCGCGGCGCGGGCGAACAGCAGCACCTGCGGCACCGAGACCCCCGAGCAGCCGAAGACCACCGGGAGCCGCCCGTTGACCTCCTCCAGCACGGCGTCCAGGTTGCGGATGCGCTCCTCCTCGCCCAGGAAGTAGAACTCCCCCACCATCACCGGCCAGACGATGCCGTGCTGCCCGCTGCGGCAGCAGAAGTCGGCGGCCGCCCGCAGGTCCTTCGTGTTGATCTCGTAGTCCGGGTGGTACGGCGTGGGCAGCAGGCCGAACACACCGCGGAAGTGGTCGAAGCGGGGCATGGTCGGGCCTCCCTGCTACTCAGGCCAGCGGTCGTCGGGGCGCCAGAAGCCGAGCTTGGGCGTGTTCCAGGTGTCGGTGGGCAGGAACATCGTCCCGGGGGTGCGGAGGTTGGCCTCGATCGCCTCGTAGTTCAGGTCCACGCCGAGGCCGGGCGCGTCCGGCACCGTGACGTAGCCATCGCTCATGTAGTCGGCCGGCAGCCCGGTCACCAGGCTCTCCCAGAAGGGCAGGTCGAGGCCGTGATGCTCGACGGCCAGGAAGCTCGAGATGGCGGCGGCGCAGTGCACGTTGGCCATGAAGCCGATCGGCGAGCCGGCGCAGTGCAGGGCCGTGCTCAGCCCGTAGCGCTCGCCGTAGTCGGCGATGCGCTTGGTCTCGAGCATCCCGCCCGAGGTGAGCAGATCGGGGTGGAGGATGTCCACCGCGCGCGTCTCGATCAGCTCGCGGAACCCATCCCAGAGGAACAGCTCCTCGCCGGCGGCCGTCGGCACATTGATCGCGTCGGTGACCTGCTTGTGCGCGGCGATGTCGTGCCAGGGCATGGGGTCCTCGATCCAGGCCAGGCCGTAGGGCTCGACCGCTCGGGCGAGCCGGATCACCTCGTTGGCGGTCATGTAGCCGTGCCCGAAGTGGTCGGTGCAGAGCGAGATCTCCGGGCCGGCGGCCTCGCGCACGGCGGCCACCACCTCGACGGCGCTGGCGATGCCGCGGTCGGTGACCTTGGCGCCCTGGCCGGAGCCGGGGGCGCGGCGGCTGAGCCCCAGCGGGTACTCGTACTTCGTCGGCTGGCCGTACAGCCCGCCGACGCAGCTCTCGAAGAGGCGCGGCCGGATGTCGAACTTGATAAAGGTGAGCCCGAGCGCCTTGCGCTTCCTGACAGCCTCGGCGTAGCCCTCGGGCGTCGCGACCTCGGGGGCCGGGGTGTCGGCGTAGAGGCGCACCCGGTCGCGGTACTTGCCGCCGAGGAACTGGTAGCAGGGCACGCCGTAGACCTTGCCCACCAGGTCCCAGAGGGCGATCTCAATGCCGCTCACGCCGCCGCCCTCGCGCCCCGGGCCGCCGAACTGCTTGATCGCGCGGAAGATCATGTCTACGTTGCAGGGGTTCTGGCCCAGCAGCATGCTCTTGAACTGCAGCGCATTCTCCTGGTGGCCGGCGTCGCGCACCTCGCCGAGGCCGTAGACGCCCTGGTTCGTGTCGATGCGGATGATCGGGTAGTCGTAGTTGCTGGCCACCACCGCGATGCGCATGTCGGTGATCTTCAGGTCGCTCGGGCGCGAGCCTGTTCTGATCACGCTCTCCACCTGGCCGATCTGAGCCTGCTGGTCGGACGTGTGGGACATCGGTGTACTCCTGTCTGGCGACGTTGAAGACAGACCCCAGCGGACGACGGGACGACCCCTCCTGTGTTCGTGGCTTCCGGCTGCGCGCTCTCAGCCGCGCGCGTGAGCGCGCAGTGCGCTCGCGCCAGAAGGGGAGCATCCGTCATGCTAGATGTATAGGGCGAACTCGCGCAGCCGTCAAGCCGGCGCCTACGGAGCAGCCCGCGCTATCGCGCGCCGCCCCACGCTCGCGCGAGATGGCGTACAATAGCAACATATGTTCTGTCTTATGGCGGGTCAGGAGGGATGCAGATGGGCGAGCTTCGGGTGGGCGCGCCGGTGGCGGTGGGGTATGAGGCGATCCCCGCGGCAGGCACGGGGCCGGGCGTGCTGGTGCTGCACGCGTGGTGGGGGCTGAACGATGTGTTCCGCGGCCTCTGCGACCGGCTGGCGGCGGAGGGCTTTGTAGCCGTGGCGCCCGACCTGTGGGGCGGCGCGGTGGCGACCACCGTGGACGAGGCCGAGGGCCTGATCCGGCAGGGGGACGGCGCGACGATGTTCCAGGCGGCCTCGGACGCGCTGGCCCACCTGCGGTCGCACCCGGCGGTGCGCGGCTCCGGCCTCGGCGCCATCGGCTTCTCGATGGGCGCGGCCTGGGCGCTCTCGCTCGCCGGCGTGCGCCCCGAGCTGCGCGCCGTGACGCTCTTCTACGGCAACGGGGAGGCCGACTTCACCGCCGCGCGCGCTGCCTTCCTCTGCCACTTCGCCGAGAACGACCCCTGGGAGCCCGACGAGGGGGTGCGCGCTCTGGAGGACGCGCTGCGGGCCGCGGGGCGTGAGGCGCAGGTCCACCGCTACCCCGGCGCCAGCCACTGGTTCTTCGAGGAGGACCGGCCAGACGCCTACAACCCAGAGGCGGCCGCCCTCGCCTGGGAGCGCACGCTGGCGTTCCTGCGCGAGCGGCTCGCCTGATGCCAGGGTGGCGCGGCCTCGCCCACGGGGCTGACCGCGTACATTCGGCAAGATTGGCTCTGGGGTTGTCTTGCGTCATAACTTGATACGTGGTATACTTATTCCTGTCAGCATAAGCTTCGGTCTCCACGAGATGCCCTCACCCCTCTCCTGCCTCGCAGGACGTGTGTTCTCTCGCTCGTTGTTTCCCCAAGCCGATGACATGGTTCAGATGTATCAAGGAGTGAGCGAGCGATGAGCTACGCAGACAAGACGATTGCGTGTCGGGACTGTGGGATAGATTTTGTCTTCACCGCGGGTGAGCAGGAGTTCTACGCGCAGAAGGGTTTCACCAACGAGCCCACGCGCTGCACATCCTGCCGCCAGCAGCGCAAGGCGTCCGGTGGTGGCCGCAGCGGTGGCTACAGCAGCGGCGGCTACGGCGACGACCGCGGCGGTTACGGCGATGACCGTGGCGGCTACAGCCGCGGCCCGCGCGAGATGCACAGCGCCACATGCGCGTCGTGCGGACGCGAGGCGCAGGTGCCGTTCGTGCCCCGTGGCGACAAGCCGGTCTACTGCTCGGACTGCTTCCAGCAGCAGCCGCGCCGCGCCAGCAGCAACCGCTGGTAGGCCGCCCCCGCGACGTTATCACGAAAGGCCCTGTCTCTCTGGCTCAGAGAGACAGGGCCTTTCGCTATCGCAGAGGCGGAGGTTGCACCTCTGCCGCCACCTCCGCCCCCCGCTGCGCGGCGCTGTTTCCGCCAGCCGAATCTCCGGTATGATTACCCCAGCCCACCGTAGCCGCTCGTACACGCGCGCTCACGTGAGGTACGGTCCTATGCCGACCCCGCGTACCTTCTACATCCTCACGGTCACGCAGGTGCTCTCGCTGATCGGCAGCGGCATGACCGGCGTCGCCGTCGGCATCCGCGTCTTCGCCGAGACCGGCGACAGCACCCCGGTGCTGCTGGCGGGCTTCTTCGCCGCGCTGCCGATGATGCTCGGGGGAAGCTTCGCCGGAGTGCTCGTAGACCAGTGGGACCGGCGGCGGGTGCTGGTCCTGTGCGATCTGGGCCAGGCGCTTGGCACGCTCCTGCTGCTGGCCAGCTTTCTCAGCGGCGGCTTCCAGCTCTGGCACCTGTACGCGGTCGCTGCGCTCCAGGGGCTCCTGGCGATGCTCCAGCGCCCCGCGATGGAGGCCACCGTCGCGCTGCTCATGCCGCCCGAGCACCTTGACCGCGCCAACGTCATCCGCCAGCTGGCGGGCCCCGCGGCCGGCGTGATCGCCCCCGCGCTCGCCGGTGCGCTCTACGCCCTCGCGGGCGTGACAGGCGTCATGGCGGTGGACCTGGCGACCTTCGCCGTGGCGGTGGCCGTCGTGGCGCGAGCCCCCATCCCGCGCCCGGCACAGCAGGCGCAGATGCCAGGGCCGGCCTCGCTGTGGGGCAGCTACCGCGAGGGGCTCGCGTTTCTGCGCGAGCGGCCGACGCTCCTGGTGCTGATGATCTACGCCGCCGTGCTGAACTTCCTGCTGTCCGGACCGATGAGCCTCACGACGCCCTACGTGCTGACGCTCACGGGCAGCGAGCGCACCCTCGGCCTGCTGCTCACGACGATGAACGTCGGCATTGTGGCCGGCGGCCTGGTGATGGGCGTGTGGGGCGGCACGCGCCCGCGCATCCACGGCATCATGCTCGGGCTGCTGTTCCGCGCCACGTGGCTCTCGCTCTACGGCCTGATGCGCACGCCCGAGATGCTGGCGCTGGCGCTGTTCTTCGTGTTCTTCCCGAACCCGCTGGTGGACGCGTCGTTCGCGTCGCTGCTGCAGCTGAAGGTGCCGGCGCGGCTGCAGGGGCGCGTGTTCGCGCTGCTGTTCCAGCTTATGTACCTGGCGAACCCGCTCTCGCTGCTCGTCACGGGGCCGCTGGTCGACCGGGTGCTGGAGCCTGCGGTCGGGGCGCCGGCCTGGGGCGCGGTCGCGCCGCTGGTGGGCAGCAGGGCGGGGAGTGGGATGGGCCTGCTGATGCTCTGCGCCGGGGGCCTCATGTTCCTGCTCACGGCGCTCGTCTACGCACACCCAGCCACGCGCCGGCTGGAGCAGGAGCTGCCGGACCAGACATAGGTCGCGTCATCTCTAACCGCTGCGAAACGCTCCGCGCTGCCGGTCCTCAGTCTAGCGTCAGCGCCACCGGCAGTGCGCTGCCAGAGCCCCGAGCGGACCCGCACAACCCTGTCACCCGCTACTATATAATATGTAGTACACCATCATAAGCAGCGCGCCCTGGTTGCTAGCGAGGGACACTAATGCGCTTCCCGCTTCACCCTACACGGCCGCCGCGTCTCCTTGGCTATGCCGTCGCGGTGGGCTCCACGCTCCTGGCCTTCCTGCTCACCCTGCTGCTCGCGCCCTACCTGGGGCAGAGCATCTTCTCCCTGTTCCTGGCGGCGGTGATGGTAAGCGCCTGGTACGCCGGTACTGGACCTGGATTGCTCGCCGCCGGTCTCGCCGCCCTCGCAACGTTCTACGTGTTCCTCCCGCCATACTTCATCTTCCCCCTCACCCTCGATGCCGCTGTCCGCGTCGCGACCTTCCTCGCGGCCGCCCTGCTGATCAGCACGCTGAACGCCGCGCGGCGCCACTCTGAGCTGGAAGCGCATGCCGAGCGGGAGCGCTACGCGGTCACACTCGACAGCATCGGGGACGCCGTGATCGTCACAGACCGCGCCGGCCGCATCACGCTGATGAACCCGATCGCAGAGGCGCTCACCGGCTGGCCTCTGGCGGACGCGGAGGGCCGGCTGATCACCGAGGTCTTCCACATCATCAACGAAGGGACCCGCCTGACGGTGGAGGGCCCGATCGAGCGCACGCTCCGTGAGGGCACCATCGTCGGGCTCGCCAATCACACCCTGCTCCTCGCCCGCGATGGCACGGAGCGCCCGATCGACGACAGCGGTGCGCCCGTTCGTACGCGCGACGGGACCATCGTCGGGGCGGTGCTGGTCTTCCGCGACATCAGCGAGCGCCGCGCGGAGGAGCTGTCTCGCGAAGCGGCGCTCCGACGCGAGCAGGCGGCGCGTGACGTGGCTGAGGCCGCCGAGCGGCGGGCAGCCTTCTTGTCCCAGGCAAGCGCGCTCCTCGCCACCTCGCTCGTCGCGGAGGAGCGCCTGCAGGCGACCGCCCGCCTCGCCGTCTCGGCTGTGGCCGATCTGTGCGTGGTCTTTCTCAAGATGCCGGATGGCGCCATCCAGCAGGTGGCGGTGGCGCACGCCGACCCTTCGTACGAGCAGGTGCTGCAAGCGAGCCTTCCCGCTTCCGTTGACCCCCAGGGACCACACCCCGCAGCCCAGGTCATTCGAACAGGGGAGATGCTCACGCGTCCGCTGAGCGATGACGCGGCCCTCGCCGGCGCAGACGCCGCGCCGGCTGAGCAGGCGGTGGCGGGCACAGCGGCCCCGCGCTCGCATCTCGTGGTGCCGCTGACGGCCCGCGGTGCGACCCTCGGGGCCCTCTGGCTCGGGCGGACCGGCGGCAGCCAGCCCTACACCCCTGCCGAGACCCGCCTGGTCGAGGAGCTGGCGCAGCGTACGGCGCTAGCCGTGGACAACGCCAGGCTGTATACAGAGGCGCAGTCGGCCATTCAGGTCCGCGACCGCTTCCTCTCGCTCGCCGCGCACGAGCTCCGCACCCCATTGACGGCGGCTCTGGGCAATCTCCAGCTCATGCGCCGCCGCCTCGCGCGCGGCGAGGCAGGTGCGCGGGTGGAGCGCAATCTGCAGCTGGCCGAAGAGCAGCTGACGCGGCTGAACGAGATGGTGACGACACTGCTTGATGTCGCGCGCCTCGAGGGCGGCCAACTGCGCCTTGATCGGACGGCCGTGGACATGTGCTCACTGACGCGCCGCATCGTCGAGCAGAGCGCGGCCGGCCTAACGGACCACACCATATCCTGTAAGACCCCGGAGGCCGAGCTCATCGTGCATGGCGACCCCATGCGCCTGGAGCAGGTGCTCACCAACCTGCTGCAGAACGCGGTGAAGTACAGCCCGAGCGGCGGCGGCGTATCGGTGCAGGTGGGCCAGCGGGGAGATCGCGTGTTCCTCATCGTCGCCGACCAGGGGATGGGCATTGCGGCCGATGCCCTGCCGCACCTGTTCGAGCGCTACTACCGGGCGCCGGCGGTAACAGCGCAGATGGTGAGCGGGATGGGGATCGGCCTCTACGTCGTACAGGAGATCGTAACCCTGCACGGGGGTGTCGTGCAGGTGGAGAGCACGGAGGGCAAAGGCAGCGCGTTCACCGTGTGGCTGCCCCTGGCACAAATACCAGACCCGGCAGCGCCTGTCGCCGACGCAGCGGCGAGCTGACCACGACACCAGCGCCATGTCGTAGGAGGCCATGAGGGTCGTGAGCGACTGGAGCTCGGCGCTGCCGCTCACCCGAGCGAGGATGCCATCAGCCATACCGGCAGCGAGCCCAGTTATCGGCGCACGAACTGCTGAATCACCTCTACCAGCTTCTTCAGGCTGACGGGCTTAGTCAGGTACTCGTTCGCGCCGGCCTCCAGACAGCGCTCGCGGTCCCCGACCATCGCCAGGGCGGTCAGTGCGATGATCGGCGTAGCCGCGAACGCGGGCATGGCCCGCAGCCGGCGCGTCGCCTCCAGCCCGTCCATCTCCGCCATCTGGATGTCCATAAGGATGACATCCGGGCGAGCCTCCTCAACCAGGGCCAGGGCCTCGCGCCCATTGCGTGCGACCGTCAGGCGATAGCCGCGATCCCGCAGGTAGTCGCCAACGACGACGATGTTGATCTCGTTATCCTCGACCAGCAGAATGTGCGCGTCGGCGACGGCCGGCAGGGCCCGCGGCGCGATGATCGCCGCCTCGAGGGGGATATCCCGAGCCGCCGTGACCGTAGCCAAAGCGCGCCGCAGATCATCGCGCGAGACCGGCTTGACCAGATACTCCGCGGCGCCGGCCGCCAGCCCCTTCTCGCGCTCATCCACCACCGATACGATGATCACCGGGATGCTGCGCAGCTCAGAGGTGGCCTTGAGACGGGTCAGCACCTCCCAGCCCGACAGGCCTGGGATCTGGAGGTCCAGGAAGATCACATCGGGGTGGAGCGCGGCGATCTGCTCCAAAGCGCCCTCGCCCTGCTCATAGACCGTCGTGCGGATAGTGAGCTCCTCCAGGTAGCGCGTAAGCTGCTCGCTGGTGATGCTCGAGTCCTCAATCACCAGCGCCGAGCGCAGCGCGCTGGCGTCGGCGGCCGGCGCGGCGGCGCCCTTCACCTCCCGCCGTCTGGGGTGGGCGTAGGGCAAGCTCACCGTGAAGCAGCTGCCCTTCCCCAGCTCGCTCTCCACCGCGATGCTGCCGCCGTGCAGCTCGACCAGACGGCGCACGAGCGCCAGCCCAAGCCCCGTGCCCTCGTGCTGGCGGTTGAGGCGGGAGTCGAGCTGGACGAAGGGCTGGAAGAGCCGGGTGAGGTCCTCGGGCGAGATGCCGATGCCGCTGTCCTGCACGGCGAAGCGGACCACACCCGCCTCCTCGTCGGCAGTGACCTCCAGGCCGACCCGGCCGCCCGGCTCGGTGAACTTGACCGCGTTGGAGAGCAGATTCACCAGGATCTGCTTGAGGCGCTTCGGGTCGGCCTCCACCATCGCCATCTGGTCGTCGAGCCGGAAGGCCAGCTTGAGCATCTTCTTGATCGCCTGCTCCTTGACAAAGAGCATGCTGGCCTCGCATATCATCGAGATCGACACAGCCTCGCGCTGCAGGTCCATCCGGCCGGCCTCTACCTTGGACAAGTCGAGGATGTCGTTGATGAGCGTGAGCAGGTGGCGGCCGCTGTCCTCGATGTGGCCGAGCATATTCCGCTGGCGCTCGTTGAGCGGGCCGCGGTACTGCTCCAGCAGAATCTCGCTCAGGCTCAGGATGGCGTTGAGGGGGGTGCGCAGCTCGTGGCTCATGTTGGCCAGAAACTCATCCTTGGCCCGCACCGCCCGCGCCAGCTCCATGTTCGCACGGCTGAGGTCGGCCGTGCGCTCGTCGACCCGGCGCGCCAGCGAGTTGCGCTCCTTGATGAGCGCCTCCTCCGCCTGCTGGCGCTCGAACCAGAGGCCCAGCGAGTGGGTGATGCCGTCGAGCAGGTTCTGCTCCTCCGGGATAATGAACGGGCTGTCGTCGCTGTAGGCGACCGACAGCTTCCCGCGGACGGCGCCGCCGGTCATGATAGGCGCCGACAGCTCGCGCACCGGGGGCGCCTCGTCGAACCCCGAGGTGTAGCGCTGTCCATCTAGCTCAAGGGCCACGGCCGCCTTCTCAGGGAACTGCATCGCCGGCGCCAGATAGGCCACAATCTGGCGGCAGAGCTCCTCGTGGGGCAGGGACGCCTCCAGCACATGCTGCACCTGGCGCAGGCAGGTCAGCTCCTTGAGCCGCACCCGGAGGTCGTGCTCCATCTGCTTGCGCGCGGTGATATCCCTGCCGGTGGCGACAAAGTGGGTGATGACCCCGCGCTCATCGCGGATGGGTGTGATCGTCTTGTCTTCGTAGATCAGCAGGCCGTCCTTGCGCCGGTTGCGGAACTCGGCGTAGAACGGCTCGCCACGCAGGATGGTCGTCCACAGGCGCGTGTAGAACTCCGGGCTCTCGAGCCCTGATTTGATGAGGCGCAGCGTCTTGCCGAGCACCTCGGCCCTGCTGTAGCCGAACTGGCGCTCGAAGGCCGGGTTCACATACAGGATGACCCCGCTGACATCGGTGATGGTGACCAGATCCTCCATCTGCTCGACGACCCGTGAGAGCCGGGTGATCTCCTCAGTGGAGCGCTTCGCCTCGGTGATGTCCTGCACCGTGCCCAGGATGCGCACCGGCTGGCCATCGTGATCGTACCAGGCGGTGCCGCGCTCATGCACATGCTTCACCTGCCCCGCCCCGATCAGGAGCCGGTACTCCAGCTCGAAGGGCCGATGCGCCTCGACGCACTCGTAGTGCCTCCTGATGACCCACTCACGGTCGTCAGGATGCACCCGTGTGAGAAACGCCTCGTAGCCGTCGTCGTCCACGGGCGGCTCGAAGCCAAAGATGCGGTGAACCTCATCCGATGCGGTCAGGCGGTTCTCGTACAGGTTCAGCTCCCAGACACCCAGGTGGGCGATACGCTGGGCCTCGCTGAGCCTGGCCTCGTTCTCGCGCAGGGCCTCCTCGGTCTTGCGACGCTCGATGGCCAGCGCCACCTGCGCGGCGACCGAGGTCAGGAAGGCCTTGTGACGCTCCGCGTAGCAGTCGCGTGTCTCGTAGTCGAAGACTGCCAGGACGCCGATGATGCGCTCGCCGATGGTCAGCGGCACGCCCACCCAGGAGGCCGGCGACGGGACCCCTCCCTCAACCTCACCGTGCAGCCGAAGCTCCTCAAACGACTCGGGCGAGAAGATCACGGCGTGGCCGACGCGGTAGACGTAGGCGGCCCGGGTGCGCGCCATCAGGGTCGGGACGAGCGATAGGCCTTGCTTGTCCACCGCGTAGACATCGTCAACGACGTTCGTCCGCGGGTTGAACAGCCGGACGAACATATTCTCCGCGGCGATGACCCGCGCCAGGGCCTGGTGCACCAGTTTCAGGAAGGTGTGGATCTCCGAGCTGGCCGCGGCGCCCTGCGTGATCTCCAGCAGCGCCTGCCGCTCGAGCTCGGCCCGCTTACGCTCGGTGATGTCGCGGACAATCACTACCGCCTCGTCCAGGCCGGGTTGCGCATCCACGCGGGCCTCGTAGTATCGCTCCTCACTGCCCATCAGGAGCGAATACTCGAGCGTCTGGAGGTTGCCGGTCGCGTATGCTGCCGCGAGCGCGTCCAGGGTCAGCGCGCAGATCTGCGGGGGGATCACCGCCGAGATATGCTGGCCCATGAAGGTGGCGGGGGAGGCGTACAGCGACTGGGGGGACGGCGCCGCATAGTCCAGAATCACGCCCTCGCGGCTCAGGCGGAAGACGAGGTCGGGGATCGACCTGAGCAAGCTCTGGCTAAGGTGTATGGGAGAATGCTGCTCTTCCGCCTGCTGGTCGAGGTCGGTGCTGTTGCTCATGGTGCACTACTTTATCCGACTGTTCAAACGAGTTCATCAGGCAGGTCGGGCCGCTGTTCGAGCGTTCAGGATGTTTCCGGCGTTGCCTTGGGCACTGGCTTGAACGGAGGGCTGAGCCACGTGGCTGGTCACTATCGACGGGAACGCGCAGGATAGCGATACTGTATTCTACCCTCTTTACCGCGTGCGGTCGAGCTGTGGTACGGCAGTATGAACACAGATCTGCGGGCGGTCAGGAGCCTGATCACGCGGCCGCCACCGCCCACCCCGTTATCGCCGCTGGTAGGCGGCCGCCCGGTGCTCACACGCGCTACCGCTTCGCCTGCGTCACCTGTGTGCGCACAAGCTGTTCAGACATCCGCCAAGACAGCAGGTGAGCTGCCCCAAAAAAACTGTATCGGATGATGTATAATAACATCATCCGATACAGTTTTTTGAGACGCGATGAGCATGATTCGTCTGGACCCTCGCCTCGCGCAGCGCCTGAGCGAGAAGAAGGCGCTGCTGGACCAGCGGCGCCCGCTTTCCCCAACCGTGCTCCGGCGCCTGTACGACGAGCTCCGGATCACGCTGACCTACCACTCGAACGCCATCGAGGGCAACACCCTCTCGCTGCGCGAAACGCAGCTCGTCATCGAGCACGGCGTCACCATCGGCGAGAAGAGCATGCGCGAGCACCTCGAGGCCCGCAACCACGCCGAGGCGTTCGACCATCTGGTAGCGATCGCCCAGCCGGGCACGGACATCGATGAGGCAACCATCCTCACCATGCACCGCCTGGTGATGGACAAAAACCTTGCGTCGGCGGGCTCGTTCCGCGCCGGTCCGGTTCGCATCATCGGGTCATCGCTCCAGCCGCCGCCCGCGCGCGATGTGCGCCGGCTGATGGCCGAGTGGGCGGCGTGGCCGAGCGGCGAGGGCCAGGGCCACCCGCCCGTGGTGCGCGCCGTGATCGCCCACCACGGCTTCCTCGCCGTCCACCCGTTCGAGGATGGAAACGGCCGCACCGGGCGTCTGCTGCTCAACCTGATGCTGATGCGGGCGGGGTACCCTCCCGCGCTGCTCCTCCGCGAGTGGCGTGTCGGCTACATCGAGGCGCTCGCGCAGGCGGACCGTGGCCGCTCCGGGCCGCTGCTCAACCTGATCGGGCGGGCGATCGAGCAGGGGCTCGACCTCTACCTGGAGGCGTGCCAGATCGACGCCAACGACGAGTGGCTGCCACTTGCCGACCTGGCGACGGAGAGCGGGCACAGCGCCGAGTACCTCGCGCTCCTGATACGCAAGGGGAGGCTCGCGGGCACCAAGCGCGGCCGGCAGTGGTACACCACGCGCGCCGCGCTCGACCGCTACCAGCAGGAGGTGGCAGAGGGCTGCTTCCCGCCAGGGCGCCCGCGCTCCAGGAGGCCCTGATCTCAGCGCCGGCGCGCCGGGCCGCCGGCGATCACGTGTCCTCGTCCTCTGGCGTGCCCGGCTCCCGTCGCTCAAGCTCGGATGCGGCCTCCGCGAGGCGCGCGGCAAGTGCCCGGAGCTGCGCGGCGATCTGCCCGGCGTCGGCATCGCCGAGCTCGCCAAACCGCCGCCGCGCGCGGGTGAGCCCCTTCTCCGCGCGGTCGAGCTGGTCGCGCAGCCCCGGGACCCACTGAGGCGTCGGCTGCGCCGCGACCGCAGCGCGCTTCGCGCGCGCGACCGCACGCGCGATCGTCGGCCCGTCGAGCGTGCTCCCGCGCTCGCCCTCGCCCTGCGCCGCCAGCGGCCGCGCCACCTTCACGAGCTGCGCAAGCACCTGCTCGGCCTGCGCGCCCGTCAGCTCCCCGCTCCGGATCGCCGTGTGGAGCGGGCGGAGCTGCGTCTCGCGCAGCCGCAGCCGCGCGATGTCGACCTGCTGGGACGCAGTGAAGGCGGTGAGGCGCAGGAGCTCCTGCCGCCGGCCGCGGCTCATCTGGATGCGCTCCTCGACCGCCTCCCAGGGCGCGTCCCCCAGGGCCTGCTTCAGCTGCTGCAGCGCCCAGACCCGCTCCATGTCGCTGAAGTCGGTCCGCTCCTCGTTCTCGGCGTACTGGAGGCGGATGCGGTCGGCGTCGGTCGGCGGCTCCACGACGACGGCGTCGATCTGCGGCAGGCCGGCGAGGCACGCCGCGGTCCAGCGCCGGTGCCCGACGAGGATGCGGTAGCGCGCCGCCGGGTAGCGGTCGCTCGCGCCCGGGTACACCAGGATCGGCTGGATCTGGCGCTCCGCCAGCGACCGCCCGAGCTCGCGCAGCGACTCGACCAGGTCGGCGTACCCCGGCGCCGGCTGGCCGCCGACGAGGAGCTCCTCAGGCAGCGGCAGCAGGCGCGGCTGGCGCGCCTCGGGCCGCAGGTCGGGGGCGATGTGGCCGACCGGGAGGCGCTGCACGGCGCGCCCGGCGGCCACCTGGTCGAGCGCGGCGATCCCGAAGTGCGCCTGCAGCTCGGTGGCCGAGGGCCCCTCCGGCGACGGCGTCTCGGGCGCGGGCAGCGCGGCCTCGGGCGCGGGGGGAGCGTCCGCCGCCCCCGGGGCCGGACGGGTCATCATGGCCGCAGCGCGCTCGCGCAGCTCCTTCAGCTTGTCGGCTTTCGCGCTCATGGCTGCTGCCCGTCCATCCCGACGAGCTCCTCGATGAGCTGGAGGAACAGCGCCCGCACCTCGCCCGCGTCGGGCCCGGCGTAGCGGAAGACGCTCTGCTGGAGCGCCGCCGAGTCGCGCAGGGCGGCGCGGATCGGGAAGATGGTGCGGGCGAGGTACGGGCCGTAGTGCTCCTGGAGCAGCTGGTCGAACACCCGGTCAGCGTTGCTGCGCGGGGCGTACTTGTTCCGCACGACCGAGACCCGCAGCGCGCTGTTCACGTCGTTCTGCCGCACCTGCTCGACCGAGGTCATGAGCGCCTGTAGCGCGCGGACCACCAGATCCTCCGGCTGGATCGGGACGATGCAGCGCGTCGCGGCCGCGAGCGACATCGCCTGCACCGGCCCGCGGGCGGGCGGCAGGTCGAGCACAACGATGTCGTAGGGTGCGCTCGACTGCCCGACGGCCGCGAGGGCCTGGCGGAGCAGGAACAGGCCGCCGAGCGGGGCGGCGGACAGCTGCGCGGGGAGCGCCGCCATAAGCCCGTGGGCCGGCAGCACGTCTACGCCCTCCTCTGTCGCCACGGCCCGCGCGAGGACCGACTCCGCGGTGACGCTCCCGCGCATGGCGTCGTCGAGGACCCCGAGCACGCTGGCCTCGCGCCGCAGCAACCCCGGGTCCAGGCCCAGCCAGTGGGTGGCGCTCGCCTGTGCATCGAGATCGACGAGCAGCACGCGAAGCCCGAGCTGCTGGAAGCCTGCCGCGAGGTTCACGGCGAGGGCGGTCTTGCCGCAGCCGCCTTTCTCGAGACTGAGCGCGTACACATGCATCGCAGCATCTTTCTCTTCATACGCCTCAAACACTTGTATCATACCACACCTTGCGTGAAGGGCAAGTGCGGATCTACCGCATCAGCATGCGAAAAACGCAGGGGCACGAACATCGCGCCCCTGCGGCTCTATGATAAACGCTCCTCGAGTGCTCAAGAAGGTGTTTCGCGCATCAGGACGCGCGAAACGCTGGGGCACGATGTTCGTGCCCCCTCCCCAATGTCTGGCACCCCGCTGTCGGTTGCGCCACCATCGAGGTTGACCGGGGGCAGCGGCTCGCCAATCTCGCCGTCCAGATGAGCGAGAAACTTGACCGCGGCATATTCGAGCGCTCAGGCGACATCCAGATCCTGGCCTCGCTCACACCGCTCCAGAACCCCGCGCTCGCCGCCCGGCGCCCCACCCTCGATCGCCTTCAGCAGACCTACCCCGACTATGCATGAATGGGCCTGGTCGATACCGACGGAACCGTGCGCGTGGACGCTGCGGCGGCGCGGAGACGCTGCGGGCGCAGCTGGATGGGGAGGCGTGACGGGGAGGGGCGAGGCCACGCCCGTCACGCGGGGGAATGGTATGCGTGCTTCGCGAGGCCGCACCAGGTCGGCGCAGCCGGCCAGGCACCGGGAGGGTATCACCCCTCGATAGCGGCCGGGCGTTGCTGGATCGCGTGCAGGCGCGCGAGGTCAAGCTTGCGACTGCGGTCGAACGCCACCACGCCGTTCTCCTCCTGAAACACGTCGGTGAGCTGCGTGTAGCAGTACCCGAACATGAGCGGGTCGTCGAGCAGCACGTCGCACACAGCCTGGAAGCGCTGGTAGAAATCCTCCTCAGACGCCGGGTCGGCCCCATAGCCCCAGCTCGTCGTGCGGTCCAGCAAATTCTCGGTGGCCGACTTCGCCGCGGCGCCGGGGTTCCACTTGAAGCCGCCGAACTCGCTCACGAAGTACGGCTGGCCGCGGTACGGGACCGACCACACCACCGGCAGCGGCGTGCGCAGCAGCGGGGCCAGCGCGGCGAAGCGCTCCTGGTCCGGGTTGAGATAGGGCGTGCCGAGCGCGAGGCCGGCGTGGCGCTGGCGGAACTTCTCCAGCCCGGCGTGGAAGTCCTGGTCGTAGATGTAGTCGTGCGAGTCGTAGATGTCGGTCTCGGGCACGCGGTGGGAGTAGCCCGAGGTGTCGAGCACCGGGCGGGAGGTGTCCATCGCCTTCGCCGCCAGGAACAGCGCGCGGGTGGCGTCGTCCAGCGCGGTGATGCGGTCGTGCAGCACCTGCGCGGTCTCGTTCAGCGCGCACCAGCCGACGATCGCCGGGTGCGAGTAGTCGCGCTCCAGGGCCTCGAGCCACTGCGCGGCGAAGGTGATCGTGGGCTGCTGGTGGTCGTGCTGGGGGCCGTAGTTGCTCACGCCCCAGTCGGCGAACTCGCCCCACACCAGGTAGCCCAGCCGGTCGGCGTGGTACAGGAAGCGCTCCTCAAACACCTTCTGGTGCAGCCGCGCGCCGTTGAAGCCGGCCTCCATGCTCAGCTCGATGTCGCGCACCAGCGCCTCCTCGCTGGGCGCGGTCATGATGCCGTCGGGGTAGTAGCCCTGGTCGAGCACCAGCCGCTGGAAGACCGGCTCGCCGTTGAGCAGCACGCGCGGCCCGTCGATCGCGACGCTGCGGAGGCCGGCGTAGCTCATCACCCGGTCCACCGTCTGCCCGTCGCGGTCCTCGAGAACGATCTCCAGCGTGTAGAGGAACGGGTCGCGCGGCGACCAGAGCCGCTGCTGCCCGGCGGGGATCGGCAGGTCGAGGCGCGGCGCCAGGTCCAGGTCGGCGCGGCAGCTCGCGCTCACCACCTCGCCATGATCGTCCCGCAGCACCGCGCGCAGGCGCAGGCCGGGCCGGTTCTGGCTCAGCGGCTGCTCAAGCCGGATGGTGCCGTTCGCCACGTCGGGCGTGATGCGGGTGCGGCGCAGGAAGCAGGCCGGCACCGGCTCGAGCCACACCGTCTGCCAGATGCCGGTGGTGCGGGTGTAGAACACCGAGTAGTTGGCGTAGCGGGTGGACTGCTTGCCGCGCGGCTGCGAGGGGCGGTTGTCGTCGCGCGCCCGCACGACGATCGTCACCTCCTCGCCGGCGGCGGCCACGCCGTGCAGGTCACAGGTGAAGGGCGTGAAGCCGCCGCGGTGCCGGCCGACCTCGACGCCGTTAACCCATACGGTGGCGTCGTAGTCCACGGCGCCGAAGTGCAGCAGCACGCGCTGGCCCTCCCAGGCGGGCGGGATGACCACGGTGCGGCGGTACCACACGGCCGGCATGAAGTCGGTGACGCCGATGCCGGAGAGTGGCGACTCGGGGCAGAACGGCACCACGATCTCCTGGGCGAGGGGGCGGTTCAGCATGTCGCGCTCGAGGCCGGTATCGGCGGGGTCGATCTCGAACTGCCATCTGCCGTTGAGGCACAGCCAGTCGGCGCGCACGAACTGCGGGCGCGGGTACTCGGGGCGTGGGATGCTCATAGGTGCTCCACAGCAAGCTCGTTCTTCTAGGGGTTGCCGCGCAATCCTACCACACCCGGCCACCACGCCCGCCGCCCCTAGGAGCGTGGTGGATACACTGTGCCGTATGGCTCGACCGCCTGTGCCCCCGGTAGCACCCCGTCACGCGCCGCACAGCTCCCGCAGCCGCGCCTCGCGCGCCTCCCTGCGCGCCGCGTCGCGCCGCCGCCGCTCCTCCTGCTCCGCCTCCAGGCGCGCCAGCGCCGCCTCACCGCTCAGCCCCTGCGCCAGGCTCTCCATCAGCGACGCCAGCGCGAGCTGGTCATCCCCGTCCGGCGCCAGCGCCAGCGCCCGCTCGGCGAGCGCGTCCGTGTCCGCCACCGCCTCCGCCGTCGCCGCCTCCGCCTGGATCAGCCGCCAGGTCTCGTGCGGGTCGTCCCGCCGCTGCTGGCGCCGGTGCCAGCGCTCGAGCTCGGCCACCGCCGGGGGCGCGTTCCCCCGCCGGAGCTGCGTCACCGCGAACGCCACCGGGTCGTCGAAGCGCGCCGCCAGCCCCGGGTGGCCCACTACGGCCTGCCACGCCCGCATCAGCCCCACGTCCACGCCCGCCAGGCCCGAACGCTCCCGCACCCCCATCTGCACAAGCAGCGCCTCGGCCTCGGGTGTGAGCGCCTCGGGCGCAGGCACCGGGGCCGGAGAGGCGACCGGCGCGGCCTCGGGCGCGGGCGGCGGGGCGTCGTCCTGACGAACAAGCGGCGTGCGGTGCCGGGGCGGCCGGTAGGCATCAAGCGCGGCGCGCTCGGCGCAGGCGCGGTAGTAGCCGGGGTGGACGCCCTGCGGGCGGCGCTCGACGCCGCGCAGCGCCTTCGCCTGCCAGACGAGCAGCTGCCGCGCGCCGATCTCGCTCTCAAGCGCGAGGAGCTCGGCCCACTCCCCGGCCGGTATCGCGCGGCTCGGGTTCAGCGCGAGGTGGCCGGATCGGAGATCGGGGTCGAGCTGGCCGAAGGCAAGCTCAGCGAACCCTGGCTGCTCCGGCGCGGAGCGCCGGTCGTCTCCCTGTCCCTGATCGAGGGGCAGGGCCATGCCGCCGCCGCCGTTTGCGGAACAACGCACAGGTGGGGGGGGATCATGTTTTGTTGGTTGATTCTCCATGTACTCCATGAGATCCCATGCGATCTTGACCTGCGTGATGACCGGGGGCTGCGGAGCGCACTCTGGCGCGTCAGATCGCCCCTCGGGATCGCCCTCCGAAGCGATCAGCTGTTGGGCCGTTTTCGATCCACTGATCGATCCACTGATCGATCCGCTCCCCTCGGCAAAAAAAAGCGCGCCGGCCTGGGGGGCGTCAGGCGGTGGGGTGACGCCGATGCGATCCCAGCCGTGGACGCTCGGCCGGATCGGGGCATCACCGCTGAGGTGGAGACGGCCCGAGGCGGCGATCTGGAGCAGGTCAGCGAGCGGGCGCGGCGCGCGGGGGGTGTCGCCCGCGCACGTCAGCAGGCCGAGCGCCTGGAGGGACGGGGTGGGGGCGGTGGTGGTGACGTGCCAGGCGAGGGCGTAGGCGCCGAGGTCGGCCGGCGAGAGGAGTGGGACGGTGAAGTAGCGGGTGATGACGGCCGGGGTGCGCCCAGCCTTGGGGTCGAGGCGGCCGATGAGGTGGTCGATGAGGTCGGTGGCGACGCGGACGCAGCGGAGGTGCTCGGGCTTGTTGTGGTCGTGGCGCTGCCAGTCCCAGGGTCGGTCCGCGCCGCCGTCGCCGTGGCCCCAGGCGGGGACGAGCTCCTGCTTGGCGCCGCGCGCGGGCTGGCGGGCGATGAGCCAGCCGTTGTCGGTCAGGAGGTCGATGCGGCGCTTGATGGCGCCCCCGCTGAGGGCGATGCCGAAGAAGGCGCCGAGGTCGGCGCGGGAGAGCGGGACGGGGCCACGGCGGGCGAGGGCAAGGCGGGCGACGACAAGCCAGATGCCGACAGCGGCGGGGTCGTGGGCGAGCTGGGCGAGCAGGGGGCGGGGGGCGCGGACGTAGCACGACGGGCGGTCGTCTGCGGATGCTGCGGTAGGCGGGCGCGGCGCGGGCCTGGTGGTCGATGTGCGTGTCACAGTGCGTCCCTGTGCCGGTGGTCGGATCCGGCTGCTGCGATGTGGTGCGGTGATGCCAGGGCGCTGGCCGGGGCCAGCAGAGGTGATTTTTTACCCCTCTATAAATAAAGACGATTGAGAAGGCCAGAATCTTACACTCTCCGCAAAACTCGTTTTTGCGGTCACGCCTCGCCAGGTTCGCCGCCGCTCGGCGAGCGGCGGCGCGCCGGCTGCCGGCTCCTGGTGCTCGGTCGCCTGGTCATGCGTGCGGCTGCACGCGCTACAGCGCAACAGACGCAGGCGCTTCGCCTCGAGGTCCTTGAGCTTGCCACACTCGACGCAGGCCAGCATCCCCCAGTCGCGCCCGGCCGCCCAGCGGCTCTCGTCGCTGCGCCGCGGATCGATCGCCACATCGCGGATCGTCGCCGCCACCTCGGCGTAGATGCTGTGGAAGCGCAGGGCACGCCTCTGCCACATCTGCGCATTGCGCTGCGCCTCGCTGAGTTGCTCCCATAGCGCGCTCTCGCGCTCCTGGGCCGCGGCGCGCTCCCCAAAGCACTCCTGCTGTACCTCCAGGAAGCGGGCAGTGTTCGCGGCCAGGCCTTTCTGAAGCTGGTCCACGAGCTTACGCTCCTGCTGGGGCGTCTTCCATCGATCCCACAGGGGGCGCGTCACGAACTCCATCACCCCTATAACAAACCCGGCAAAGACGCCAGCCGTGGCGCTCAAGACCGCCACCCCCGCGAGAACCGCTGCGATGTCGTTCACGATGTTCCTCCTAGAGTGTGCACGATGGATCTACTGCTCTTCGACAAACAGCGGGCGCTCCCGCACCGTTCCCCGGTGGTAGAACACCCAGCGGTTGTACTTCATCCACTCGTCGGTCGTGAGATACCAGGTGCCCTGCGGCCACACCTCCCGCCAGGCCTCGAGCACGAAGCGCAGCCGCGTCTCAGTGGGCACGAGCCAGACGACGACGGGAAACGGGCGGCTGTACAGCTTGAACCACTGCTCGTTCCCCGACCTGATGTACGCATCGGCCTTTGCCTTGATGACCGACCCCGGCTCGGAGTTTCGGTCGTTCTCGATCGCGTACCTGAGCCGCACCTCCTCGGTTTCGCTCTTGTCCTTCGTCCAGGGGACCACGTTGTCCGGCACCCCTCCCCCAAGGAAACGGAGCGACACGAAGGCGTCCATGATCGGGCGGCGCCTCGGTGGGTCCAGGCGCGCCTCCCGCTCCAGGTACACGCCGCTCAGCCCAAACGGGCGGGCCAGCTCGATCATCCGCACGATGATCTCGTAGGTCTGCGTGTCGTGCGCCAAGAGCTTCGTGTGGCGCGGCGCCAGCGTCGCCGGCGGAAAGGCGTCGCGGTCCTTGACCAGCTCCCGCCCGCGCTTCCCGAGCGACCACAGCACTTCTTGCAACACCGGCCCCTGCTTCTTCCCGTTGACCTTTGGGCGCGGCACAAACCACGCTCGCCGCTCCACCAACTCATCGCGCACGAGCCGGTTCATCGTTTCCCGCACCGTACGCTCGGTTCGATCTGGCAGCCACAAGCGGCGCACATGCTCGCTGCTGGCTTCACCCATCCACCCTAAGCCGCAAAGAAAGTTTTCCAGATCGAGTATCGGCCGGTAGGTCTGCTGGAGCCCATCCGCCGTTACCTCGCGTACCACTCGCACGTTCGCATCCATTGGCATCCTCGTCCGCTTGATCGCCAGCTCACAGCAAAGCGATTGCGCTCATTTGTTCGCCCACCCGCCCCGCGCCCTTGCCCACCCGCCCCACACCCCACACCCCACACCCCACACCCCGACCACCCTCTCCCGCTTCACTCCCTCACCCTCTCCCTCTCGACTCCCTCCCTCCCTGCTCCCCCTATCCCTGCTCCTCACTACTCTCCTTGCCTCTCACTGCATCCCCCTCGCCTCAACCACCAGCTGCTCCCTCTCCCTCCTCTCCCCTCCCAACCATCCCTCACACCTCACGCTTTACACAACAGCAGGCGCAGCGACAAACACCATCACAAGCAAGGAAGCAAGACTATATGATCTCTGGCCCCTCTTTGGAGGGGTTCTCCGCGGCGTGCTGCTGCGGAAACGCCTTATCGATTAAGCGGTTGATCGCCCGTCGATCGTACGGTTGCTCATACGTCTGCTCGCACGATTGCTCGCACGTCTTGGGTGTAAAACCATCCCGATTCTGTAGTTCCATCGTGGATGCCGTTTCGAGGGGGCGGGTGCCCGCTCCCCGCCCCCCCCTCAGCGTCACTTGCGCTTGAAGCTACCGTGCTCACCCGCATCGTTGCCAGGCTCGTCTTCCGGCGGCGTGAGCGGCGGCTCAGGCCGCTCGCGGGGCGTGTCGTGCTCCGAGAAGCGCGCCGGCTGCGAGCCCTCGCCCTCCGCACCGGCGCCGCCCTGCTGGCTGCCACCGCCGCCCTGCTGGCTGCCACCGCCGCCCTGCTGCCCGCCCTCCTCCGGCGGCACAATGGTCCGGCGGATACGCGCGTACTCCGCCGCCGCGATGATGCGCGGTGTGGCGGCCCGCAGCCGCGAGAGCCACTGCTGCCGCTCGAAGCGGTCGGGGATGCAGCCGGGGTGCGCCAGGATGTGCGCCCGCTGCGTCTCGCGGAGCGCCTGCCAGCGCCCCAGGAAGCGCTCCCACTGATCCGCCTGCAGGTTGGCGAGCTTCGCCACCATCTTGGTCCACTCCTCGCCCTCGTACCGGGTGTGGACGATCTCCGCCAGCCGCTTGTCATACGCCACGGCCGGCGCATCCGCCGGAATGATCGTCTTCCAGTCCAGTATCGCGGGGTCGGTCTCCTCCGGGGCCACCTCCTCCTCCACCGCCGGCCACTGGAGCGTCTGCATCGACAGCAGGCGCGTCGGCCGTCCCGCGCACTGCAACACGGCGTACTGGTGCTCGTTCGGGTTCTGCCCGGAGATGTCGGCCGGGGTGATGCCGTAGGACGCGTACTGCTTGGCGTACGCCGAGGCATCCGGCTCCTGGGTCTTCAGGATGATGCGCGAGGCCGCGTTGGTCAGCATCTCGTCCACCAGCTCGCCGAGCTGCTTGAGGCCCTGGTGCGCGTAGATGCCGGCGATGCCGAGCGACCGCAGCTGCGTCAGCGCTTTCCGCACGTCCTTCGAGTCGCCCGTGCCGACGAACACCTGGAACTCGTCGATCACCATCGCGTAGGTCGCGCGGCTCTGGTCGTCGCCCGAGCGCCCGAGCGCCGCGCGCACGACGGCCTGAAACACGATCATGCCGATCGTGCCCGCCAGGTCGCCCAGCATCATCTCGGGCATCGGCACCAGTACGATCGCGCCGTCCTCCATCGCCTCCAGCAGGTCCATTGTGGGGTTCGGCTGCGAGACCATGTAGCGCGTGGTCTCGGTCACGAGCAGCGCGTCGAAGCGCCGCAGCAGCGCGTCGCGGCTCGTCTTCTGCTGCTCCGCGGTCGAGGGGTACGTCACGGTCCAGAAGGTCAAGACCTCCTGGTTACGGCAGGTCTTGAGCAGGCGGGCGCGGTAATTGTCGTCCTGCAAGCACTGCTTGACGTGCGCGAAGGTCGGGTGTGCCTCGG
>JBDLTZ010000092.1:0-2935 GCA_039805565.1 Chloroflexota bacterium | reverse complement strand
CATTGCCAAGATCGGGCGGCGCCCGTGTGACAACCCTGACCTCGTGCGGGTGCAGTAGGGCGAGGCGTGCGTCTTGAGTCTTGAGTCTTGAGGTATGATCTAGATACGCAGCACGCAGCACTCAGCACTCACACTATGCGCGACGCACAGGCTCTCGAGCGCTACCTGAAGACACGTGCCCCGCTCACCAGCGTGGTCAGCTACCCCGGCCGCGGGCCGTGGGGCGAGAGCGGCTACCCTGGGAACTGCTCGGGCTACCTGCTGGTAGACCTGTGCGCCGAGTTTCGCCCGCGCAGCGTGCTCGACCCGATGGAGGGCAGTGGGACGAGCCGCGAGGTCTGCGCCGACATGGGCATCCCCTACGCCGGCTTTGACCTGCACAGCGGCACCGACAGCCTGCGAGACGACATCGGCTCCGGCTACGACCTGATCTTCTGGCACCCGCCCTACCACGACATGAAGCGCTACAGCGAGGACCCGCGCGACATGAGCATGGCCGGCTCGCTGCCGATGTTCCAGGCGCTGCTGCGCGCCGGCTACCGTCGCTTCTTCGAGCTGTTGGCCCCCGGCGGGCGCCTCACGATCCTGATCGGCGACCTGCGCCGCCGCGGCCGCTACGAGGCGCTCACCGCCGACGTGGCCCGGCTTGACCGCGCCCACCTCGAGGGCATCATCGTCAAGATCCAGCACAACGTCAGCTCGAACCGCACCCACTACACCGGCGCCTTCGTGCCGATCCTGCACGAGACGCTGACAATCTTCCGCCGCCCGTAGGGCTGTGGTATTATTGCGCCCTGTATGCTTCAGACACATCGTCTCCCGCACCACTTGACCGGCGCGCTCGCCGCGCTGCTCGACTGGCGACCGATCGCCCTCTCGGCGCTCTGTGGCCTGCTGTTGCTCCTAGCCGCCCAGTGGCCGCTCGCCTACCGCTTCCAGATGGGCATGGAGCGCGGCCCGCTCAGCGACCAGCCGTTTATCCACAGCTTCTACACCCCCGAGGGGGAGTGGCCCAACGGGCTGTTCCGCTGGACGCGCGGCGAGGCGGCGATGATCGAGCTGCCCGGGGCCGGGCGTCGCGGCGTGGTGGTGGACCTGGCGATCGTCTCGCACCGCGCCAACCGCGACCCCTCGGCCCCGCCCACGATCCTGACGCTGCGACCGGCGGGCGATGTGGCGCCTGCCACGTTCACGCTGCGGCGCGAGGCGGCGCGCTACCGAGTCTACCTGCCGCCCGACGCTCTGCCGGACGGCGCGCTGCGCCTGGGGCTGGAGACCGAGACCTGGCGGCCGCCGGGGGACAGCCGGAGCGCGCTCGGCGTCGCGGTGGGCGGGCTGGTCCGCATCAGCGGCGTGGCGCAGCCCGGCGTGCTGCCCGATCTGGGCGGGCTGACGCTCTTCCCACTGGCGCTCCTGGTGCTGTGGCCGGCGGCGCGGCTGATAGGCTTCTCCGCGCCGGGCTCGCTCCGCCTGCTGCTGCCGCTGGCGGTGGCCATCCCGCTGGCGGCGGTGGTGAACCCGGGGCGCCTGGGCTTCGCGGATGCGTGGGCGGTGCAGGCCGCGCTGATCGCGGTGGCTACGGGCGCTCTGGGCGCCTGGCTCACGCCAGCGATCCTTGAGCGCCTCGGCGCCCCTGCGCCGGGCGCCGCGCTGCGCTGGCTGCTGCTGCTGATCGTCGTCGGGTTCGCGCTCAAGTACAGCGCGCGGCTCTACCCCGACTCGATGCCCGGCGACATCCAGCTGCACCTCAACCGCTGGAACGCCCTGGTGCGCGGGCAGCACTTCATCGACGCCCAGCACCGCGGTCTGCCCTTCCCCTTCCCCACGGGCCTGTACGTCGTGGCGTCGCCGCTCATGCTGCTCGGCCCCAGCATCCGCGACGTCTTCCTGCTGCTGTCGGGTGCCTTTGAGGCCACCGGCGCGCTCTTGATGTACGCCCTGATCGCGCGCGCCACCGGCAGCGTGCGGCTCGGGTTGGTGGCGGCGGCCACGTACACTCTCACCGCGGGCGGCTCGATGACCGCCTGGTTCGCGTTCTTCAGCCACGTCTCCACGCAGTGGTACCAGCTGTTGCTGGTGCTGGTGCTCGCGTCGGCCTGGCCGCGCTACAGCGACCGGCTGACGTGGTGGGGGATCGTGCTGCTGTTCACCCAGGTTGCGCTCGGGCACATCGGCACGTTCATCAACCTGGCGATCTTCAGCGTGCTGATCGTGCCGCTGCTCTGGCTCGGCGCGCGCACGGCTGAGGGGCGACGGGCGACGGTGCATCTGCTGACGGCCGGGCTTACGGCTGCGGCCTTCGTCTTCGTGACGTACTACAGCGTGCGGCTGCCGCAGTTCCTGGCGGTGTTCCAGGGGATCGCCTCCGAGGGCATGTCGGACTTCACCGGCAAGCGCCCTATCCCGCGTAGCGAGACGCTGCGGGTGCTGTGGCAGGGTGGTCTGATCGAGCACTTCGGCTTCTTCCCGGCGCTGCTGGCGCTGCCGGGGGCCTACCTGCTCGTGCGCGGGCGTGCGGGGCGGGGCGCGCTGCCCTGGCTCATGCTCGCCACCGCGCTCTCGAGCCTCTCACAGGCGGTGCTGCCGTTTATCACCCTCTCGTCGATCACCTCGCGCTGGCTGATGTTCTCGGCGTGGGTGTTTGCGGCGGCCTCCGCCCCGGCAACCGCATGGCTCTGGCGGCGCGGCCGGGCCGGGCGCTGGACCGTGCTGGCGATGGCGGGCTACGTGCTGTGGATCACCGCGGTGGTGTGGATCGAGGCCATGACCATGCGGCTGCCGCCGATCGAACCGTTCTAGAATGCTGGCTGTTCATCCTTCAGCTTTTCCCCAGGCTCCCTCGTGCCGCAGCAACCACGCCTTGCGCTCGAGCCCGCCGCCGTACCGCACCAGCGAGGAGTCTGCGCCCAGCAGGCGGTGGCACGGCACTACCAGC
>JBDLTZ010000091.1:0-12116 GCA_039805565.1 Chloroflexota bacterium | reverse complement strand
CGCTCCTCGCCGGCCTGATCTTCGCCCTCGCCACCCTCACCCGTCCCGAGGGCGCTATGCTCCTCGCGCTCGCCGTGTTCCACGCGGGGTGTGTCGTGGTGGTGGGGGGCCTGGCGCGCGGCGGCTCGCTCCGCCGGCCGCAGGCGCTTCTGCGTGACTTCTGGCCCACCGCGCTCCCGATGGTGCTGGTCTACGCCGCGCTGATCGTGCCGTTCTTCATCTGGCGCTTCAGCTACTACGGCGATCTGCTGCCCAACACGTTCTACGTCAAGACCGGCGGCGGGCCGCGGGTCTGGCTGCGCGGCCTCGCGTACCTCGGCAGCTTCGCGCTCGAGTTCGGCGGGCCGCTGCTGATCCTCGCCCCGCTGGCGCTCGCGGCGAGACCGAGTGGTGCAGACCGAGGGCCAAGGATGGAAGACGAAGGCCAGGCGCCCGCTCGTCCTTGGTCCTTCGTCCTCCGGCTGCTCGCCTGGCCCGCCTACCTGCTGCTGCTCTGCGCCGCCTACGCCGGCTACGTCGTCGTGGTGGGCGGCGACCACTTCCCCGGCCACCGCTTCCTGGTGCCGATCGTCCCCTGGCTCGCGCTGCTGATCGCGGGTGGCATGGCCGTAGCCTTTCGGTGGCTCACTCGCCCCCGCGCCCTGCGGCTCGCCGCGCCAGCGATCCTCGGGCTTGTGCTCGTGCTCTACAGCAGCTACGCGCTCACGCGCAGCGCGCGCTACGACGTGATCCTCGCCGGCAACGACGAGAGCCTCTGGATCTGGGCCGAGATCGGCGAGTGGCTGCGCGACAACACCGCGCCCGAGGAGACTGTGGCCGCCGCGGGCGCCGGCGCGATCGCCTACTACTCGGACCGCACCGCGATCGACCTGCTCGGCCTCACCGAGCGGCATATCGCGCGCCTCCCCGTGCCGGAAGCCGGGGCGGGCACCGCCGGCCACGAGAAGCAAGACCCGGTCTACGTTCTGGAGGTGCGTCGCCCGACCTATATCCCGCGCATCTGGGACGATTACTTCGGCGGCGAGGACTCGCTCCGCGGCACCTACGAGCTGATCACAGTGCGCACCCGCCACGGCCGCCAGATTGAGCTCTGGCGCCGGCTGCCGTAGCTCTAAAGAGGAGCGCGAGGGAACCCCTCGCATACATATTATATGCACATACTCTACTTCATCCCGCGCTACGACCCCGCCCTCATGGGCAACCGTATCCACGCCGAGGTCATCCACGCCTGGCGTGCGCGCGGCGTCACCGCCGAGGTCATCTCGCTTGACGCATCTGCCCCGCGCCTGGTCAGCGAGGAGCAGGAGGGCATCGTGGCGCACCGCCTGCCGGTGAGCTCCGACCTGCCCACCAAGGTCGCCAACCGCGCCGCCGACCTACTGGTGCGCTACCCGTACCTCGCCGGCGCCGTGCGCCACTACCGCCGCTTCATCCGGGAGCGCCGCTATGACCTCGTCCACATCGAGACGGCCTTCCCGCTTGGGCTGGTCGCCGCGCTCGGGCAGGGCTCAGCCGGCCCGCCGCTCGCCGTCACGCTCCCGGGCGCCGACATCATGGCCGAGCCGGAGTTCGACTATGGCTACGGCCGCCACGCTGCCGTCCGCGCGCTCCTCCCGCTGGTCTTCCGCCGCGCCGCCGTGATCCGGGCCGACTCGCCGCAGCTCAAGACGCTTGCCGTCCGCCTCGGCGCTCCGCCTGAGAAGGTCACGGCGATCCCGTACAACATCACCGAGGACAGCTACCCGCCACGTAGCGCCGACCTCCAGGCTCTGCGTGCGCGCAGCCGGGCTGAGGTGGTGGCGCGACATAACCTCGACCCCGAGCGTCCGATCGTCGTCAGCCTGAACCGCCTGCACCCCTTCAAGGGCATCGTGGACCTGGTCGAGGCCGTGCCCCACATCCAGCAGGCCGGCGTGCGGCCGCAGGTGCTGATCATTGGCCCGAGCCGCAGCACGCCGCGCTTCGGGGACTACGGCGCCTACATGCAGCGCCGCGCCGAGGCCCTCGGCGTGGCCGACTCGGTCATCTTCACCGGCGGGGTCCCCCACGAGCAGACTCTCGGCTACCTGGCCGCCGCCGACGCCGTGGTGGTGCCCTCGGTCGCCGAGTCTTTCAGCCGCGTGGTTGTCGAGGCCGCCGCCGCCGGCACCCCGCCCATTGTCACACGCACGACCGGCGTGAGCGACTACGTGGCCGCGGCTTCCTGTGGCCTGTTGGTCGAGCCGCGCAGCGCCGAGTCGCTCGGCTTCGCCCTGGCGCGCCTGCTCTCCGACCGCGTGCTCTGGGCCGGCCTTGCCGAGCGCTGCCCGCCGTTCGCCGAGCAGTTCCGCTCCGAGAAGATCGCCCATGACCTCCTCGACCTGTATCAACAGCAGGTCTTCAGCGGTAGGATGTCGTAGGTTATGAGCTCAGCACGCAGCACGCAGCACGCAACACTCACGATATGATCTGCTACATCGCCTACCCGAACAGCCCGGACCTCAAGTCTGCCAACGCGGTGCAGACCTATAGCACCCTGCGAGAGTTGCGCCGCCTCGCGCCCGATATGCTGGCGATCGTCCCGCGCATGCGCCGCGGCCCCAGCGCCTTCGACGAGGTCGGCGCGGTGCACCTGCCGCGCATTGGCATCGGCCGGCTCTCGCGCCTGTACCGATCGACCCTCTGGTACTACGCCGAGCGCACCGCCTTCGCCTTGATGGCCGCCCTCTACCTCGCCTGGCGCGTCCGCGTGCGCCGCGAGCGCTACCCCGTGGTCTACGTCCGCGAGGTGATCCTGGCCTGCTGGCTCGCCCTGCTCCTGCCGCGCCTCACCGGCGCCCGCGTGGTCTACGAGGTCCACGACCTCGAGACGACCAACCCGTCGCGTGCCAAGGAGCCCTGGGCTGCCCCGCTGCTCGCCCTGCTCGACCGCCTGACTCTCTCCCGGCCCGCCGCGCTCACCTCGCTCACCGCCGCCTTCCGCGAGCAGCTCGAGCGCGACGGCCTCCGCCCCGCGCGCCAGGTGGCTGTGCTCCCCGATGCCTTCGACCAGACACGCTACGCCCCCCGCGACCGCCACGCTGCCCGCCGCGAGCTCGGACTGCCGCCCGGCGCAACGCTCGTGGTCTACGCGGGGCTTACCTTCAGCTATCGCGGCCTCGACCTGCTGCTCGACGCCCTGGCCGACGCGCGCCGCGAGCGCCCCGACCTGCACGCCGTCCTGGTCGGCGGGCGGCCCCAGGAGCGCGACGCCCTCATGGAGCAGGCCCGCCGCCTCGGCATCGCCGCGCACGTCACCTTCGCCGGCTCGCAGCCCCAGGATCGCGTCCCGCCCTACCTTGCCGCCGGCGACATTCTGGCCGTGCCGGACACCGTTACGGACGTCACTGCCTCGCCGCTCAAGCTGTTTGAGTACATGGCTATGCGCCGCGCCGTGGTCTGCCCGGATATCCCGGCCCTGCGCGAGATCACCGGCGGCGACGGCGCGCTGCACATCCCGCGTGGGGATCGCGCGGCCCTCGCCGCCGCGTTGGTGCGTCTCGCCGGCGACGGGGAGCTCCGCGAGACCCTGGCGAGCCGCGCCGCCGAGCGCGTGGCCGAGCACACCTACGATCGCCGCGCCGCGCGTCTGCTTGCGGTCTGCCGCGCTGTGGCCCGGTCGCCGGCCGTGGGCGACATCGATATCTGCGGCTGCTAATCGTGGTACAATCCCGGGCGCCTTCGCCTTCGTGTCTTTTCGTGAGAATCCCGTGCTGCTAGACCGTCAGATCAACCGCATCCTGCGTGCTGTGGGCGACGCCATCCCCCCTGAGGGCAAGCGTGACTACTTCCGCCTGCACCGGCACCGCTTCCATATGCTGCTCGCGTCCATCCCGCTTGGGGCTGGCGCGCGCGCCCTGGAGATCGGTGTCAACCCTGGCCTGTTCACAGAGGCGCTGGTGCGCGCCGGCTATAAGGTCAGCGGCACCGACCTCTTTCCCGAGCACCGCGCCGAGCTCTGGCGGCGCCTCGGCGTCGAGGTGCGGCGCTGGAATATCGACACCGAGCCGCCGCCCTACGAGGACGGGAGGTTCGACCTGATTTTCTTCTCCGAGGTGATCGAGCACCTTGCCAACCCGCCCGTGGACGCGCTCGCCACTATCGGCGCCATGCTTGCGCCCGGCGGCTACCTGGTGCTCACCACGCCCAACCAGTTCTACCTCAAGAGCCGGCTGCGCACGCTGTTCGATATCCTGCTGCTGCGCCCTTTCGAGCACGACGACGAGTTCGAGCGCTGGGCGTCGCTGAAGGCCGAGGCGCGCTACTACACCCACAGCCGGCTCTTCAGCATGCGCCAGCTCACCTGGATGCTCGAGCGCGCTGGCCTCACCGTTGAGCGCACAGTCTACGGCGACCCGTGGGAGCGTGTCGGTGCAGAGCCCTCCCGCCTCCTGCGCGCTCCACACCGCTGGCTGGTCAAGGCGCTGCTCTGGGCCACTACGCGAGCCGTGCCTCCCGCCCGGTCGATGCTATTGGTAGTTGCGCGCCGGCCTCACAGCACCCCTGACGCATGACGCGCCACGCATACCGCAAGCAGCACCCGATCCTCGCGCCTGCGCTTGGTTATCTGGCGCTCACGCTGATCGTGTTCGCGCCGATCCTGCCGCATCTTACCTCCGCTATCCCGGGCGGCCCGGTGGCCAATAGCGACGGCTGGCAGAACGTCTGGAACCTGTGGTGGGTCCATAAAGCTGTCGCCGCGCTCCAGAACCCGTTCTACACCACCTACCTGTATCACCCGCACGGGACGCCGCTCTACCTCCAGACGCTCAACGCCAGCAATGGCCTGCTGGTGCTGCCGGTCACCGCGCTGCTCGGCCCGGTCGCCGGCTACAACGTGGCGCTCCTGCTGGCCTTCACGCTCTGCGGCATCGGCGCCTACCTGCTCGCCCTGCGCGTCAGCGGCAGCCGCGTCGCGGCCTTCGTCGGCGGCGCGATCTTCGCCTTCTCACCCTTCCACCTTACCAAGGCGTGGGATGGGCAGCTCGAGCAGATCGCGATCCAGTGGGTCGCCTTCTACGCGCTTTTCCTGCTGCGCGCCGCTGAGGACTTCCGCCGCCGTGATGCGTTTGTCGCCGGCCTGTTCCTGGCGCTGATCGGCTACACGAGCTGGTACTACTTCTTCTTCTTCGCGATCTATACGGCGATCTTCGCGCTGATCTGGCTGGCAGCCGCGCGCTCGTGGCTCGCCCGGCGGCGAATCACGGCTCAATTTGTCATAACGGCACTCTCGGGCGCGCTCGCCCTGGCGCCGATCCTGCTCCCAGCGCTCGTGGCGGTGCGCGCCGGGCGCAGCGCCGCCACGCCCGAGCCGCCCTATGACCCGAACAACCCGCTCGATCTGATCCTGATCCACTCCGCCAACCTCTACGATATCTTCCTGCCCAGCGGCCTCCACCCGTTGTGGGGCGGCGCCGTCGAGGCGCTCGTGCGCGAGTGGCACCCCTACATCGCCGCGTGGAATGTCTCGCTGGGCTATACCGCGCTGGCGCTCGCGCTGGCTGGGCTCGTGCTGGCAAGAGGCGACCGGCGACCGGCGACCGACAACCCACAGCCGACGACCGATGACCGACGGTCGATGACCAGCGCCGCCGCTCCTTCGTCCTCGGTCCCTCGTCCTTGCTCCTCCCTCGGCCGCTCCCCCTGGCCCTGGGCGCTGATCGCCCTCGCCGCCCTGGTGCTCTCGCTCGGCCCGCTGCTCCACGTCGGCTCGCTCCGCACCGGCGTGCCGCTGCCCTACGCGCTACTCCTCAGTCTACCCGGCGCCGACATCGCCCGGCGACCGAGCCACTTTGTGGTGATCGCGGTGCTGATGCTCGCGCCGCTCACCGCCCTCGGCCTGCGTGTGCTGCTGGAGCGCCTTCCCACCACGCGCCGCACGCTCGCGCTGGTCACGGTGGCGGCCCTTCTGCTCATCGAGTACTTCCCGCCCGCCTGGCCGCTGCACCTCGCCGCCCAGCACCCCTACTACGCACGGCTCCGCGGTGACTCCGGCGCGCTGATCGACCTGCCGGCACGCCCCGAGTCCGCCGAGCCGCTGCGGGCGCAGATCGTCCACGAGCTCCCGGTTGTCGGCGGGTACGTATCACGCCTGCCGTACTACCCCTTCGTCTGGACGGTGCCGGGCGTGCGCCAGCTGTGGGCCGGGCAGCCAGATGAGCGCGCGCTCCTGCCCGAGCGCCCGGACGATGGGCTGGTCGCCATGAGCTACTACGGCGTGCGCCACGTCGTCGTCCACTGGGACGCGCTCGGCGGGCGCGCGCGCCGGCAGATGGAGGCCGCGCTGACCCAGGCTCTCCCTGGCGTGGCCCCGGTCTACGCCGACGAGCGGCTCAGCGCCTACCGGCTGCCCGAGACGGCGTCCCGCCCGCTCACGTTCTTCGGCGACGGCTGGTTCCCCGAGGAGCGCGATGGCGAGCGGCGCTGGCGCTGGATGACCGCGGAGGGCTCCGTCGTGTTCATCAACCCGTCCGACCTGCCCCAGGCGGTGGAGCTGCGCCTCGCCGCCCAGTCATTCCACGAGCCGCGCGAGGTGACGCTGCTGCTTGGGTCGGCGCCGCTCGGCACCTGGGGTGTCGGGGCGGACGTGTCGCGGCGGGTCATGCGTCTGCTTGTGCCGCCCGGCGAGCACCGCCTTGTGCTGCGGGCGCCCGCGGAGCGCGAGCCGGTGGGGGAGCGCGTGATCAGCATCGTGCTCGTCGATGTGGCGGTGCGCTGGCCGCCGGACCAGGGGCGGGTGGCGCGATGAGAGGGCTTCTCGGCCGCACGACGCTGCTGGCGGCAGGGCTTTACGTGGGCCTCGCCGTCCTGCTCACCTGGCCGCTCTCCTCCAACCTCGGCATGATCTGGGGCAGCGAGATCGCCGGCGCCGACGGCTGGCAGAAGGTCTACTTCTTCTGGTGGGCGCGTTATGCCCTGGAGCACCAGACGAACCCGCTGTTCGCGCGGCTGCTCTTCGCGCCCCACGGCGCCCGGATGGAGCTCGAGCCGCTGATGCTGCCGCTCTCTGTCCCGCTGCTTCCGGTGCAGTACGCCCTCGGCCCGGTGGTGGCCTACAACGTCGCGACGCTCCTCACCCTGGCGCTGAACGGCCTGGCGCTCTACGCTCTCGCGCTGCGCCTCGGGGCTGGCCGGGCGGGCGCGCTCGTGGGCGGGGCCCTGTTTCTCGCCTCGCCGATCGCGCTCACGGTCATCTGGCACGGCCAGCTCGAGAAGGCCACCTGGTTCACCGTGCCGCTGCTGATGGCGCTGCTGCTCGAGCTGTACGGAGAGACGCCGCGGCCAGTGCGCGTGCGCGCGCTGCTCGTGGCTGCCGCGGCGGCCCTGCTGCTCACGACCGCCTTGCTCGGGCTGTACGTCTTCCTGTTTACCTGTATCTTCTGCGCGCTGCTGACCCTCGGCTACGCCGGAGGGAGCGCCAAGAACCGCCTCCGCGTGCTGGGATCAGGGGCGCTGGTAGGCGCGCTCGCCGCGATCCCAACGCTGCTGCTGGTGAGCGGGGCGCTGCGCGGAGGGCCGGCTGACGACCGGATCTGGATCGATATCAGCCGTACTCAGGGCGCCGACCTGCTCGACCTCGTGCTCCCCGCGGGGCTGCGCCCGGCGCGCGATGGGGTCTGGCGCTTCGCGCCATGGCCGCACACCGGCAGCTACCAGTCTGCCGCCGGCTACACTCTGCTCGCGCTTGCGATGTTCGGGGCCTTCTGCGCCCGCCGCCTGGCCCTACCGCTGCTGGCCCTCGCGCTCGCGATGTACGTGGTGGGCATGGGCGCTTCGCTCCGGGTGGCCGGCGTAGACACCGGCGTTCCCCTGCCGTACCGCCTGATCGAAGGGCTGCCCGGCGTGAGCGTCTCCCGCTACCCCCAGCTGGCGCTCCTCTGCACCCATATGCTGCTGGCCGCGCTGGCCGCCTTCGGCGCCGCCGCGCTCGCTGAGCGCTCCCCACATCGCTGGCGGCTCCCGCTCGGCGCGCTCGTGGCCGCGGTGATCGTGCTCGAGTATGGCATGTGGCGCGTCGAGCCTCGCCCGATCGCCACCCCGGCGCCCGTGGCCGCGCTGGCCGCCGCGCCCCCGGCCGGCTCGGTGGTGGCGCTGCCCTATAACCACGACATCTCGGAGCACCTGGTGTACCAGATGACGCACCAGAAGCCGATATGGGGTGGTTACCTGGCGCGCATCCCTGCCAACTACGACGAGGTCACGTATGTCCCGATCCTGCGCGAGCTGAGGCGGAACCTTCCGGACCGACCCGACGTTGTACAGTACACGCAGGATGATCGGCGTACCTTGCTGCGGTTCTACGGCGCTGCGTACGTGCTCTATGACCGGACACAGGGCGATGAGGAAGACGAGCTGCGTTTCGAGGCTCTCTGGCGCCGGGTGAGCGATGAGCCCCCCGTTGCATCCGATGGCAATGCGAGCGTGTATCGTATTCCCGCGCCTGCTGTCGCCCACCCCCAGGTCTATCTGCGCCTCGGCTGGTGGGAGCCGCAGGAGGGCCAGCGCTGGATGTCCGGCGCCGCCACGGTGCGCCTGATCAATCCCGGGGATGCGCCGGTAGACCTTGTGCTGCGCATGGATGTAGTAGAGGCGCCGGCGGAGCAGATAGACGTGACGTGGCGGGGCGATCGGCAGGTGCTCGTGCCGCGCGCCGGGGAGCCGCTCCGCATCGCGCTCACTGTGCCTCCGGGGGAGCACGAGCTGCGCTTCGATGCTGCCACAGTATCGCGCGAGCTCGCCGGTGTCAGTCGGCTTGTGAGTGTGCGTATCACCGGGCTCGGGCTTGAGTACGAGTAGGTAATCGTCTTCAGCAGGCTTCGCCCCTGCACAGAGGAGACAGGTGTGCACTATCGGGCTGCACAATCCCCGTGCGGAATATGCACACGAAACCGGCAAAAATGTTTGACAAATCATCTCGAAACGGCTAGGATGTCGTTGCGAAAAATCGACCTAGAGCGTCACACGATTCTACGGCTCATCGTTGTTTTCGTCTCAGGTTTAGCTGTGCCAGAGCCGTATCTCAATCGCTGTGGCCAGGAGCGTCGCACGCACTCGGCTCCCCCCGGCCCCCAGCTAAGAACGCAGCGTCCGTGGCAGTACGAGCACTGTGGTAGTGCCGCGGAGGTGTTGTCAGGAAGAGCCCGACGTGCCCCTTTCGGTCCTTCACATTGCCCTGCGCGGCGAGAACAGGTGCGTTCATCGCAGAGCGACGAGCGGCGCGGTGCCTACGTCTGGGGTTGCTGTCCCGGCACGGATTGGCAGACGCAGAATCAAGGGCTCTGCGGAGCCCACCCGCCGGGTGTCGGCGGGAACGTTGAAACTGGACTCGGTTCCTAACAAGGAGGAATGCCCTCGATGAATCGCTCTCGACTCCCGATAGTCCTTATGGCGGGTCTGGTCGCCCTGCTTGCGATCCTAGCCGCGAGTATGACAACCGGCGGCGACCTGCGCGCGCAGGACTCGCAGCCGTTGCTCGAGTACCCCGAGTTCGCCCCTACGCCCACCATCGCTGTGGTTCCTGAGGCGCCCGCACTTGAGGGTGTCGCGGCGAAGAGTGAGTCCGCACCCCTGTTCGCCGACTCGTTTGGCGGCGAGAAGGCCTCCGCCTGGCAGTTCGCCGACCTGAGCGATGTGCTCCCCGAGGAGCGCGCTGCCTGGATCGTGGCCGACGGCCGGCTGGCGCAGAACGGGACCCAGATCCCGTACACGCCCAAGACGCACGAGACGGCCGCCTTCGTCGGCGACGCCGCCTGGAGCGACTATACCGTCAGCGCGAAGGTGTACGACCAGATCAACGGCACGTTCGGCCTGATCGCGCGCCGCAGCGGCGAGAGCTTCTACCGCTACCGCGTGATCGCCAACTACTTCGACGTCACGCCGAAGCAGGTGCTGGAGAAGGTCGTCGACGGCGTGGCGACGCCGCTGGTCGAGGTGGCCGGGCCCGGCTATGAGCCGCGCCAGTGGTACACCGTGACCATGAGCGTCTCGGGCTCGACGATTCGGGTCTGGCTGGATGGCGAGCTCGTGGCCGAGGCTACCGATAGCACGCTGACTACGGGGCAGGCCGGCCTCTACACTGTGGCCGCTGGCAACATCTTCTTCGACGATGTCTCGATCACCGCTCCGTAGCGCAGACAACCGCAGGTACACACATCGCAGCGCTGACCGCGCAGGTGGCGCCGCCTCAGGAGAACAGACCTCTATGTCACGATTGTCCGCACTCATCGCGCTCTGTGTGGTGATGCTGGCCGCGTCGCTCGCGCCAAGCCCGAGCGCCGCTCAGTTTGAGCTGTTTGCCTCTCGGGCCGAGAGGAACTTCGCCGTCAGCGGCGCCAGGTTTGTGAAGTTCCCTGGAGTCACCGGCCTTGGGAACCAGGTGTTCGTGTCCGGCAACTCCGGCACCTCGAATGACGGCCGCGACGCTGTCGTCTGGCAGAAGGAGGATGCCGCCAGTAGCTTCAGCACCGGGGTAAACATCGGCGACGCCCGTGGCCAGTCCGACTACTCGAACACATCGATCGCATCGAACCGCTTTGACAACACTATTCACGCGGCCTGGATCGATCAGGATATCGACCAGATCAAGTACCGCAGCCGCTCGCTCGACGGCGACTGGGGTCCGACGCATATTGCCGTCAGCGGCAGCGGGTTCCGCGCCTACATGAGCGTCGGCGTCGCCAGCGACAACCGCGTGTTCATCGTCTGGACCCAGCAGAACCGTATCCGCTTTGTCACTTCGGATAACGGCGGCTCCAGCTGGACCGATCCCACCCCCGTGATGGAACGCGTGCCGATCGCGCGCCCCTTTGTGACCGGCGGCCCCAACGGCAGCGGTGTGGTCACGTTCAGCGGCTCGGACGGCAATATCTATGCCGGCACCTGGAACGGCGGCAGCTGGGATATGTCGCGCGTAACGAATAAGGGCGCCGACGACTACTTCACGAGCCCCACCGCCACGATCACGCCGGACGGCAAGATCTTCGTGGCCTGGCGCGAGGGCGCGAAGGGTGTCTACTACAGCCAGCGCCAGCCGGACGGCTCCTGGGCGCAGCCCACGCGCATCGCCGGCGGCCCGATCATCGAGGCGGTGCCGATTGTCTCCGACTCGCAGGGCAACATCCACCTCTTCTGGACCGGCACGGCCTCGGGCTCGAATGACGTGTACTACACCTTCAAGGCGGCCAACGAGACGAGGTTCGGCAGCATCGTGCGGGTCGCTGGCCCCGGCGGCCTGGTCGCCAACATTTCTGGCGCGGCGACCCTCAGCAGCCGCGGCTTCGGCCACGTGGTGGCCGAGCGCTTCGTCGGCAGCGGCCTGGAGACGCGCTACTTCCTGTTCAGCTCCGACGCGGTGACCTGCGGCGGCACGATCACCTTCGACAACAACGCGACGGCGACGGTCTCGACTCTCATCGAAGGCTCGATCACGGCTGATAGCGGCTGCACACCGACCCAGTACCGCATCGCGCTCAACGCGCAGGACGACAGCCAGCCGTTGCAGACGTTCAACGGCCGCTTCGCGATCAACGTGCCGGCGGGCCAGATCGGCCTCTGCACCCAGACCGTCAATGTGCGCCTGATCCAGGGCACTAACGTCGGCGGCTGGATCAGCAAGACCATCAAGGTGGACCCGGGCACGGCGGCCACTCCGGTCAATGCTGCGCTCACGCTGGAGAACGTCCACCTGATGAAGTCGGCGCTCGCGAAGGATATTGCCAGCAATGGCCCCTCTGACGGCGCGCCCGGCTTCACACGTGTGCCGCAGGCTACCCTGCGCGTTCAGGACACCGGTGACTGTAGCGGCCTGAAGACCGTTACTGCCGCGGGGGGGGGGGCGGAAGCCATCACTGATGGCACCTACGCCAAGAATATAACGCTCCCGGGTGTTGGTATCGCAGACGAGGGCCGGGTTTCCGTCCCGGTGACGGTGGTGGACAATGCCGGCAACCGGCAGACCTTCAACCGCTCGATCATCTACGACCCGGCTAGTACGGAGGTGAGCCCAGTCAACCAGCAGGGTCTGCCGGTGATCGAGGCCGCGGGTACGCTCACTGTCAACGACACAGCCGACGCACGGCGCACAATCCTCCGCACACTGT
>JBDLTZ010000090.1:0-3943 GCA_039805565.1 Chloroflexota bacterium | reverse complement strand
GCCGTGGCTCCGCCGCCACACACGCTGCGCTCGCGCAGCTGCTTTGCTATGCCCTGAAGTCGAGGAGATGCGCCCGTGACCCTCCGCACCCTATCGCTGCTGCTGCTTGTGCTGGTGCTCGCCGCCTGCGGCCAGGTCCCAGCCGCGACGCCAACCATGGCCCCCACCGCCGCCCCCGCGCCGAGCGCGCGCGCCGACCTGAGCGGCATCAAGACCTACCTGCTCAGCACCGGCGGTGAGCTCAGCGCGGCCACCGGGCGGCTCGCGGCGGCCGGCGACCGCTACTACGCCATGGCGCGCGATGCGAAGTTTGACTACGCCGCCCTCTGGCAAAGCCAGCCTGATGCCGTGAAGGCGGCGCTGCTGGACGCCCGCGCGGCCTGGGCCGAGGCCAGCCCGCGCTACGAGCGCGTCGAGGGGATCGTAGCCGGCACACCCAGCCTTGCTGAGTTCGACATCATTCTCGACGCGGGATCATCTGGCGCGGAGGGCGGCGACAGTGTCGTGCCGTTCGACCTGACCCTCCCCGACGGGCGCGTTTTGCCGAAGCCCGGCAACCTGTTCGGCGTGGCCGAGAGCACGCTGTGGGGCACCTTCCCCGCGTACACCACCACCGTGCAGGCCGACCTCGACGGCGACGGGGCCTCCGGCTTCGGCGAGACCCTGCCGGACGCCAACGTGCTGAAGGGCGCCGCCGACGCGCTCAACCGCTCGGCCGGCGAGCTCCTGAACGCCGCGCAGGCCTGGCAGCCCACCGAGTCGGACGCGTTCACGGCGCTGGTGGTGATGGTGCCGACCATGAGCGAGTACTTCGAGTCCTGGAAGGGCTCGCGCTTCGTGGCCGGCGAGTCCTCCACCCAGCGCGACTTCGTGGCGATCTCGCGCCTGGCCGACATCCAGGATATCCTCGGCGGCCTCGAGGTAGTCTACGGTCAGGTTCAGCCGCTGGTGGCGGAGGCCGACGCCGCCCAGAGCACGCAGATCGCGCAGCGCCTGACCAGCCTGAAGGAGTTCGTCGCCGGGGTGTACGCCCAGGAGCAGGGCGGCAAGCGCTTCACTGCCGAGGAGGCCGACACGCTCGGCGCCGAGGCGCAGGACCGCGCCACCGCCATCACCGGGCAGATCACTCAGGTGGCCGCCCAGCTCAGCATCCCCGTCGAGCAGTAGGAGTGACCTGCATGCCTCCCCGCACCACCACCGTGCGCCTCGCGCGCCTGCTCGCCACTGTCCTGCTGCTGGCGATCGCGCTGCTCCCACTGCGCGCCGCAGCCTCCCATCTGTCGCCGGCCGTCGCCGCCGACACGCTGCGCTCGGATCTGCTCCAGGCCCAGCTCGCCCTGCCGGGCGACGCGCAGGGCAGCCGGCAGGCGCTCGCCGCCGCCCGCGCCACCTACGCCGAGGCGCTGGCCCCCGCGCTGGCCGACGTGGCCGCCGAGGCTGACGCGCGGGCGCTGGCCGCCTTCGCCGACGCCGACGCCGCTGTGAGCGCCGGGGACGCCGCGGCGCTCGCCGCCGCCCGCGGCAGCATCTGGACCGCCCTGCTCGCCGGGAGCACCGGCGCGCTCGAGGCCTCTCTCGCGCGCGGGGACGCTGCCGCCGCACAGGAGTGGCTCGCCCTGCGCGAGTTCCGCCACGCCACGCGCTTCTCCCGCCCCGGCGCCGACGCCACGCTGGCGCTCGCCGCCCTGGCCGACGGGAGCCTGGCGCCCCAGGCGGCCCTGGCGGCGGTGCGAGCCGACCTGCTCGACACCTACCAGGCGCGCCTCAACGAGGCCCTGGCCGATGTCGCCGCCGCCGAGGCCCAGGGCTTCGCCACGCGCCGCGCAGAGGCCGCCGCACTTGCCGAGGGCTACTTCACGATCCTCGCGCCGGCCTACGCATCTCAGCGCGGCCAGACGGGGACCGAGGCCGCCGCGGGCGCGCTCGCCGCGCTGCGTGAGGCCGCCGTCTCCGGAGCGCCCGCCGCCGAGCCGCTGGCCGTGGTCGAACAGACGCTCGCCGGCTTCCGGGCTGCTCCGCTCAGCGCCGACGAGCAGCAGCGGCGCGCGGGGCAGCTGCTCCGCTTCCTGGCACTCGTGCCGGTGGAGTACGGCCGCGGCATCCGCGGCGGGCAGGTGGCCGTGGACCTCGAGATCCGCGAGGCGATCACCTTCTATGATGGGGCCGCGGCCGCCTTCGCGGACCTCCGCGACGCCCTGGCACAGCGCGACGCCGCCCGCACCGAGGAGGCC
Organism: Chloroflexota bacterium; assembly: GCA_039805565.1. Classification (GTDB taxonomy): domain Bacteria; phylum Chloroflexota; class Chloroflexia; order Chloroflexales; family Roseiflexaceae; genus CALJIC01. Next base: position 1,712 of record JBDLTZ010000090.1, on the reverse strand, counting down.
GCAGGTCTGCTCGCTGAGCTCGGGCGACAGCTCCATGCCGCGGGGACGGGGGGAGCCGTGGCGGCGCCGGGGGACGTGCAGGCCGAGACCGAGCGGGCGCTCGGGCTGCTGCGCCAGGTCATGCCGGCTGAGTGGCAGCGCGCCGACAGCCGGGCCGACTTCGACGTGATCAGCGCGGCGCTCGACCGCATGCAGGCCGCCGTGGCAGCGGGCCAGTACGACCTGGCCGAGTCCGCGCGCCTGGAGGCCTACGCCTTCCTCGAGACCGGACCCGAGGCGCGCCTGATCGCCTTCGCGCCCGAGCGCATCCCGCCGATCGAGGACCTGTTCTGGTACGGCCAGGGCCAGCACAAGGGGCTAGCCTTCCTGCTCTCGGGGCGCGCCCCGCTCGCGGAGGTGGCCGCGAGCCGCGCCGCCCTGGACGAGGAGCTGGCGGGCGCCCAGGCCACCCTGAGCGGCGGCAGCGCCCCGGTGGCGGTGGGCACCAACGCGGCGATCATCGTGTTCCGCGAGGGGCTCGAGGCAGTGCTGATCCTCGCCTCGCTCATGGGCAGCCTCAAGCTCGGCGAGCAGCGCAGGCTGCGCGGGCCGATCTGGTGGGGCGCCGGGGCGGCCTTCGCCGCCAGCGCCGTCACCTGGCTGCTGGCCGGGACCGCACTCCAGGCGCTGGCGCAGTACGGCGAGCGGCTCGAGGCGGTGGTGTCGCTGATCGCGATCGCCGTGCTGCTGCTGATCACCAACTGGTTCTTCCACGACGTCTACTGGACCGGCTGGATGGCGAGCTTCCACACCCAGAAGCGTCGCATCATCGGCGGCGCAGGGCAGTGGGTCGGGCTGATGGTGCTAGGCTTCAGCAGCATCTACCGCGAGGGTTTTGAGACGGTGCTGTTCCTGCAGGCGTTGGTGCTCGAGGCTGGGAACGCGGTGGTGTTGGGCGGTGTGGCCGCGGGCCTGGCCGGCACGCTACTGGTGGGCGTGGTGGTCTTCGCGGTGCAGGCCAAGCTACCGTACAAGAAGATGCTGATCTACACCGGCATCATGATCGGCGCCGTGCTGCTGGTGATGGTCGGCAACACCGCCCACGTGCTCCAGGTGGTCGGCTGGCTACCAACCCACCCGGTGCGCTGGCTGACGCTGCCGTACTGGGCGGGCATGTGGTTCGGCCTGTTCCCCACCTGGGAGGGGCTCAGCCTCCAGGCGGCCGCGGCGGTCTTCGTGATCGGCAGCTACTACGCGGCCGAGTGGATGCACAAGCGCGCGCGCCGCACAGCCTCGGCGTCCCCCGCCGCCGCCACACCCTCGGCGTAGCCGTCCGAGAGACCCGACAAGCCCGGGTCGCAGAGAGCACTGGGGTTACTTCTTCCCGCTCAGTGCTCTCTGTGGCTACCGCCTAGCACGCGTCACACGTACGCCAGCCCGTGGCCGAACGGGAACAGCGGGGCCTCCGAGTCGTGCGGGGCGTCGGGGTGCTGGGCGTGCACCGCCTCCATCGAGGAGGGCAGCTCGAACGGTAGCCGTCCCTGCGGCGCGAACCGCCCGAACACCACGTCCAGCACCGCCTCGTCGCTGGCGCCGAACTCGCCCAGCAGCGCGGCGCAGCCCTGTGCTATCTCGGGGATCACCGCCGGGCGGTCGAGGTGAATAGCAACCACCGTCGGCACCTTCGCCAGCAGGGCCAGGATGCGCTCCCGCTCGGCGCCCTTGAAGTCCAG
>JBDLTZ010000089.1:0-14244 GCA_039805565.1 Chloroflexota bacterium | reverse complement strand
ACTATCGTCGCGGTGCCGCGACGATCTGTTTCGCTGCAAGTAACAGTCTACACGAAATAAGGTACTTGACACATTTGAGCCAATCCCCTATAATCGCGGCAACAGAGGAGGGCCTGCATGGCACCCCAGTTCTACACCGTGAAGGACCTCGCCGCCACTGCAAAAGTGACCGAGCAGGCGGTTTACAACTGGATCAAGTCAGGCAAGCTGACGACGGTCAAGTTTGGCCGCGCCCACCGTATTCCGGCTGCGGAGTTCCAGCGCGTGATGCGCGAGGGGATACCTGAGGACAACGGGGAAAAGCTAACGCCCGATCTCGCTAGCGCCTAGGAAACGACGCGAGACCGGGCGCAAACCCGCAACAACAGGCCTGCTTAACGCAGGTGGTCTGCCGTTACCTGCAGACTGCCGCTGTTCTGTCGAACATTAACAATCTGCTTGCGATGATGGATGATCACACGGCGTGATCATCGTTTGTGCGGTGGAAACCCCAAGAGGCACCGTGCAGATCATCGCCCCAGATGGGTGCAATATCCTACCTCGATGCCCCTGAGAAGATTGGCTCCCCGACGTGGATTCGAACCACGAACCTACTGATTAACAGTCAGCCGCTCTACCGTTGAGCTATCGGGGATCACGTCAACGCGGCATATTATACACGAGCACGCCCGGATGTCAAATCATTTCCTCGGCCGACTCGCGCCGACGCAGAGCGTCATGGGCTATAATAGCTTAGTGCTATGCAGTCACGGAGCGCGCTATGAGCCAGAACGATGCCGCGCGGCGTATCGTGGAGCTGACAGAGGAGCTCCGGGGCCACAACTACCGCTACTACGTCCTCGACGAGCCCCTGGTCAGCGACGCGGAGTACGATGCGCTCATGCGCGAGCTGCGCGCCCTCGAGGCCGACCACCCCGAGCTCGCCTCACCGGAGTCCCCCACCCGCCGCGTCGGGGCCGCCCCCTCCGAGAAGTTCGCCAAGGTGCGCCACCCCGTCCCCATGCTCTCGCTCGGCAACGCCTTCGACGAGGGCGACCTGCGCGCCTGGCGCGACCGCATCGCCAAGCTCCTCGGTCCGGGCGCGAAGCTGGCCTTCGTCTGCGAGCCCAAGATCGACGGCCTGGCGATCGCGCTGACCTACGAGGCCGGCCGCCTGGTGCGCGGCGCCACGCGCGGCGACGGGGAGATCGGCGAGGATGTCACCGCCAACCTCCGCACCATCCCGAGCATCCCGCTCGCCCTGCGCGGGCCGCGTAGCCGGGGACAGGTGCTGGAGATAGAAGACGCTTCCGGTGAGGTAGGCGCACTCGAGACTCAAGACTTGCGGCTCACGACCCCCGTCCCGACCTCGATCGAGGTTCGCGGCGAGGTCTACATGCGTGTGGCAGATTTCGAGCGTCTCAACGCGCGTCTTGCCGCCGCCGGGGAGAAAGTGGCCGCCAACCCCCGCAACGCCGCCGCCGGTAGCCTGCGCCAGAAGGACCCCTCGGTCACCGCCGGTCGCCCGCTGCGCTTCTACGCCTACGGCGTCGGGCCGTTCGAGGGCGTCGCCATCCGCTCGCAGTGGGAGCTCCTCGAGACCCTCAGAGCCCTGGGCTTCCCCGTCAACCAGGACGCCCGCCACTTCGAGGAGTTCGAGGACGCCGCCCGCTACTGCCGCGAGTGGATGGCCCGCCGCGACGCTCTGCCCTACGAGGCCGACGGTATCGTCGTCAAGGTTGATAGCTTCGACCAGCAGGAGGAGCTTGGCGTCGTCGGGCGCGACCCGCGCTGGGCCATCGCCTTCAAGTTCCCTGCCCGCGAGGCCGTCAGCCGCATGCTCGACATCGTCGTCAATGTCGGCCGCACCGGCGTGGTCACCCCCAACGCCGTGATCGAGCCGGTGGTCATTGGTGGCGTCACTGTCCGCAACGCCACCCTCCACAATGCCGACTACGTCGCCGAGCGCGATATCCGCATCGGCGACTGGGTCACAGTCAAGCGCGCCGGCGATGTGATCCCGCAGATCATCGCGCCGATCACGGACCGCCGCGATGGCTCCGAGCGCACCTGGGCTATGCCCGCCGCCTGCCCGGCCTGCGGCACGCCGCTCGAGCGCCCCGAGGGCGAGTCCGCTACCCGCTGCCCGAACTTCGGCATCTGCCCAGCTCAGCTCGTTCGCCGGGTCGAGCACTGGGTCTCCCGCGGCGCCATGGACATTGTCGGCATCGGCGAGAGGCAGGCCGAGTTCTTCGTGCAGCGGGGGCTCGTCAAGGATGTGGCCGACCTCTACCGGCTCACGCGCGATGACCTGAAGGACCTCGAGGGGTACGGCGAGAAGAAGATCGCCAACCTCCTCGGCGCGATCGAGGAGTCGAAGTCCCGCCCGCTCGCCCGCCTGATCACCGCCCTCGGTATCCGCTTCGTCGGCGAGGTGGTGGCCCAGGCGCTCGCCGAGCACTTCGGCTCGCTCGACGCCCTCGCCGACGCCACCGAGGAGCAGATCGACGCGATCGAGGGCATCGGCCCCGCCATCGCCCAGAGCGTCGCGCAGTTTTTCCAGGTGCCCGCCAACCGCGCGCTGGTCCAGAAATTGAAGGACGTGGGCGTGCAGACCGCCTCCCATTCCCGCCGCGTTCAGGCCGGCGACTCCCTGACCGGGAAGACCTTCGTGATCACCGGGACGCTTTCCTCGATGCCGCGCGAGCGCGCCGAGGAGCTGATCAAGTCGCATGGCGGCAAGGTCAGCGGCAGTGTCTCGAAGAAGACCAGCTACCTGCTGATCGGCGCCGAGCCGGGCGGCACGAAGCTGACCAAGGCCCAGGAGGTCGGCGTGCCGCTGCTCGATGAGGCCGGGCTCCTGGCGCTGCTCGGTGAGGACGCGCAGCGCGCCGATGCCCCTGCCGCTGAGACAACTGCAGTACCCGAGACGCCCGCGGTAGCCGAGAGCTCCCCTCCATCCGGAGCGCAGGGGCAGCTCTCGCTTGACCTGTAACCCGCTCCGGCTGCGTGTACGAATGGTTAGCGGTCCACCCACTACGTCCTTTGTCTCGCGGAGCGTAGCGACGCATCTCTGGCACAGATCCTTCGCTGCGCTCAGAAAGACACAGTTCTTGGCGGGTGCACCAGTTAGCGCAGAGAGCAGCTCCCGCGTACCACGGGGGCCGCGACGTACGTAGCGCCGCGGCGCTCAGCCCCGCCCTCCTGGCGCGCAACACCTGCTCCCCGCCGTAGGTGGACGACAATGCTGCGACACCGTACTCGGCTGCGTGGCCCTTTCCTGCGTACCCCCTCGCCCGCCGCGCTCGTCCAGGCGTTCTACGACCCGTTCTCCAGTATGTTCGTGCCGCTGGTGGATGGCCTGGCGCGCCACCGCCTGATCGTGCGCGGCACCACTCAGCGCGAGGCCCGCGTCCACGGCGTGACGCTCAACTACTACCAGCGCTTGCTCTGGGGGCCGCCCCCCGATGACGACGCCCCCCATCCGCGCAACATGCCCATCCTGCTGGTCCACGGCATCGGCGACAGTGCCCTCACCTGGGCGCTCGTGATGCGCCGTCTGGCCCGCGGCCATGACGTCTACGCCCTCGACCTGCTCGGCCACGGGCTCTCCGGTCTGCCCGCCGGCCATAGCTACGCCTCCCTCGAGGAGCACGTCGAGGCCGTCACAGGGTTCGTGCAGGAGGTGATCGGCCGCCCTGCCCTGCTGGTGGGCAACTCGCTTGGCGGCATGCTCGCGGTGCGCGCCGCCTGGAAGGCTCCTGGCTGGGTACGCGGCCTGGCGCTGCTCAACCCCGGCGGCGCCCCGCTCCAGGGCCGCGCCTCCTACGATGAGTTCTTCACCAAGATCAGCGACCCGCGCCTCACCACTGCCTTCCGTGTCGGTGGTGAGATGTTCGGCGCCGTCCCGCGCCTCATGCTCGTGCCCATCCTCCGCAGCCTCCAGCACATGTTCCAGCGCCCCGTGATCCTCGAGGCCTACGGTGCCAGCGACGACAGCGTGTTCCTCTGCCCTGACCACCTGCGCTGCCTGCCGGTGCCCGCCGCGCTCATCTGGGGCCAGCGCGACCACTTCCTGCCCGAGGGGTCATTCCCCTTCTGGGACGAGAACCTGCCGGACGCGCCGCGGCTCCTGCTCGAGCGCTGCGGCCATCTCCCACAGCGTGAGCGCCCACTAAGCGTGGTCCGATTCCTGCGAGAGTTCGCCATGCATCTAGATAACATCTAAACTGTATTGAAAATGCGTGCGAAATACCCTTGCAACTATCCGCTGCCGTGTTACAATACAGCGCGTTGCGAATCGGGTCGCACGGAACATCAGGAGCCTTTACTCATGAATGACCAGGATACGAAAACCCGGCGCCGCCGCCAGGCCAAATATATTTGGAGGCCCGAGATGATCAAGGCGCTGCGCGAGCATATGGGGCTGACCCAGCGCGAGCTCGCCGATCAGCTTGAAGTCCGGCAACAGACGATCAGCGAGTGGGAGACCGGTCTCCATACCCCGCACCGCTCCACCCAGAAGACGCTCAGCATGGTCGCCGAGCGCGCCGGCTTTCAGTACGTGGAGTCTAATGGCGTCGAGGAGGGGCAGGTCGTCTAGCTCCTTCTCCAGCTTACAGTGCATAGACCGCGGGGCGCCCTTGGGCGCCTCGCGTTGCGTTCTCAGTCCGGCCTCAGGTTTGCAGCTCCCTGGTAGCCCCCTGCGAGCACCCCGCCATTTCATCCGCGTCGTGCCGGTAGCATCATGGTGGTGAAGCGTCATACCCGGCCGGAGCGTCGAGTCTGTGACGGCGCCCCGCTCTGGCTATACAGGAGGCTCCCCATGAAACGCCCGCTCGCGATCATCCTGCTGGCGCTGCTGGCTCTCGCCGCCGCCCTCGGTGCCGCGCCCGCCGGCGCCCAGACCCGCCAGCGCTGCTTTGGCGAAACCGGCTACTGTATCTCCGGCCCGATCCTGTCCTACTGGGAGCGCAACGGTGGCCTCCCGGTCTTCGGCTACCCGATCACCCCGCTGCGCACCGAGACGGTCGAGGGCTGGAGCGGCCCGGTCCAGTGGTTCGAGCGCGATCGCCTGGAGGACCACGGCCGCTCGGGCGTACTCGCCGGCCGCCTCGGCGCGCAGCTACTCGATCTCCAGGGGCGCCCTTGGCAGGGGCTCGAGCGCCCGCCCGCGGCGCAGCGCGGCTGCCGCCTGTTCCCCGAGACGGGCCACACGCTCTGCGGCGCGTTCCTCAACTACTGGCGCGACAACGGCGGCCTCGAGCGCTTCGGCTACCCGATCAGCGAACCCACCGAGGAGACGCTGGCGAACGGCGACGGCACGTGGACCGGTACCGTCCAGTACTTCGAGCGCCGTCGCCTGGAGTGGCACCCCGAGAACGCCGGCACGCGCTACGAGGTGCTGCTCGGTCTGCTCGGCCGCGAGATCTTGCCCGCTGTGACCGATCTGTGTGCAGCGCCCGCCCCTGGCCTCGCCGCCACCGCGCGCGCCTACCCCGAGCTTCTCGGCTGCCCGGGGCCCTTCCCGCAGATCAGCGCGCCAATCGCCACCCAGCGCTTCGAGCGCGGCTCGCTGGTCTGGGTGCGGCCGCCGAGCGGACCGAGCTACGGCACGATCTGGGTGCTGTACTACGACAACGCCCGCGGCACCCTGGCCTACGAGATGTACGGCGATACCTGGCAGGAGGGCGAGCCGGTGAGCGGGGGCGAGACGCCGCCGCCCGGCCTGATCGCGCCGGTGCGCGGCTTCGGCAAGCTCTGGCGCGAAAACCAGCGCGTCCGCGATACGCTCGGCTGGGCCGTCGAGCCCGAGCAGCCCGGCTTCGGCACACAGCAGTTCTTCCGCGGCGGCGGCATCGTCCTGCACCGCTTCACGCCCGACCGCCTGTACATCTTCCGGCCCAACAACATCGCTGAGGACGTCCCGCGCGTCCAGTGATAGCGTAGTGCTGAGTGCTGAGTGCTGAGTGCTGAGTAAGAGACTCAGCGCTCAGCACTCAAGCCTCAAGACTCAGCACTCATCCCATGCGCCGACCGCCTTCTCCGCCAGCGTGCGCAGCTCGCGCTTCAGGATCTTGCCGGTGGCGGTCTTCGGCAGCGCCTCGCGGATCTCCACCGTGCGCGGGTACTTGAAGGCCGCCAGCCGCTCCCGGCAGTAGTCGATCACCTCCTGCTCGCTGGCCTGCTGCCCCGGCTTCAGGCTCACCACCGCCCGCACCTCCTCGCCCAGCGCCTCGTCCGGCACCCCGATCACCGCCGCCTCCGCGATCGCCGGGTAGCCGTACAGCACCTCCTCGATCTCACGCGGGTAAACATTGAACCCGCCGCGAATGATCATGTCCTTCACGCGGTCCTTGATGAAGAAGGCGCCCTCCTCGTCCCGCAGGGCAATATCGCCGGTGTGGAACCACCCGCCGCGGATGGCCGCGGCCGTAGCCTCCGGGCGCAGTAGCCCTTCATCACATTGTGGCCGCAGATGACGATCTCGCCAAGCTCGCCCGCCGCCACCTCCCGCCCCTCGGCGTCCACAACGCGCATCTCCACGCCCCAGATCGGTGTGCCAATGCTCCCCGGCTTCACCTCCCGGTCCAGGTGATTGAACGACGCCACCGGCGAGGTCTCCGAGAGCCCGTAGCCCTCCAGGATCGTGACGCCGTACTTCCTGTTGAAGGCGTGCATCACCTCCACCGGCATCGCCGCCCCGCCCGAGACGCAGTACCGCAGTGCGGAGAGGTCGTACTGGTCGGCGCCGGGGAAGTTGAGCAGATGGAAGTACATCGTCGGGACCCCGGCGAAGTACGTCACCCGGTCGCGCTGCATCACCTCCAGCGCCCTCTGCGGCTCGAAGCGCGGCAGCATCGCGATCGTCCCGCCGGCGTAGAGGACCATGTTCATCACACAGGTCTGGCCGAAGGAGTGGAACAGCGGCAGCGTCGCCAGCCCCACCGCGTCGTCCCCCTGGCGGACGAGCTTCTCGTTCATCACCAGCGTGTTCATGAAGATGTTGAAGTGGCTGAGCTCGGCGCCCTTGGGGCGGCCGGTGGTGCCGCTGGTGTACAGGATCACCGCCGTGTCGTCCGCGCTGGTCTGCGCGGTGTCGAAGCTGGGCGAGCGGTCGGCCATGAGGGCGGTGAGCGGCGTGGCCCCGTCGGGGAGCTGGAGCGGGCTGCCGGGGGCCTGCGCCACGGGCAAGCGCCGGCACGCCGGGGCCGCCTCGAACCCGGGTGCTGCCTCGCCCAGGAACCCCTCCCACGCGATCAGCGCCACCGCGTCACTGTCCTGGAGGTGGTAGGCCAGCTCGTGCTGCTTGAACAACACGTTGAGCGGCACCACCACCGCGCCGGCCTTGAGGATGGCGTAGTAGCACATGATGAAGTGTGGCGTGTTCGGCAGCATGATCGCCACCTTGTCGCCGGGGCGCACGCCCAGGCTCACCAGGCCGCCGGCGATCATGTTGGCCGCGCCGTTGAGCTCGGCGTAGCGCAGCCTGATGTCGTCCAGGATGACACCTTATTTTGGCCCCAATTACCGGCAGGATACTTTGGTAGATGATGCTGTTGCGGAAAAACCGAAGATGGACCATACCTGTTCCAGGGCTGGTAACCCAGAACAGGAGGTCCATCATGGCCGAGTCTACCACCACTCCGAACGTGTCGTTCACCCCCCACGCGCCGCTGGCGGCGCTTGGGCTGTACCTGCGGCAGATCGACTTCCTGGCTCCCATTCGTGAGCAGGTCAAGATTGAGCAGAAGACGGTTGTGCATACCCCTGTGGACAAGCTGACCGATGCCTTCATCACCATCCTGGCCGGTGCCCACGGCTTGGTCGAAGCCAACACGCGCCTGCGGTCTGACGTGGCCTTGCAGGAAGCCTTTGGCAGAGCAGGGTGTGCTGACCAATCGACGATCCAGGCGACGCTGAATGCCGCAACCGAGGCCACCGTCCAGCAACTGACGAGCGCGCTGACCACGCTCTATCGCCAGCATAGCCGGGGCTATCGCCATTCCTACCAGCGGCGCCTGCAACTGCTCGATGTCGATATGAGCGGGATGCCCTGCGGAGCGAAGGCTGCCCTGGCGACCAAGGGCTATTTTGCCAAGCAGCGCAATCGCCGCGGACGCCAACTCGGGCGTGTGCTTGCCTCGCACTACGGTGAAATGGTGACCGAGCAGGTCTTGCCGGTACGACCGGCCTCACCATCTCAGCGGCTTCCTGGTCCACAACGCGCGTGGCCGTCTGGTAGAAGTGGTCTTGAATCAACGTGCTCCCCTGGTGCACGGCATCGCCCGTAGCTTGGATGTGCTACTGCGCCCATCGCGCATTGCCATTCATTGGGGCCAAAGTTAGGTGACAGACTGCCTCTGGCACAAATGTGGACAGGCGATGCAGAGGGCCAGAAGAGGCACAAACCAGCGCGGACTGCGAGCAAGCCTGACGCATCACCTGAGGGTCGCGGAGACGACAGCCCAGTGGGCGAGGGGCACGAGTCTGGGAAACGGGCAGGATTCGTTGGCGCGGCAGAGAGAGAGTTCGACCTGAGGCATCTCGTCTCGCCTGCTTCCTACCGACCGTCGGGTGACGCTCGGAACGTGCAGCCACCTCATCTGGGGGGCTTCGGAGAAGACGACGTAGCGACGCGCGGCGTAGTGAGGCTGGTGCCATCAGCGCAGACAGGGGACCTGCGGCAGTGGACTCTGAATCTACCTCTCGTAATGCTCATAATGCGGGGGGTACCGCGCCGCCTCTCTTTGGTGTGTCCGTCAGGCGCGCCAGAATCTGGCTGAGCTCCCCCTCCTCCGCCTGGTCGATGGCCACAATCACGGGCACAGCAGCGTCCTGCTGCGCAAGCAGCGCGGCGGCCGTCAGCCCGTAGAGATCTGCGAGTGCAATGAGGCGGTCGAGCGGCGGGAGTGACGCGCCGCTCTCGTAGCGTACAATCATCGAGTGGTCGAGCCCCAGGTGCTCTGCGGCCTGTCGAGCTGTCAGGTTTGCATCCTGGCGCGCACGCCGCAGCCTGGGCCCGAGCTGCGCGAGGAGTGGTTCTGCACGTGCCATCCCAGAGCTCCAGTGTCCCTTGTTCACCACCGTAGATGTCATCCCCGGTCAGCGCTCGGTACTGCTCCTTCACGAACTGCAGGATCTCGTCGTAACGTGCTGCTGGGAGATCCGTGTAGGTGCTGACGCCGAAGCGTGCGTTCAGCTCCCGCCAGCACTTGCGTGTCGCTACGCCTACGTCGCTCTCGAGGGTGCGGGCAGCGCGAGCCTCGCCCCAGTCTTGTACCATCTGGTAGAGTGTCCCGCGCTGCTCGGGGCTGAGGCGATTCTTTGCCTGAGCCTCTAGTTCTTGCACGCGGCCCCGCAGCTCCCGAAGCTGCTCGGTCGGTCGTTGTGGAGTAGGATGTCTGCCATTGTTTTGTCCCGGTGAGTATAATACACCAACTGAATATATAGGTATTCGTTTAGTGTATTATACTCACCAATCGAATACATAGGTGTTCGGTTGGTGAGTTTAACTCACATTGCTAGTGCGTGCAAATGCTTGTCGCTGGTGACGGCCCGCACGCTGATGAAGATTAAGAAATAGCTCCGGTATACCCGGGTGGCTGGCGGCTGAAGCAGCAGTTGCCTGTCGGCAAAGCCACCTGCACAGGCTCTACCGGAACAAAATCGTACGTTTCATGCCGGGACTCGTGGAGGGCTCAACGCTTGAGCATGCGCGGTCTCGAACTTCAGAAGGCTCCCTGGTGCAGAATAGCGCACCAGGGAGCCTTCCTACCAGTAGCCGGCCTCGTTCGTGGTGTGCTAACCACCACCCTGCTACGTCACGTTCTCCGCATCAGGATACGACAGAGCAGTTCTGGCGAGTGAGACTGCGCATGCTCGAAGGTGAGCACTGCCAAGTGCAGGCCGGCTTATGGACGTATACCGTCGGACGAGGTGTTTTGTTAGGACGCAGGTACGGTGATGACGCCGAGAATGGGGTAAAGGTGTCATTAGCCCAGCGATCACCTCCAGGCATGCGGCGATGTCCCACTGGAGTTGCTCTCCTACGGCTCAGTCGGTTTGATAAGCACGACCCGCGGCTGATACGGCGCAAAGTCGAGCTGCAGCCGGTCGAGCGCGCCGGCGGCGCTGGTGTACTGGCCGCCTGCGGTCAAGACGGCGTCGTTCCACGCGTCGTGGAGCGTGAATGCGCGCTCCTGCGAGCCCTCGGCGCCGAGCCGCACCGTGCAGACGGCCGAGACCGGCTGTGCGGACATGTTCACCAGCACGAGCGCCGGGACGTCGCCGTGGCGCAGCACCGCGTAGATCGCGTCGTTGTCGCTGCTGACGGCGGTGTAGTCGGCCTCGCCTCGGCCGAGCGCCGGCCACGTCGCGCGGAGACGGTGCACCCGCCGCAGGTCCTCCTCCAGCCCCTCCTCGCCGCCCACGAACGTCATATACGACCCTCCGCTCAGCGCGAAGACGGCCAGGAGCGCGCGCGTCGCATCGATGCCGAACTGCTCGCGCCGCCACTTCCCCCCCGGCAGCGGCCACCAGAACGTATCGTGGGAGTCGATATGGTGTGTGATCAGCGCGCCCTGCGGCAGCACGGCGTTGCGGTCGCGGAACCAGGCCGCCAGATCGCATCCGTGGCGTACGGCCGTGGGCGAGCTGCCGGAATTCCCCGCCATCACTGACCCGATGAGCCACTGCTCGTCGTAGTTGTAGGTAATATCCATCGCCTGGCGGAACAGCACGCCCGACGGCTCAGTGTACAGGATGGCGTCCGGCTTCAGCCGCTTAAGACGGCCCCGCAGCATATCAAAGAGCTGGAGACACCCGAGCGGCGAGTAGCTCGCTCGCTGGGCTGTGGGCTCGGACCAGTTCGGCAGGTGGTTGTAGGTCGGCGCGTCGAAGCGGAAGCCGTCGATGTCGAGCCGGCGCACCAGCGCCTCGCAGGCGTCCGCGAAGTAGTGCTGCCAGTCGACGTTCGCGACGTCGAAGGCCTTGGTGTAGATGCCGATGATGTTCTGCTGCGAGTCGCGCATGAACCACTCCGGGTGCTCGTCCGCGAGCCGGTGGCGTGGCGGCGACCCGCCCGACCAGTACGGCTCAAAGTCGAGGATGTGGCGGCTCCACGCGATGCGATACACGTCGCGCACCCCCGAGTCGGTGCCGTGGAAGGTATCGCCGCTCTCCTCCATGCGCCGCATGTACGGCCCCGAGCGCACCCTGGCCGCGGTCTGCGCCATCACCTCCTGGTCGATCACCCCATGCAGCAAGATGTCCAGAATGACGCGCATCCCAAGGCGGTGGCACGTCGCCACGAGCTCCCGCAGATCGTCCTCGTCGCCGTACGAGGTCGTGATGTCGGCGTAGTCGTGGACGTTGTAGCTCGGGTAGGGCTGGCGCGGCATGATCTGGAGCATGTCGAACCCGAGCCCCTTGATGCGCTCCAGGTCGTCGATCAGGTCGCGCACGGTGGGGTAGGGCGCGTAGCGGTAGCCCCCGTAGAACACCGACCCGCCGATCTGAACTTCGAAGATGCTCGCCGCCTCGATCCAGCCCGGCCGGTCATGGGGCGTCGACAGGCCAAGCGTCCCGTACCAGTGCGGCATCTGGTCGCGCACCTGCTCCCACGGCAGCGGCAGCGCGTCGAAGTGGATCGCGCCGTAGCACAGCGACGTATTCGGCGCGAGGCGGCCCGCCAGCTCGGTGGTGATCGTGCAGCGCAGCGTGTCGCGGACGGTCTGGACGACGGTGGCCCCGATCTCGGTGCGCGAGAACGGCCAGATCACCACTGTCTGGCCCTGTCCTGGGTGGTGGACTGCTAACAGGCCCGTCGAGCCCATCACGCTTCCGGCAGTCGCGATCGGCACCGGCTCCAGGAGCCGACTGGCGGGCACGCCGGCCCGGATGACGTTGCCCGGCGCCTCGACCCGCCAGGCCTCCAGGTCTGGCAGCGCGAGGTCGATCGCGAGCCGCACGTCCCGCAAGGGAACCGTCTCATCGGGCGGCGGGCTGATGGTGAAGCTCAGCTCGATGCGCGGGTGCTGCTGGCGGAAGCGCCACTCCCAGTCGACGCCCCACGCCCCCATGGTGGTGTGGACGACGAAGGTCTGCTCGAAACCCCCGTGCCGCGCTGAGACAGCGGGCGTGCGCAGCCGCGTCTCGACCACCGCCGTGGTGCCGACGTACGTGAGCCCGTACGGCTGCGCCTGCTGCTCCTCGCCGCCGACGATCAGCTCCGCCGCAATCGCCAGTGGGATCTCGCGCTCCGCGGCGCCGGCGCGCAGCACCAGCGCGGCAGGCATGCCGGTGTTGGGATCGAGTCGCAGGCCCAGGTCGCCTGGAGCTGCCCGCAGCAACAGCGCGGAGTTATTCGCGTGACTCATTGATCTCTCTCCCTGTCGTTCAGTAGCATCGCGCGCCGCCGGTTGCGCCGCCTGGTGACCGTATCACCCCTTGAGACCGGTGAGCGCGATGCCCTGGATGAAGTACTGCTGGAGCGCGACATAGACGACCAGCACCGGGATCACGGAGATAGCCGACGCCGCCATCACCAGCGGCCAGGCGGTGTTGTACAGGCCGCGGAAGGAGTTGAGCAGGATCGGTACGGTGAACAGCTCCGAGCTGTTGAGGAAGATCAGCGGTGCGAGGAAGGCGTTCCACGTCCCAAGGAAGGTGAAGATGCCGAGCGCCGCCAGGCCGGGCCCGATCAGCGGCAGCACAATCTGGGTGAAGATCCGCCCCCGCCCCGCGCCGTCCATCACCGCCGCCTCCTCCAGCTCCACCGGCAGCGTCATGACAAACTGGCGCAGCAGGAAGACCCCGAAGGCGTTGATCATGATCGGCGGGACGAGCAGCGGCAGGTGGGTGTTGACCCAGCCGATGTTGCGGAACAGAATGAACGACGGCACCAGCGTCACCTGGAACGGCACCATCAGCGTTGCCAGAAACAGCACGAAGATCACGTCGCGGCCCCAGAAGCGGATGCGCGCAAACCCGTAGGCCGCCATCGCGCAGGTGATCATCTGGCCGACCGTCACCAGCAGGGCGATGTATAGGCTGTTGACGTAGGCCCGCCCGAACGGCAGGGCGGTCCAGGCGCGGCCGTAGTTCTCCCACAGGATCGGGTTGGGGATCCACACCGGTGGGATGATCAGCGCCTCGCCCTCGGACTTGAGCGAGGTTGAGAGCAGCCACAGGAATGGGAAGACCATCAGAAAGGCGCCCAGGCTCACGGCAGCGTACAGGGGGACGGCCGCCGCGAGCCGCCGCCAGACGACGCGCCGCCGCGCGCGCGGGTGCGGCTGGGGTCCGACGGCTGTGCTGACTCTATCCATAGAACACCCATCGGCGCTGCATTCGGAATTGGAGCGCGGTCATCGCCAGCAAGATGGCGAACAGCACCATCGCCACCGCCGCCGCATGCCCCATATCAAAGCGCTGGAACCCGAGCGAGTAAATATACATGACGACCACGCGGGTCGCGTCGGCCGGGCCGCCGTTGGTCATGACGTAGATCTGGTCGAAGACCTGGAACGACCCGATGAAGGTGACCACGACGACGAAGAACAGCGTCGGCGTGAGCATCGGCATGGTCACGTTCGTGAAGCGCTGCCAGCCGCTCGCGCCGTCCAGCATGGCCGCCTCGTACAGGCTGTCCGGGATGCTCTGCAGGCCGGCCAGCAGGATGACCATGTTGTAGCCCAGGTTCCACCAGGCGCTCATGAGGATGACGCCCGGCATGGCCCAGACCGTGGACGAGAACCAGCGCGGCGGGTTATCCACGCCCATGTCGCGTAGCGTGGTGTTGACCACGCCGAACTGCGGGTTGAGCATCCACAGCCAGATCAGCGAGACGGCGATCGCGCTGGTGACGACCGGCATGAAGTAGAGCGTGCGGAAGAACACCTTGCCGCGGATGCTGTTGAGGGCCATGGCGGCGGCGAGCGAGGTGATGATGTTGAGCGCCATGTAGCCCGCGGTGTAGGTGAGGGTGTTCCGCAGCACCTTCCAGAACGTGGCGTTCTGGAACTGGTCGGCGTAGTTCCCGAGGCCGACGAACTTCGGCGTGCTGAGCAGATCCCACTGGAACATGCTCAGCCCGATCGCGTAGACCATCGGGCCGATGACGAACGCCAGCATGCCGATCAGCTGCGGGCCGATGAACAGGAACCCGGCCAGGTTGTCCTTCGCCCGGCGTGTGAGCATCAGGTCGCTCCTTTGCGCGCCGGCGGGGGGGGGGGGGGCGGGGGCCCCCCCCCCCCCCCCCCC
>JBDLTZ010000088.1:0-3112 GCA_039805565.1 Chloroflexota bacterium | reverse complement strand
CACCCCGCCTGAGACGCTCGACCTCGTGGCGTTCGGCGAGAAGCTCTACCTGTTGTGGGGGCCGCTCCCCGGGCTGCTGCTGATGGCGCCGGTCGCGCTGCTGGGGGTCGAGGTCAGCGACATTCTGGTGACGGTGCTCTGCGGCGCGCTCAACGTGTGGCTGGTGGCGCTGGTGCTCGAGGCCGCCGACGCGCGCGGCGTGGTGCCGCTGACGCGGGTGCGCCGCGGCCTACTGGTGCTGTTCTTCGCGCTCGGCACGGTCCACCTGCCGCTGGCGCCGCTCGGTCGGGTCTGGCAGCTCGTGCAGCTGATCGGCTTCGCGTGCGTGGCCGCCGGCTACCTGGCGGCGCTGCGGCTGCGTGGCGGCCCGGCCTTCCTGCTGGTGGGGCTGGCGTTTGCCGGGGCGCTGCTGACGCGCACGCACATGGCGGCCACACTGGTCTGGCCGGCCGTCTTCCTGCTCTACACGCACCGTGGCGTGGGTCGGTCGCGGTTGGTGGGGCTCGTCGCGCTGCTCGGAGCGATGCTCGCGCTCGGGGTGGGGCTCCTCGCGGCGTACAACTGGGCGCGCTTCGGCAACCCGCTCGAGACAGGCGCCGCCTACCATCTGATGACGGAGAGCATGCGGCCGGACTTCGAGCGCTACGGCTACTTCAACCTGCACTTCGTGCCCACCAACCTACTCTTTCAGTACGTTGTCTACCCGTTCCCGCTGGGGCCGCGCACCTACATGGGCGGCAGCCTGCTGCTGCTCAGCCCGCTGTTCTTCGCGGCCCTCGCGCGCCGCTGGGAGATGCCGCGCTGGTCGTACCTCGCGCTCATCGCGTCGGTCGCGCTGACGCTGCCGCCGATCCTGCTGCTGATGAACACCGGCTTCGCGCAGTTCGGCCCGCGCTACACACTCGACTTCACCGTGCCGCTGCTGCTGCTCACCGCCGCCGGCGCGCGTCGCTGGCCGCTCTGGCTGTTCGCGGCCGCCGTAGCCGTGTCCATCGCCCACTATGCGCTCGGGACGCTGTTCGTCGCCGGGCTGCTGACCTAGCTGCCGGAGGATGCCGTGGAGTACCCCGCCCGACCATCCGCGCGCTGGAGCGCGCCCGACGGCGCCGCGCTCGTCTCGAGACTGCGCCTTGCGCTGCCGCGCCTGCTGGAGCCGCTTGCAGTCTTCGCCTTGTTTGCGCTGGTCTTCGGCCTGGTGCAGTTCCGCCAGGTACCGTTCTACGATAACGATAGCTACTACCATATGCGGATGGCGGCGCTCGTCCGCGAGCAGGGGCTGCGGGTGGATTTTGTCTGGCTGCCGCTCAGCACCCTCAACCGCGAGACCTACGTCAACCACCACCTGCTGCACCACGTCTATCTATCGCTCTTCGCCGGCGACGGCTCGCCCGAGGCGCTGGTGTTCGGCGGGAAGCTGGCGATGGTGGTGATGGCCGGGCTCGTCGGCGTGATGCTCTGGCACCTGCTGCGCTCCCAGTCGGTGCGCTGGCCGGCGCTGTGGGCTGCTGTCCTGCTGGTGTCGTCCACCGGGTTCCTCTTCCGGCTCAGCCAGGCGCGGGCGATCTCGGCCTCGCTGCTGCTTCAGCTTGCCGCCGCCCACCTGCTGCTCCAGCGCCGCTACCGCTGGCTCGCGCCGCTGGCGTTCCTCTACGTCTGGTGGTACGACGGCTACCCGCTGCTGTTCGCGGTGGTGCTCGCGTACCTCGTCGCCGCGCTCCTGAGCGAGCGACGCTTCGTCTGGCAGGCGCTGGCGTGGCCGCTCGCCGGTGTGGCCGCCGGGCTCGCCACCCACCCGTCGTTCCCCAACAACCTGCGCGGCTCGGTTGTGAGCGTGGCGCTCGAGAACGCACTCGGCCTGCACCCGGGGAGCCTCGGCTGGCAGCCCGCCGGCCCGCCGGTGGCGCTTGACCGCCCGATCCCGGTCGGCTCGGAGTGGTACCGCTTCGGTAGCCTGGACGAGGCCGCGCTGCTGGCGGGGGTGGCCCTGGCGCTCTGCGCTGCGGGGCTCGCCCTGCTCCTCCTGCGTGCCGGCCCCTGGCGCTCGCCCCGCGCGGCGCTCGCGCGGCTCACGGCGGACCGCACCACGCTGTTCGCGTCGCTGCTGGCACTGGGATTCGGCGCTCTGATGCTGAAGTCGCAGCGCTTCGTGGAGTACTTCCCGGCCTACGCCGTGCTCCTGCTGGCGCTCGCCTGCCGCCCGTACGTCGAGCGCCTCGTGGCCCGGCCGGCCCGTGCCCGCGCCGCATCCCTGATCATGGCGGCCGCGCTGTCGCTGCCAGTACCGCTGGTCTGGGGCCAGTTTGTGCACGCGGCCGTGGACACCCGCGCGGCGCAGTTCGAGCGCGCCGCGCTGTGGCTGCGCCAGAACGTGCCCCCGGGCGAGCGCATCTTCCTCTCGATCTGGGACAGCTTCCCGTGGCTGTTCTTCTACGACACCGACCACACCTACACGCTCGGGCTGGACCCGAAGTACACCTACAACTACGACCCTGAGCTGTTCGTGTTGTACGACCGGCTTGCGCGCGGCCGCGTCGAGCTGCCCGGCGTGCATATTCGCGAGCGGTTCGGTTCGCGGTACGTTGTGGTGCGCGCCCAGAGCCGCACAGTGGTGGACGGCAAGAACAAGCGCATCCTGCCCGGCATCGTCAAGACGGCCGACGCTGACTCGTCTATGCGCCGGGTGTACGACCAGGACGATATCATCATCTACCAGATCAACGCGCCCTGAGCGCCTGATCCCTCCTCACTCCTTCTGCCGGGCGAGCCGGCTGTCCCCGCGCTCCTACCATGGTAGGAGCGCGGCTCGTTCTAGGTCCACTGTTCTCCCTCGAGTGGTTGTGTCGGGCTGGTGCACCTGTTCACACCTCAATGCCTCTGCCGTGCGATGCGCCCGTGCCGCATATCGTGTATGGTTGCCATATCGGGATCAATGGTACCAAGGAGAAAAGAACACCATGACCACCCGCCGCCGCGGCATGTCGCCGCTCCTGATCGCCGCCGCCGCCCTTCTGCTCGGCGCGATCGCCTACGGTTTCACCGCCAGCGCCGGGGTTCCCACCACCGGCACGCCGCCCATCGCCGGCGGTCAGGGCCAGGGCACGGCCATCGCGTT
>JBDLTZ010000087.1:0-3053 GCA_039805565.1 Chloroflexota bacterium | reverse complement strand
AGCCACCAGTTCCTACGAAATCACTTGGAGGGAGATGCGCAGCTGTTACCTGGCCGCATCCATCGCTGATCACGCCACCTCCCTTTCAGCTTACACTTTGAGACTGCTGGAGCAGTCCAATCCCAGCCGAGGGGACGTGTCGGAACTCATCGCCTACTTTCGTCGCGCCGGGCGTCTTCAACTGGCGGACGACCTTCGTCGACACCTGAACAACCGGGTCATATTCGAGAGTGCGCGCTTGAAAGTACGCGAGACCGCCAGCGAGTACGTCACGGAATCCAGTATGGCCACGAACACCATCGCGAACTTCGCGCTGCAGTTCACTCACAACCTGCTGTTCCGGGACAACGTGGATCTGCTGCATCAGGCGAAGCTGATATTCGGCCGCGGCACCTATTCCGTCGCTCTGACGGCGCAAGCGCTCGAGAACCCTGACCGCCTCCAGGAAGCTGTCAGGGCGCAAGTCATGAGCAGCCGGGAAGCGCGGACCCAGGACACGCTCCCGACGGTCATCGACAAGGCCAACTTCAAGAAGTACCTGGTCCCTCACTTCAAACGCCAGGTGGCGAACCTCAAGCCCTTGGAGGGGGTCAACAACCTGGGATGGACCATCGACCGCCTGATGTTCGCCGGTCCTGGCCTCAAGGTCACGATGTCCGGTCGCTCCCTGGTGCAGGTGCCTTTTCACCCTAGCGCGCCGTCGCTGCGCTACATGCGCCCGAGCGTCGAGTGGAGCGATGTCTTCCCGGAGAACCTCAGCCGTCCTTCCGCCGACCTCGTGGCAATGATCCTGGCATCATGCGTGCGCTACTACGTGAAGAGCATTACGCGACCGCTTTGCGTCCACCACTCACCGGCTTCGCGCAAGCTCCTGCAGTCGATGTTCAGAGCGATCGGGCAGCACGACACATTTGAGCTGAACCCGAACGCTCGCGACAACGCCGGCGTGCCTGGAGTACGCGGATTCCCTTTCTTGGTGACAGGCTACAACGCGGCTCAGGCAGAAGCGGCGCGGTTCTCCCACGTCCTGCTCACTGACACTGGCTACAGCGTGCCCGAGGAGCTGCTGCCGGAGGAAGCAGAGGCAGCCGGGCGCGCCCTGCAGTCAGGACTACTCAGAGTCGCAGAGTGGTGTCTCGCTACCGGGGCCGAGGATTTCACTGAGTCGTCCTCGCTGCACTACAACACGTCACTCTTGCGTGAGGGCCGGTGGGTCATGGAGAACGTGTGCGATCGCCAGCCTTGGGAAGTGTCCGACCTGGGGCTCGCCCATCTGGAAGGACTCCTCGCGCAGATACCCGTCGCTGAAACCGCCCAACGCCTCACGCTGCACGAAGGTCGACTCCTTACCATGGACACCCGTGGGCTCGTGTGGGATCCCGAGCGTGTAGGCGCGGATCTCAAGACGATCAGCACCGACTACCGGATCGATGGGGACAAGCTGGAGATGAACGCCGTGGGCATCCTGCCGGGTTTGTCGATGTTCTACGGCCGCGAGCCGGAGATCGCGAGTACGTTCTAGTCTTCCTCGGTGAAGGCCATCCGTTCGACGTCGAAGTAACCGTTCAGGCGCTGGGGCAGGGCTTCGGACTCCGCCGGCGGCGTGGCGCGCAGCTCCCAGCGCAGGAATTTGTCCCGCAGAGCGTCGAGGTCGGCAGCAGAGGCGGTGATACGCACCCGCCAGTCGTCGGCTGCGAACGTCAGCAGCAGTGTCTCGCCCTCCTCCGTGGTGTAGGTGAGGGGGCGGCTCTCGAAAGTGAGCGGCGCGAGCGCTGCCGGGTCTACGTTGGTCGCCTCGGCGTGCAGGACGTCCAGCAGAGGCGCGTCGTTGCCGCCCTCCCACAGGGCTACGAGGAAAGTGTATCCGGTCAGGTCAAGCAACTGCCCGTCCAGCCCCGGCAGCACGACATCAGTCACGAGCCCCTCACCCAGGCGCGCCCGAAGATTGAGGTAGTAGCGGGACTCCGAGAGCCCGAGCTTGGGCGACCGGATTTCCATGAGGCCCGGCAGGGCAAAGCGTGGCGCGTCAGGCATTGGAAGGGGTGATGGTGATTGTTTCCTGCAGCTCGAGGGTGGACGCGGCCTGTATGTTGTCCGCGAGGTCCCGCACGGCGTCTTGAATTTTGCTCCAGAACTCGGCGGCGTGGTCAGCGCTGCGAGCGTGTACCGTAACGTCGTGCGTTCTGAAGAACGGGACGTCTGGGGTCTCAGCGTCAGCTGGTAGCTCTGTCATTTGCGGCAGCGAGGCCACGCAGCTGAACGCGTCACCCATGAGGTCGTCCGCGGTGTCGGCATGCATTACGAAGATCTTGGCCGCAACAGGCGTCGGATCCGTGGTCATCGCTACAATGCGCAGCGGCCAAGTGTTCTGGGCGCTGTCCAGGGCGTTCTCTGGGGACAGGGCGTAGCGTTGGAGCGTGAACATTTCAGTCGGCGATCAGAAGTACGCTTCCTAGTGGTTTCTCGCGCTGCAGGAAGCTGCGCAGGCGAGTCTTGAACTCAGGGGCGGCGGTCGCCATGCCGAGGCGCACGACCAGTAGAGCGTCTCCGTAGTAGCCGGCCAGCACCGCGGCGAAGTCGATGGTGAGAGTACTGGTGGTGGTATCCATGCCGAGCACGTCCGAGAGGTAGACCCCCGTGCGCACCTCGTGCTCCTTCTGCAGTGCCCAGTACTGCTCCAGCTTTGGCGCGTCCCCATCCAAGTGGACGCGTGCGTGGACTTTCCCGCCAGTCTGCTCGACCCAATCCACCAGGCAAGGTCGGTGGGGGAGCGTCAGTCCCTTCACAGGCAAGACGCCGTCGAGGGAGAAAGTGGCACCTGTGGTGAGCCGATTCACCCAGTCAGCATCCAGCTCGTGTCCGGTGACGATCGAGAATCGATCTGTGACTATGAAGCCCTCCGGGTAGGTCCGGCCAGGGTGTAGCGGGTCGTGAGGGTAGAACACATCGAGGACCCCGAGATGCTCGAAAACGTAGCGAGTGCCGCCGTCAATGACGCGCGACACGACCAGGGTGTCTTCGTGCGGCAGCACGAGCATGCCGGAGGCCTCCGC
>JBDLTZ010000086.1:0-6302 GCA_039805565.1 Chloroflexota bacterium | reverse complement strand
CCGCGCACCTCTACCAGATCAGCCTGTACGTCGACCGGCTGGCGGAGGAGCTGCGGCGGCCGACGCTGCAGATCAAGCGGCTGATCGGCCTGAACCTGGTGATCGATGGGATCGGCGACCTGGTGAACGGCTTGCTCGGGGGCTGCGCGGGCACGAACTACGGTGAGAACAACTCGCTGATGGCGATCACGCGCAACTACTCGGCGCCGGTGCTGATGGCGGCCGGCGGGATCGCGATGCTGCTGGCCTTCGTGGGCAAGCTCGCGGCGCTGGTCGGCACCGTCCCCACGGCGGTGGTAGGTGGCCTGGCGATCTACCTGTTCGGCGTGATTGGGCTGCAGGGTGTGGCGCTGATGCAGGCCGAGAAGGTTGACCTGTTCAGCCCGCGGCAGCTGGCGGTGGGCGCCACGATCCTGGTAATCGGGATCGGCGGGAGCGCGTTCGCCGGCGGCGAGATCCCGGTGGGCACGCTGCGGCTCCCGGCGATCGCCACGGCGGCGGTGTTCGGGATCGTGCTGAACCTGATCTTCACGCTGTTCCCGACGCGCGACGCAGGCGCCACATCCGAGGCGGCCGGGACCCCAGCCCAGACCGCATAGGGTCACCCACCGCACCCCAGGACACAAAGGCCGCGCCGGGCACTCCGGCGCGGCCCTCATCATCTTCAGATGCCGCGCTGCCGCTCGCGGAGCCCGTGCGCCTGCACCGCCGTCCGCCGTGCCCGTGGCCACGCACCGGCGCGGAGGTCAGAACGAGCGCGAAAGCGGCAGCCCCGTGGTTGGTCTCAGGACGCTGCTCGCCCATCACACCCCCCGAGTAGCAGCACTCCCGGCAGATGCGTGGAGCGTGCCAGTCGGCACACTGGCGACGGCGACACCACGGTGTCCCCCGCCGGCTCCGAGTCGTTCCACCAGCGGCTCAAGCAGGTTGGCGCGCGCAGCACGCTCACAATCTACCCCGTCGCGGAGCGCGTGGGCATCCTGCTCGACGCGCTCGCCGGGGGCGGCTCGCGGCACATGGACGACCTCGCCGCCTGCGCCCGCCGCTGCCCGCTGGGGTAGCTGACCCCCGCAGCGCCCCGCGCGAGGTGTGGTACACTCCCCTGACCGATCCTGGTTCAAGAAGGCCGCAACAATGAAGTTCCTCGTCACCGGAGCTACCGGCTTCATCGGCGCGCGAGTCGTCGCACGGCTGCTTCACCGCGGCACCCCCGTCGTCGCCGCGGACCTGCGCCCGGACCCCGCGGTCCAGGCGGCCCTCGAGCGCGAGCGCCCCGCGGGCGCCGAGCTGACCTACGCCTCGCTCGACGTCTCCGACGCCGCCCATGTCGCGGCCGTGTTCGCCGAGCACCCCGACATCACCCACTGCGTGCACCTGGCCTACCTGATGAGCGCCGAGGTCGAGGCAGACCAGCGCCGCGGCGCCGAGGTTAACATCGTCGGCATGGCCAACATGTTCGACGCCGCGGCGCGGCACCGGCTGCGGCGGCTGGTCTTCGCCAGCAGCGAGACGGTCTACGGTGCGTCGCAGGCGGTGTACGGCGGCTCCGACCACGCCGTGACCGAGGAGGAGTACTGCGGGCCGGAGGACCACTTCTTCACCTACGGCGTGATGAAGCTGCTGAACGAGTTCGTGGCGCGCAAGTACGTCCAGCGGCACGGCATCAGCCTCGCCTGCCTGCGCCCGCCGGTGGTCTTCGGCCACGGCCGGAAGCGCGGCGCGGTGCTGTGGTCTGAGCACTTCGCCTCCTACCCGGCGGTGGGCCGGCCGGTGACGCTGCCCTTCCCGCCGGACACCTACGACTCCTGGATCTACAAGGACGACTGCGCCGAGCAGTTCGTCCGGCTGGCACTGGCGCCCGAGCTGGAGCGGCTGGCTTTCAACTGCGGCGGCGAGACGGTGAGCGCGGCCGAGCTGGCGGACATCGTGCGCCGCTTCCTGCCCGAGGCCCAGATCCACTTCGAGCCGGAGAAGCCGAAGACACCGCTGGTGGACAACACCGACGGCTCGCGGCTAGCACGGGCGATCGACTTCCGGCCGCGCCCGCTGGCCGAGGGGGTCCACCTGCACATCAACGAGGCCCGCGCCGAGGCCGGACTGCCGCCCGTGTAGCTGAAACGCGTTCCCCCGCCGGGGGAGGTGCGGAGGGGCAGCCCCTCCGAGAAGGAATAGACACAGATGAAACCCCTGATGGCAACCGTGGTGGGCAGCTTCCCGCGCAGCGCCGCCGTGGCCGATACCATGAAGCGCCCCACGTGGTCCGACGAGGAGATCGACGCCTACATCCGCTGGGCGGTGGCCGAGCAGGTGGCGCTCGGGCTCGAGATCGTCACCGACGGCGAGGGCTACCGCGAGAACATGTACTACTACTACCAGAAGCGCGTGGATGGCGTGACCTTCGAGGGCATGGTGCCGCAGAGCTTTGGCAGCGCGGGCTTCGCGATCGAGTGCCCGCGGCTGGTGGGCGAGCTCGCCAACCCGCGCTTCGGCATGGCCCACCACTGGCGCGTGGCGCGCGAGGCCGCCCCGGCCAACGTCCGCGTCAAGCAGACTGTCACCGGGCCGCACGTCCTGACGCGCTTCACCGTGAACCAGCGGCCCGACCTCTACCCCGACGATCAGGCGCTCTGCCGGGCCTGGGCGCGCGTGCTGCGCCAGGAGATCGAGGAGACGGTGGCCGCCGGGTGCGACTACGTGCAGTTCGACGAGCCTATGTGGACCGAGGCGCCCGAGCAGAGCGAGTGGGCCGCCCGCATCCTGCGCGAGGAGCTGGTGGAGCCGCTGCGCGGCCGGGCGCGCGTGGCGCTGCACGTCTGCGGCGGCAACCCCCGCCGCAAGCGGGTGTACTTCACGCGCTACACCGACCTCGTGCCGGCCTTCCGCGCCGTCTCGCCCGACGAGGTCTCACTCGAGCACTGCACCCTCTCGTACGACCTGATGGAGCTGTGGAAGGAGTGGGACTTCCAGGGCGATCTGGCGCTCGGGGTGATCGACCAGCGCTCGGACGATCTGGAGGACACCGCGGCGATCGCCGAGCGGCTGCGCCCGGCGCTGGCGCACTTCCCGCCCGAGCGCCTGATGCTCACCAGCGAGTGCGGCTTCGGCCACGTGCCGATCGATGTGACGCGCGCCAAGCTGCACGCGCTCACGGAGGCCGCCGAGGCGCTGCGGGGCGATCTGGCGCGCTAAGCCTGAAAACCGTCACCCCCTCTCCCTGCTGTGGGAGAGGGGGTGATTTACGGTTGCGTGCCTGTCGGCGTGAAAGTCCGCACGCTTATGAAGACGAAGAAAGAGCTCCGGTATACCCAGGGGCCGCGACGGGCCGACTCCAGCATGGGCGCTCCGCGAGTCTTGCAGCACGTGCAACGCCGACATCTCGATCTCGCACCGGTGTTTCCTCCCCCGCGCTGCCGCAGGAGAGCGGGCGAACGGCCGCAGCGAGGCGCGCGATCGCTGGTATCCTAGCGACACCGCGAGAGACGACCGCACAGCAGCTACAGGAGCAAGGACGCTTTGACGCACGCTACCTTCACCCCGATCGACCGCACCCGCGCCCACGGCATCGCGCGCGATACGCCCGCGCCGGACTTCTTCGCGGGCGCGCTGCTTGGGAACGGCGGCCTGGGCGCCGTGGTCACCACCCGCCCCGACGCCGTGGTGGTGCACTTCGGCCACAACGATGTGTGGGACATCCGCGTGGCCGAGGAGCACACGGCCGAGATCGGCACCTTCGCCGAGGTCTTCGCGCGCGTGGCGCAGATCCCGACCCACTACGAGCGCCTGGACGAGGATCCCTGGTACCAGGACTATGTCAAGCTCACCGCTGAGAACTACGGCAAACCCTACCCGCGGCCGTTCCCGTGCGGCTCGCTGATCCTTGGCTTCGACCGGCGACGGGTTGAGCTGCTGGGCCACGCGCTCGACATCGCCGCCGGGGTCTGCCGGGTGTCGCTGCTGGCCGACGGCGCGCCGCTGACGCTGGAGCTGTTCGTGGACATGGCCGAGGAGCGGCTGTGGCTGCGCGCCGCCGACGCCGAGGGGCGCACCGTGCCCGCACCGCTCGACCGGGTGCGGCTGCTGCCCGACCCCGACGGGCTGCTGGACGAGGTGGCGGAGAAGGACGGCGGGATGTTCACCGCGCTCGCGGGCTTCGAGGGCACGGCGACCTCGGCGGCAGCCGGGTCGGGCGTGACGCTGCTCGGGCGTGGGCTGACGGCGCCCGTGCCTCTGCCCGAGCACGGCATCAGCTTCCGCCAGGAGCTGCCGTACAGCGCGCCGCGGGAGGGGATGGCGGCGCCGGCGCACCCGAAGGACCGGGCGTTCCGGCTCTCGGTGGATGTGAGCGCCGACCTGGTGACGCGCGACCGGCCGGGGTGGCACGGCGGGCGGGCCGAGGCGCCGCCGCTGGAGCGGGGTGTCGCGGGGGAGGCGCCGTTCGTGGCCTGCGTGCGGCTGGAGCACGGGCTGGCCTCCGAGGTGGCGGCGGGCGCGGGCGAGCCGTGCGAGGTGAGCGAGGCGGCGTACGCGGCGGCGGCCGAGGCGAGCCGGGGAGCGTGGGCGGCGCACTGGGAGCGCTCGGGGGTGGCGCTGGAGGATGAGCTGCTCGAGCGCACCTGGTACCGCAACCTCTACTTCCTGCGCTGCGCGCTCCGGCCGGGGGTGACGTGCCCCGGGCTGTTCGCCAACTGGAGCTACCGGCGGATCGGCACCGCCTGGCACGGCGACTACCACATGAACTACAACACCCAGCAGCCATTCTGGGGCGTCTTCTCCAGCAACCACGTGGAGCTGCACCTGCCGTACGTGGATCTGGTGGAGCGGCTGCTGCCGCTGAGCCGGAGCTGGGCGCGCGACTACTACGGGCTGCGCGGCGCCTACTTCCCGCACTCGGCCTACCCGGTGGACATGACCACCATGCCCTACCCGGTGCCGACCTGGGGCTGGGAGATCTGTGAGACGCCCTGGACGGTGCAGAGCCTGTGGTGGCACTACACCCACACGCTGGACCGGAGCTTCCTGCGCGAGCGGGCCTTCGCGCCGATCCGCGACGCCGTGCAGTTCCTGGTGGACTACATGAGCCGGCCCGAGGCGCGCGGCGAGCGCTGGGGCGACGACCGCTACCACATCTTCCCGACGGTGCCGCCCGAGCTGTACGGGCTGATGCCGGGCTTCCGCAAGAACTACGACTGCCTGGTGGACCTGACTCTGACGCGCTTCGTGTTCGGCGCCTACCGCGAGGCCTGCGCGGCCCTGGGCCTGGAGCACGAGGAGGCCGAGCTGCTGGCGGCGGTGGCGGAGATCCTGGCGCGCTTCCCCGAGCACCCGACGGCCGCGACCCCCGACGGGCCGGTGTTCGTCTCGGTGCCCGGGGAGGACGCCGGGGTGATCTACAACCTGCCGAACCCGGGCGCGACGGTATTCCCCGGCGAGGAGCACGGGCTGCACTCGCCGCCGGAGGTCTACGAGCTGGCGGCGCGCTCGTACCGGCGCCAGCAGGTGGAGGGCGGCAACGACCTGGTGTTCGCCAACCTTCAGGGGGCGCGGCTGGGGCTGCTGGATCTGGAGCGCTTCAGGCGCCAGATCCGCTACTGTGAGCTGCCGAACGGCACCTGCACCGACATGGTGCTCCAGGTACACGGGCGCTACACCGACACACTGCCGTTCGTCTTCATGGCGCCGATGGGGATCTGGCTGGAGAACTTCGCGCTGCCGGCGGTGGTGAACGAGTGCCTGCTGCAGAGCTACAGCGGGGCGCTGCGGCTGTTTCCCAACTGGCCCGCGGAGCGGCGCGCCGAGTTCCGCACGCTGCGGGCGGCGGGGGCGTTCCTGGTGAGCGCGGCCTGGGAGAACGGCACGGTGCAGTGGGTCGAGGTGACGAGCGAGGCCGGCGCGCCGCTGCGCGTGATCGTGCCGTGGGCGGACGGGGCGCGCGTGCTCCGGGCCACGGGCGAGGAGCTGCTCGGCCCCGGCGAGCAGGTGGTCACGACCGCGCCGGGGGAGATGGTGACTCTGCTGAGGCGGTGAAGGCACGGCGTATCACCCTCTCCCGTAGTGGGGAGAGGGTGACACGCCGCAGCACGATGCGCTACTGTCTGTCCTGGAACGGCGCCCACAACGAGCAGCACCTCCCACACGCAACTCACCGCAAAGCGCACGCGATATCGCTAGTCCGGACCTGGCCGGCGCGATAGACTGCAATTATACGTAGTCTCAGGTGCGCCACGCCCCGCGCACCCGCCGCACACCCAACTACGCTGTCACCTCAGTTGAGCCGGTCCTGCACGCGACGCATCTGCGCTCCC
>JBDLTZ010000085.1:0-6600 GCA_039805565.1 Chloroflexota bacterium | reverse complement strand
ATGGAGCGATCACGCCAGTACTTGCAGATAGGCCTGGTGATGCTCGTGGTGTTTCTCGCATTAGTTCTGTTCAGTGTGCTCCGGGCACTCGCGTCCACTTGGCTGCGCGCGTCGCGGTAATCCCCGCTGCCCTCCGAAGTAGCGCGGCCGCAGTCAGGCTCGCTCATCCACACATTGACAGGACTCAGGACACGAAATGAGACGAATCGCGTTCGACTCAGCCGTCGTTACCGCGCTCAATATCATAGGTCAGGGAGCTAGCTTTGTTCTGTTCGTGGGCATAGCGGCACTATTTGGCGCGAACGCCCAAACCGACGCATTTTTCCTGGCGATGACTATCCCGGCGCTTTTCATTGGCACAGCTGTCAGTGCCACCACCTCGGCGTTTATACCTGTCCTGACGGAGTACCGAATCAAGCGCCCAGATGACCTCGGCTACATTGTCGGGCCGGCGTTGGTAGTGATGATCGGCCTGTCCCTAGTGGGTACTGCCGTCATCGTAGCGGCCACCCCACTGGCTCTTTCGCTTTCGGCGACAGGCCTGTCCGAAGCAACGCGCAGCCTCGCCTATCAGCACACGCTCCTGCTCTCGCCGATGATCGCGGTGCAAACGGTAATTGGTGTGCTGGCGGCGGCCTACAACTCTGCTCAGCGCTTTGCTCTACCAGCTGCAGCCACAGTAGTTCGCTATCTCTCCACCCTGCTGTTGATCGTTACACTGCGGCCGGCTATAGGAGTGCTCAGCCTGTCGATCGGTTTCACTTTGGGCACGCTGATCAATCTTGCGCTCCTCGCGCTGTTCTGGCACAAGCTGCAGATACGGCTTGTGCTGTGGACTCGGCTCGACCCGGACCTGTCGCAGGCGCTGCGCTCGGCGGTCCCGCTCGTCTTTGGAACGGCTGCGCTTCAGCTTGGCGTCGTCATCTCGCGGTTCCTGGCCGCGCAACTCCCAGACGGCAGCGTGTCGGTACTGGACTACGCAACGCGCATCGCATCGGCGATCATCGAAGTGCTGACGAGCGGGATCTTCCTCGTCACGCTGGCGGACTGGTCGAAGTTGGTCGTTCTTAACGTCCAGGAGCAACTGCGTTTGCGCCTGGGACAGACGGTCATGGTCGTCATGTTCCTCGTGACACCGATCGTGGCGATGCTGCTGGTGCTGCGCGAGCCAGTGACGGCACTGATACTCCAGCGCGGAGCTTTCGACGCCGATATGACCGCGGTAACGGCGAGTGTCCTGGCAGTGTTGCTCATCGGACTGCCGCTCGACGTCATCGGGCGGACCTACGTTCGGCTGTTCCTAGCCTGGCGTGAAACACTGGTGCTCGGCGGGCTCGCGATGCTGCGGGTAGTCTCGATGCTGGCGCTGTCGTTTGCGCTGATGCCGGCCCTGGGGGTGCTGGGCATCGCCCTGGCAGACACTCTTGCCATCGCACTTATCGCGCTGTGCCTGGTGCTTCTGGCAAACAGGCGGATTGGTAACACGCTCGCCAGCCTTTGGCTGCCGCTGGGCAAGCTCACGCTTGCAGCCGCAGGTACGGGCGCGGCGACGGTAGCCGCCGCTGGCCTGATGCAGCACGCCTCGGTCTGGTTGATGCTGATCCTCGCCAGCACGGCGGGAGGTCTCTGTTACCTCGTTCTATCGTGGCTCCTCCGGGTGCGGGAGCTGGTCTTTCTTACAGAGCTGATCGCCCGTAGGCAGGCAAAAGGATAAGCAAGATGCATACGTCCGATGATTTCAAGCCCTGGATGCTTGACTGGACTCCGACTCACATCCAGCGCTTCTGGGACTGGCTCAGCAACGACCCGTTGTTGAGCCAAAACTACTTCTCGCGGTTGCTTGGGGACGCCATCATCGATGAGATCGAGCGCCACGTACCGATCACCGGCACGGTGGTCGATGTCGGCGCCGGGCCGGGCTACCTGGTGGAGCGGTTGGTCAAGCGTGGCATCAGTACTCTCGCGGTGGACACCTCCAGTGACTCGGTTGGCCACCTCAATGAACGGTTGAGGCAGAACACGTCTTTCAAGGGCGCATACGTTAGCACGATCGACTCAGTCCCGTTGGTCGACGCCACTGCGGATATTGCCATCATTGTGGAAACGGTCGAGCATATGGACGCCTATGCGTTCACACACGTGCTGGGGGAGGTTCGGCGCATCCTCCGGCCGGGCGGCCACGTTGTAGTGACCACACCCAACGAAGAGAACCTGCACGAAAACCAGATTATGTGCCCCAACTGCGGGTGTGTGTTTCACAAGGTACAGCATATCCGCTCGTGGTCGCAGGAGAGCTTGAGCGCCGAGATGTTGAAGCTTGGCTTCACACCCACTATGTGCGCTCCGGTGCTGTTCAGCATCTACAACAAGCCTCTGCGGCCCCTCCATCGCCTGAAGTTCACGCTGCGCAGGGCCAAACTTCCCCACCTAATGTACATCGGGAAGAAGTCAGGCGCCTGATGCCGCGAACAGAGTAACTGCAAACCACTATGAATCTCTACGCCGACATCTATGAACTGATTTGGCGCGCGAGCACGCGGTTATCCAACAGCCCCGCAGTGCGGCTTTACCAAGAGTTGCAGCACGCCGAGCGCTCCTCCACGGACGAGCTCCGCAGCACCCAATGGAACAAGCTGCGCCTTATGGTTGGGCACGCGTATCACAACGTGCCGTTCTACCGCCAGCGTTTCGAGCAGATCGGTGCTCACCCGGAGGACATCCGCACCCCGACCGACTATACCAAGATCCCGCCGCTCACGAGGACCGATCTTCAACAGCACCAGGAAGAGCTCATCGCCCGCAACATCGACCGACGAAACTTAATCAAGGACGCGACCGGAGGCTCCACCGGAAAGCCCGTACACTTCCACATCGACAAGCGCTATCGCCAGTGGGTCAACGCGATCGTGCGAATCCAGGATGGGTGGTCTGGCCTGCGCCGCGGCCAGCCCCACGCTTACCTCTGGGGCGCCAAGATCGACATCAAGCGCCAGCAGAGCAGTCTCAAGGCACGCCTGGCAAACTACGCTAAGCGCAACCTGTTCCTCGACTCGTTCCACATGGACGACAACACGCTGCGGCTTTACGTCGCGCACCTCGCTGCCTTCCGTCCCCAACTCCTAACCGGCTACGTGCTGAGCCTGCAAATCCTGGCGCGCTTTATCGAACGTGAGGGGCTCCAAAAGCCAGCCATCGGAGCAATCCAGACAGGCGCCGAGCCACTCCGCCCGCTACAGCGCTGTATGATCGAGGGTATCTTGCGCGCGCCGGTGTTCGAGCGCTACGGTGGCCGCGATATCGGCGCCATCGCCCACGAGTGTGAGGCGCACCGTGGCATGCACATCTTTGCGCTCAACTACTACGTCGAGTGCGTACGCGGCGATACACCCTGCGCCCCTGGCGAGCTCGGCGAGCTGCTAATCACCCAGCTCGATAACTACGGCGCGCCCTTCCTCCGCTACCGCTCCGAGGATCTAGGCGTCTTCGCGCCCGGATCCTGCACATGCGGCCGCTCGTACCCGCTGCTTGAGAAGGTCGAAGGCCGCATCCTCGATGTGATTGTGGGTGCGAATGGGCGTATCCTGCCCGGTGAGTTCTTCCCGCACTTCTTTAAGGACTTCGACATCGGCGAGTTTCAGGTGGTCCAGCGGCGCCGAGACCTGCTCGACATCAAGATCGTGCGCGGCCAGGAGCTCTCCGCAGACGATCTGAGCCGCATTAGTGCGACTATCCGAAGCTACCTGGGCGAGGGGATGCGCGTTCAGATCGAGGCGGTCGACTCGATCCAGCGCACAGCCTCGGGGAAATTCCGCGTGACAATCTCTGAGGTGCCGTTCGACTGGACGAGCACCACACAGGAATGATTCGTATGCCGACATCCCTGGAGCCCGTATACATAGTGGAGGGCAACGCGGCCTACCCCGACACGCCGCCTTACCACCCCGACACCCTCTACCCAGAATATCCTTTCCGCGCACTCCCAGAGACGGTGAGCGCCAACCCCAACCCGGCGTATGCCGCGGTTCGCGATATGTTACGCGCACTCCGCCTCGACGCCGCCCACTGGGGAACGCCAACCTGGAATCCGCTTGGCGACCTTGTGGGGGCAGGGCAGACCGTCCTTCTCAAGCCGAATTGGGTCACACACAAGGTACACGGCGTGTCCGAAGGCACCGAGCGCGTGCTGGACTGCCTCGTGACCCACACCTCGGTGCTGCGGGCTTTAATCGACTATGCAATCATCGCGGTTGGCCCATCAGGCACAATCGTCGTTGCAGACGCCCCAATTCAGGGGACGACGTTCGAGCTGCTGCAGGAGCGCTGCAACATGCCCGAACTGCTCACGTTCTACGCGCGCCACACACAGACCACAATCGAAGTACACGACCTGAGGGCCACGGGCATCATCACGGCCCCCGACGGCCGCATCCTCGAGCACCTGCACCTCACTGGCGACCCGCTGGGCTACACCCGGGTGGATCTTGGCGACCGCAGTGCCCTCGTTACCATCGACGGCACCTCCAAGCTCTACCGCTCATTCGACTACGAAAGCAGCGCGACCGTCAGCGCTCACAGCCGTGGTAAGCACGAGTACCTCATCTCGCGCTCGGTGCTGTCCGCCGACCTTGTGATCAACGTGCCAAAGCTTAAAACGCACATCAAGGCCGGCATCACCTCGGCGCTGAAAAATCTGGTGGGCATCAACGGCAACAAAGCATTCTTGCCACACTACCGGCTGGGAGCACCGGCCGAGCGCGGCGACGAGTACCCCCTACGCAACTGGTTTTTGAAGATGAAGAGCGAGTACCGCTACCACCTGGCGCACTACCCGCCCATCATACGCGAGCCGATCAAGCGGGCGGGGAACTTTCTACTATCGCTGTCCCTGGCCAAACGGAGCTCAGACAACATCGGCGGAGTCGACCCGTATCTGGTTACAGGGGGCAACTGGCATGGCAACGATACGACCTGGCGGATGGTGATTGACCTGAACCAGATCCTGCGCTACACCAGCGCCGACGGCGTGCTCCACGACACACCACAGCGACAAGTGCTCTCGATTGTTGACGGTCTGGTGGGCGGCGAGGGGAATGGGCCACTTTCCCCTCGCCCGCGCCCACTCGGCAAGATGGTCGGCGGCTTCAACCCGGTCACCATTGACGCAGTGTGCGCGCGGCTGATTGGGTTCGACTGGCGCAAGCTTGCGCTGCTGCGTGAGGGCGCGAAGCTGCTCGCCAGCACGGACAACCTTGACGCCGTCGAGATCCGCGGTGTCGACGGCATGGCACAGCGCCTGGCCGACCTGCCCCACGCCGACTTCGTGGCGCCACGGGGGTGGCAGAGCTACATCGAGCTAAGCGAGCAGCAAACGTCATGACCACAGTCCTACCCACCGACCGACCACTGCGAGTTGCCCTCATCAGTCGTAGCCTGATGATGGGTGGAGCCCAACGCCACATTGTGAAGCTGTGCCAGGCGGTGCCGCGCGACCTCGTGTCGCTCAGCGTGTTCCTGCTGGTGCGTGACGAAGCCCAGGATCTGCTGCCGGAGATACCGCCCGACGTGCCGGTGTTCGTGTCGCCATTCCGGCGGCACCATCCCCTGGTGTTGCCTTGGCTGGGCGCTCAGCTGCGTACACTCCGCACCGACGTCGCCCACTCGTTCCTCTGGGCCGCCGACGCCTACGCCAGCCTCTCAAGCGCACTATTCTCGCACACCCCGCTGATCTGCTCCGAGCGAGGCGACCGGACCCCCACGATGTACTCGCGGGCACGCAACCTGTTTGACCGCGTCGTAACCTTCCGTGTGGCTCGCCACGTCTGCGCCAACTCCCAGTTCGGGCAAAGCCTACTGGTGACGAACGGCTGCGACCCGACCCGTACTAGTGTCATCCACAACGGCATCGACCTCGCGCGCATCGACGCGCACACGCCAGCGGACATCCGGGCGATACAGGGCTGGCCCGCCGACGCTGTGGTCCTCGGGACAGTGAGCAGGCTCGTCAAGTCTAAAGGCGTGGACGTGCTGATCCGGGCGGTGGCACGACTCGCACATCGCTGGCCGGTATACTGCGTGCTTGTTGGAGACGGGCCACAACGCGCTGAGCTCGAGCAGCTGGCGTGTGATTTGGGGGTGAACGGGCGTATCGCTTTCCTTGGGACCCGCTTGCCGTCCGAGCCGTTAGCGCGGGGCTTCGACATCGCCACACTGATGACGCGCACCACCGAAGCCTTCTCAAACAGTATCCTCGAGTACATGGCGCTCGGACGAGCAGTGGTGGCGACGGACGTCGGCGGAAACCGCGAGTTGGTGACGCCGGGCGAGACGGGGCTGCTGGTCCCACCGGGCGACGATGCGGCACTCGCGCAAGCGCTCGAATCGTTGCTGGCGCATCCCGAACTTGCGTACAACATGGGGCGCCGTGCGCGCGCGCGTGTCGAAGCTGAGTTTCGGATGGAGCAGACGACAGAGCAGTTCGTCGAGCTTTGGCACCGCCACAGTAGGCGTCCGTCACCTGTGGCCTCTACCGGCAGCCGCGAGCAGCGCAGCAGGTCATGAGCAGCACAACAGGTCGTGATGGTTACCGCTAACGCACAGCCT
>JBDLTZ010000084.1:0-34077 GCA_039805565.1 Chloroflexota bacterium | reverse complement strand
TGTCCTGCTGCACAAGCTGCTGCTGAACCGCGGCGCCGAGCAGGGCAAGCACGACCAGGCCGACGCGGCCGGGATCGTGCGGCGGCAGCAGCTGGACGCCGAGTACCTCCGGCAGCGCATGGATGCCATGCAGCTCAACGGCACCGTCACGGCCGCCCTGGCCGAGCTCGGGGTCGCGCTCTAGACCGGACGCCCGTAGATGTCGCGCCCGCTCCCCGCGTGGGGAGCGGGCGCTGCTACATAAAACCACAGGAGTAGTTCGGGAAGGGAGGGCCAGGGAGGGCTGGCCCTCCCTGAAACCCACCCACACCGATTGGTTTGTGTGGAACCATTTAGAAGCACCGCCGGCCGTCGGGAACCTGCAGCCCGTCGCTGACGTCTTCGTGGTAGGATCGGCCGAACGCGGCCGCTCAGCCTGCTCTGGACAGACTCCACATGAGGAACACAATGACACTCCGCGCCCGTCTCGGCTCGCTCGTCCTCGTCGCGGCCCTGCTAGCGGGGTGCGCCGGCCCAGCGCCGCAGCCCACCCCCACCCCGCAGGCCACGCGGCCCACCATGCCGCCCAACGCACCCCGCCCTGGCTACACTCCCGTGCCCGAGGGTGAGGTGTCGCCGGTGGTGCTGCAGCGCACCCCGGCGCCAGGGGAGGAGCTGGCGCCGGACGGGGCGATCGAGCTGGTGTTCGACCGGCCGATGGACAAGGCCTCGGTCCAGGCCGCGCTTAGCCTGTCACCGGGCGTGGCCGGCGCCATCGAGTGGCCCGACGCCCGCACGGCGCGCTTCCGCCCGGCGCAGGCGCTGGACCGCGCGGCGCTCTACGATGTGGTGCTCGGCCAGGGCGCGCGCGGCGTGGACGGCGCGGGCCTCAATGGCGCCTACCAGTTCCGCTTCGCCACCGCCGGCTACCTGGAGGTGGGGCAGACGATCCCCGCCGACGGCGCGCCTGACGTGCAGGCCAGCTCGACGATCACCGTGCTGTTCAGTCGGCCGGTGGTGCCGCTGGTGGCCGTGGAGCAGCAGGCCGGCCTGCCGCAGCCGGTCACGTTCGACCCACCCATCCAGGGCACGGGCGCGTGGCTGAACACTGCGATCTATACCTTCACCCCGAGCGCGCCGCTGGCCGGGGGCACCACCTACACCGGGCGCGTCGACGCGGCCCTGCGCGATACCGACGGCAACCCGATGCAGGGCGAGTACCGCTGGAGCTTCACGGTGGCCCGCCCGCAGGTGCTGAGTATCGAGCCCAGCGATGGCGCGCCCCTCGTGCCGCTGGAGCGCCCGATCACCGTGCAGTTCAACCAGCCGGTGGACGAGGGCGCGGCACGGGCAGCCTTCCGTCTCAGTGGGCCCGGCGGCGACGTCCCCGGCGACCTCCGGGTGACGGACAACGTGCTGGTCTTCACCCCGACGCAGCGGCTGGCGTTCGACAGCCCCTACACCGTGAGCGTGGCCGCGAGCCTCGGCGGGGCGGGCGGCGGGAGCGGCATGGCGTCTGACTTCCGCGCGAGCTTCCGCACCGTGCCGCTGCCGCAGATCGTGCGAACCGAGCCGGGCAACGGGGACGAGGCGCCGCCGTACACCGACTTCGCGATCGTCTTCAACGCACCGATCGACCCCGACACCGTGATGCCGAACGTGACCTTCACGCCGGCGATCTCGCCCACGCAGGTCTACACCTCGTTCAACACCTACGACAACACCTTCCGCATCAGCTTCGGCCCGAAGCCCTCCACCGCCTACCGGGTGCAGATCGGCCCGAACATCGCCGACCCGTACGGCAACCGCACCGGGCAGACGCTCGACGTCCGCTTCCGCACCGCGGCGCTGCCGCCCTTCGTGCAGATCCTCTCGCCGGGCTTCGTGGGGACCTACAGCGCCAGCAGCCCGGCGCGCATCGGCATCAGCTCGGTGAACCAGCCGACGGCGTCGCTGGCGCTCTTCCGCCTGCCGGTGGACGCCGTCAGGCAGCCGTGGCAGTACGGCAACGAGCCGCTGCCCCCCGACGCGCAGGAGATCCGCCGCTGGCAGGCGCCGCTCGACACGCGCCAGAACCTGGCGACGCTGACGCGGGTAGACCTGGTGCCGGGCGGCGGACGGCTGGAGCCGGGCGTGTACCTGCTCCAGCTCGACTCGCCGAACAGCGGGCGCCAGGCGCACCTGCTGGTGGTCTCCTCGCTCAACCTGACGCTCAAGGTCGCCGAGCGCGACGCGCTGGTGTGGGCCACCGACCTCCAGAGCGGGCAGCCGGTGTCCGGGCTGACACTGGAGCTGTCCGACAACCAGGGCGCGCAGCTCGGCAGCGTCACCACCGACGCGAGCGGCGTGGCGCAGGCGCGCTTCAGCCGGACCGCGAACAGCGGGCTGGTGGCGATCGCGCGGCAGCCGTTCAGCGCCGCCTCGGCCGACTGGAGCGGGGGCGTGGGGCCGTGGGAGTTCGGCATCCCGAGCATCTTCGACCTGCCCGAGATGGCGGCGCACGTCTACACTGACCGGCCGATCTACCGGCCGGGCCAGACGGTGCACTTCAAAGGCGTGCTGCGGAACGAGGACGACGCGCGCTTCAGCCTGCCGCCGGCCGGCAAGGTCCAGGTCTCGATCATGAGCCCCAGCGGCGAGCTCGTGTCGCAGGAGGACCTCGACCTGGGCGCCGAGGGGACGTTCGACGGCAGCGTGGCGCTGGCCGAGGGCGCGCCGACAGGCATGTACTACATCACGGTGGCGGCGGGGTACGGCTATATCTTCCCGTTCCAGGTGGCCGAGTACCGCGCGCCCGAGATCCAGACCGAGGTCGCGCCACAGGCCGAGGAGATCGTGAAGGGAACCGCCCCGCGCGCTACGGCCGAGGTGAGCTACTTCTTCGGTGGGCCGGCGGCGGGCCTGCCGGTGCAGTGGGCCGCGGTGGCCGAGCCGTACCGCTTCGCCCCACCTTGGGGCGAGCGCTACCAGTGGAGCGACAGCGACGACCCGTGGATCTGCATCGAGTGCTGGTGGCGCCCGGCGCCCCCGCCGCAGCCGATCGCCACGGGTAGCGGCACGACCGACGCGCAGGGACGGCTCGACATCGCCCTGCCCGCCGACCTGCGGGACGCGCAGGGCAACCCGATCACCGACAGCGTGCGGCTGACGATCGAGGCCACGGCGACCGGCCGCGACAACCAGGCGATCAGCGGCCGGACGCAGGTGACGGTCCACGCGGGCGACCTGTACGTGGGGCTGGCGCCGCGCTCGTACCTCGGGCGGGCCGGCCGCGAGCAGGAGGTGGACATCGCCACGGCCTCGCGTGACGGGCAGCGCCTCGCGGGCCAGAGCGTCACGGTCGATATCTTCCGCGTGACGTGGGAGAGCCGCTTCGTGCAGGAGCAGGGCGGCCGCTGGGAGTCGCGCGAGGTGCGCGAGCCGGCCGGGAGCCAGAGCGTCACCACCGACGCGCGCGGCGAGGCGGTGCTGCGCTTCACCCCGGCCGAGGGCGGCTCATACAAGCTCGAGGCGCGGGCGCGCGACGCGGGCGGGCGCGAGGTGCGCTCCGGCCTGTTCGTGTGGGTCGCGGGGGACAGCTACACCCCGTGGCTGCGCGAGGACAACGACCGCGTCAACCTGGTGTCGGACAAGTCCAAGTACACGGTGGGTGAGACGGCGACCGTGCTGGTGCCCTCGCCGTTCCAGGGGCCGCACTGGGCGCTGTTCACCGTGGAGCGCGGCGGGGTGCTGCGCCACGAGGCGCGCCAGGTGAGCGGCAACAGCATCGTCTACACGCTGCCGATCGAGGCCGCACACGCGCCGAACGTATACGTCTCCGTGACCCTGGTGGCGCCGCCGGGGCAGGGCGGCTTCGCCGACTACAAGGTGGGCGTGCTGCCGATCACCGTGGCGCCCGAGCCGCAGACGCTGCGGGTGACCGTGACGCCGGGGGCGACCGAGGCCGGGCCGGGCGACAGCGTGCGCTACGACGTGCAGGTGACGGACCTGGCCGGGCAGCCGCAGGCCGCCGAGCTCTCGCTCGACCTGGTGGACAAGTCGGTGCTGAGCCTGCAGCCGCGCCAGCCGGACGCGATCGTGCAGGCCTTCTACGCAAACCGCCCGCTGGGCGTGCTCACGGCGAGCGGTCTGGCCGTCTCGGCCGACCGGCTGATGGCGCGGCTGCAGGAGGCCCTCGACGAGCAGAGCCAGCAGGCGGGGCGCTTCGATCAGATCAACGGCGGGATGGCCGGGGGCGCCCCTGAGGCGATGCCCGATGCGAGCGCGCCCATGGCGACGACAGCCCCGGCCGAGGCGGCGACGAGCGCGACAGCCGAGGACAAGGCGGTGGGGCAGGCGGCGAACGGGCCGGCGCTCACGGTGCGCGAGTCGTTCGCTGACACGGCCTACTGGAACGCCCGCGTCACAACCGACGCGAGCGGCCGGGCGAGCGTCCAGGTGACGCTGCCGGATAACCTGACCACCTGGGTGATGCGCGGCGTAGCCGTGACCGCCGACACGAAGGTGGGCGAGGGGACGTCGGAGCTAGTCGCCACGAAGCCGCTGCTGGTGCGGCCGGTGACGCCACGCTTCTTCACGGTGGACGACGCAGCCGAGCTGGCGGCGAACGTGAGCAACAACACCGACCAGCCGCTGCGGGCCGAGGTCGGGCTGGCTGCGACCGGACTGACCCTCACCACGCCGCAGACGGTGACGCTGGACCTGCCGGCGCGCGGCGAGGCCCAGGCCACCTGGCAGATAACGGTTCAGGACGTCACTTCTGCCGACCTGGTGTTCACCGCCGTCTCGGGGCAGTACGGCGACGCCAGCCGGCCGCGGCTGGGGACCGGGCCCGAGGGGAGCGTCCCGGTCTACCGCTACAGCGTGCCCGAGATCGTGGGCACCGGCGGCCAGATCGAGGCGGCGGGCGCGCGCACCGAGGTGGTGGGGCTGCCGCCGCGACTCGACACGCGCAGCGGCGAGCTCACCGTGCGGCTGGACCCCTCGCTCGCGGCGGGCCTGCGCGACGCGCTGACCTTCCTCGAGTACTACGAGTATGAGTCGGCCGAGGCGACGGTGAGCCGCTTCCTGCCGAACGTGCTGGCGGCACGGGCCATGAGCACGCTGGGCTCGCCCGACGCAGAGCTCCAGGCGCGGCTGCCGGCGCTGGTGGCGGAGGGGCTGGACAAGCTCTACCTCCAGCAGCGGCCGGACGGCGGCTGGGGCTGGTGGCCGGAGGATGAGAGCAACGCCTACATCAGCGCCTACGCGGTGTTCGGCATGCTCAAGGCGAAGGAGGCCGGCTACACCGTGCGCGACGACAGCCTGACGCGCGGGCTGGACTACCTCCAGACGCAGCTCGCGGCCGAAGGGCGGCGGGTGACCGACTGGGATGCGGCCGAGGCCGACCGGCAGGCGTGGCTGCTGTTCGTGCTGGGCGAGGCCGGGCGCCAGAGCGGCACGCGGCTGGACGACCTGTACGCCGCGCGCGAGCGGGTGGGCGTGGCGTCGCGGGCGTTCCTGGCGATGGCGCTGCACCGCGCGAACGCCGGCGACGCGCGGCTCAAGGCGCTGCTCTCCGACCTAAACAACCAGGCGATCATGAGCGCGACGGGCGCCCACTGGGAGGAGCAGGCGCGCGGCTGGTGGGGCTTCGGCTCGGACACGCGCACCACGGCGGTGGCGCTGGCCGCGCTCGTGCGGCTAGACCCGCAGAGCGCCGTGGCGCCGAACGCCGTCCGCTGGCTGATGGTGGCCCGCAAGCTTGGCGTGTGGGAGACCACGCAGGAGAGCGCCTGGGCGGTGATCGCGCTGACCGACTGGATGGCGCTGACGGGCGAGCTCCAGGGCGCGTACGACTACGGCGTGTGGCTGAACGGCGCCGAGCGCGCGGCCGGCAGCGTGACGCCGGGAACGGTGGACACGCCGGTGGAGCTGCGCGTGCCGGTCTCCGAGCTGCGCGCCGACCAGGGCAACCCGCTGCAGGTGGGCCGGGGCGACGGGCCGGGGCGGCTGTACTACACCGCGCACCTGCGGGCCTTCCTGCCGGTGGCGGATGTGAAGGCGCTGGACCGGGGCGTGGCGGTGACGCGGCGCTACGTGGCGGCGGACTGCCAGGACGGCCCGAGGTGCCCCGAGGTACGCGAGGTGAAGCTGGGCGAGAGCGTGCGCGTCGAGCTCTCGATCACTGCGCCGAACGACCTGTACTACCTGCGTCTGGAGGACGGTCTGCCGGCCGGCTTCGAGGCGGTGGACCCAACGCTCGCGACGACGAGTCAGCTCGCGCAGGCGCCGGTGATCGAGCGCCCGATGCCGATCGACGGACCGATGCCGCTGGTCGAGGGTGGGATGGTCTCAGGCGCCCGCGTGGCCTCGCCGTACCCGTGGTGGGATTGGTGGTGGCCGTGGTACAGCCGAAGCGAGCTGCGCGACGAGAAGGT
The DNA here is from genome assembly GCA_039805565.1 of Chloroflexota bacterium. GTDB lineage: Bacteria > Chloroflexota > Chloroflexia > Chloroflexales > Roseiflexaceae > CALJIC01. The sequence goes on along the minus strand of JBDLTZ010000084.1, from coordinate 27,679 downwards.
GGCGCTGTTCGCCGACTTCCTGCCGCGCGGGTCGTACCTGTACAGCTACACAGCGCGCACGACGCTGCCGGGCGAGTGGCGCGCCATCCCGGCGGTGGCGGTGGAGAGCTACTTCCCCGAGGTGTACGGCCGCTCGGACGGGGCGGTGCTGCGCGTGACGCGCTAGCGACGGGCTGGGAGGAGGGTGCGGGGAGGGCTTCGCCCTCCCCGCACGCGTTAGTCCAACTCCTCGTTATCGCCGGTGAGGTACAGTATTCCCACCCACAGACCTCGCGAGCTGGGGTAGAACACGATCGGGAAGATGATCGCGAACAGCCCCATCACCAGGAACGAGGGCAGCAGAGGCACCCCGCTGAAGCCGATGAACGCGGCGGCGACAATGATCACGAACAGCGTCGCGACGATGTTGAACCCCATGCCGCCGGTGATCTCGCCGGAGGCGCGCTCGAACAGCAGGCCGCACTCGGGGCACGCCGGCCGCATCTTGAACCAGCTGAAGAACATCGGCCCGCGGCGGCAGCGCGGGCAGCGCAGCAGCAGACCGTCGAGAAACGCCCGAATAACCCGAAGCATCGGCCTCAAACCTTTCCTAGCTGTCACCCTCGTAGGGCAGGCCGGTGCGCACCCAGGCGATCATGCCGCCGCCCATGTTGACGACGCTGGGGTGCCCGGCCTTGCGCAGCATGTCGGTGGCGACGCCGCTGCGGGCGCCTGAGCGGCACACCGCAATCACCGGGCGGTCGAGCGGGATCTCGCCGGCGCGCACGGCCAGCTGGCCGAGCGGGATGAGGGTGGCTCCGGCGATGCGCGCCTCGGCGAACTCGTCCGGCTCGCGCACGTCGAGCAGGAACAGCTGCTCGCCCGCCGCGATCCTGCGGCTGACCTCCTGCACGGTCGTCTCGTCGCCCTGGTTGACGTTGGTCATTGTGTTGCTCCGCTGTTGGTTCCCCTGGTGGGGAAGAGTAAGAAGATTCATTTTCGGGGGCCTGCGGCCCCCAAGCCCCCGCCGCGTAACCCTACCGCTCCACCGGCGCGCCAGCAGCCTGCCACGCGGCGAAGCCGTCCTGCATATTGGTCACGTCCGCCCAGCCGTGTGCCTGGAGCAGGCTCGCCGCCACCGCCGAGCGGTAGCCGGCCTGGCAGTACACCACGAGCCCCCGATCGCGCGGCAGCTCGCCAAGCCGCTCCTCCAGGCGCCTGAGCGGGATGTTGCGGCTGGCCGGGATACGCCCGGCAGCGTGCTCATCCTCGCCGCGCACATCGAGCACCAGCGCCTCCCCGCCCAGCACCTCGTCCACCAGCGCGGCCGCGGGTCGGCGCCGCGTTGTCTCGAGCGGCTCCCACACCCTGAGCGCCCCAGGGGGCACAAGCCCTGCTACATCGTCCAGCCCGATCAGCAGCAGCTCCTCGCGCGCGGCGCAGGCCGCCTCGGGCTCGCCCACCAGCACGAGCGACCGGTCGTGCGGGACGAGCCACCCAGCCCAGGTGAGGAAGCTGTCGCCGGCGGAGAGGTTGAGCGCACCGGGGAGATGCCCCGCAGCGAAATCCGCGGCCGGGCGCACGTCGAGCAGGAGCGGCCCGCCGCGCGTGTGGCTCAGCTCTGAGACGGAGAGCTCGGGCAGGTCCCCTCGCGGGCGGGGCGGTGGCCCCTCGCGGTTGACGCGCTTCATACGGGCGAAGTAGGGCGGCGGGTCGGGCTGGCCGCTCAGCACCGCGTCCACGAAGCGCCCCTCGTCGTCGATCGCCAGCGCCCAGCTCGTGCGGAGCTCGTAGCCGACGGTGGTCTGTGGTACGGCGCCGAGGGACTTGCCGCACGCGCTGCCCGCGCCGTGGCCGGGCCAGATCTGGAGGTACTCCGGCAGGGCGCGGAGGCGGTCCAGCGAGGCGTGGAGCTGGCGCGCGCCGGCTTCCATGGTGCCCGCGGCCCCGGCTGCGCGCTCAAGCAGGTCGGGCCGCCCCACGTCGCCGACGAACACGAAGTCGCCGCTGAGCAGGCCCATCGGCAGCTCGGAGGCCGCGCCGTCGGTGACGAGGAACGACAGGTGCTCGGAGGTGTGGCCGGGGGTGTGCAGCGCCCGGACGCGGATGTTTCCGACCGCGATCGTGTCGCCGTCGCGCAGCGCCCGGCCCTCGGCAAGGAAGGCATACTGCCAGTCGGGCGTGCCCATCGCAGACAGGTAGAGCGCCGCGCCGGCGCGCGCGGCGAGCTCGCGCGCGCCGGAGAGGTAGTCGGCGTGGATGTGAGTCTCGGTGACGGCGACGACGCGCAGGCCGTGGCGCGCGGCGGCCACGAGGTACTGGTCGATGTGACGGTTGGGGTCCACCACCAGCGCCTCGCCCGTCGCCTGGCACCCGATCAGATAGCTTGCCTGAGCCAACCCGCGGTGATAGATGCGTTCGATCAGCATGGCTCCTTCTCCCTCCAGCTCAATCTCCCGTCACCGCAATCCTACCACACACCGCGGCAGCCAGAGCGCGCCGAGGGAGAGGAGAGCAGGGAGCCCTCCCTCTGCGGCTCAGACCTCCCCCACCTGCTGCGCCTGCTCCTGCGCCATCAGCACGCGCGACAGTACGTGGATGTCGCGCTGGCGGACGAGCTCGGCCGGGATGCCAAGGGCGCTGTCGCGCGAGCGGGTAGGTCAGGCGGCGGCAAACACGCGCGCTCGCTCCTGGCTCGTCAAGGGGTGCTCCTTCCTCAAGCTGCACTGGATATCCTGCGGCGGTGGATGTAAGATCAAGGCCGGGCCCTCGGACTTTGGCCCGATTGACGCGCGCCCCGCCCTGTGCTACCCTTGCGCCATCGTTGACCACGAGGACGCCGCTATGCGCTGGGACAGCACCACAACCTGCTGGAGATCGAGCCGTGGCGGCATACTGCGCGCAGGCCATCGGATCACTGTGCCCTGCGACAGGCAGCTCGTGTAAAGCGTTTCCCCGAGAGATGAACCCGAGAGTCGTGGGCCAGTACGGCGGCCCGCGGCTTTTTTGCTTTCCACCTCCCTTGCCGTGGGCGCGTCCGGCTCCACGCTCGCTCCGCCCCGAGGGGCGTGACCCTCCAAGCGTCACTGAAAGGACCACTCCATGCGTAAGGACCTGCACGAGGAGAACCGGGCCGCCTGGAACGAGGCGACGAAGGCCCACAACAGCCACAAGGCCGACCAGGCGCGCTTCCTGCGCGAGGGCGGCAGCACGCTCTACCCCGAGGAGCTCGAGCTGCTCGGCGACCTGCGCGGCAGGCGCCTGCTGCACCTCCAGTGCAACGCCGGCCAGGACACCCTGAGCCTCGCCGCGCGCGGGGCCGCGGTCACCGGCGTGGACATCAGCGACGAGGCGATCGCCTTCGCCACGCAGCTCGCGGCCGACGCAGGCATCGCGGGGACGTTCCACCGCGCCGACATCTACGACTGGCTGGAGCGGGCGGTGGCGGGCGGCGAGCGCTTCGACCTGGTTTTCAGCTCCTACGGCGCGATCATCTGGCTCTCCGACATCCGCGCCTGGGCGCGCGGCGTGGCGTCGGTGCTGGCCCCCGGCGGCCGCTTCGCGCTGGTGGACTTCCACCCGTTTCTCGGCATGCTGGACGAGCGCGGCGAGCGGGTGGTGGCGGACTACGGCGGCGAGCAGCCGCGCTCCTTCGAGGAGGGCATCGGCGACTACGTGGCCTGGACGGGGGAGATGCTGGCGCCCTCGGGCTACCTCGAGGGGGTGACGGGCTTCCGCAACCCGCACCCCGGCCACGAGTGGAACTGGTCGCTCGGCGAGATAGTGTCGGCGCTGCTGGAGGCCGGGCTACGCCTGGAGACGCTGCGCGAGTACCCGTACGCCAACGGCTTCCCGGCCTTCGAGGGCACCGAGCACATCGGCGGCGGGCGCTTCGCACCGGCGGCCGGCCGGCCGCGCATCCCGCTGATGTACGCCCTCAGCGCCCGCCGCGAAACGTAGAGGAGGGGAGGGGAGGTACAGGCATGATCATCGCAGACATCCACAACCTGGCCCGCAACCACGCCGGCCGCACGATCTTCTCCAGCCTTTCCTGGACTATCCAGGACGGCGAGAAGATCGGGCTGGTGGGCCCGAACGGCGTGGGCAAGTCCACCCTGCTGCGGACCCTCGCTGGCCTGGACGAGCCCGACGAGGGGGCCGTGACGACCCGGCGCGGCGTGCGCGTGGCCTACCTGCCGCAGGAGTACGCCGGCGAGCCGACCCGCGGCGTGCTGGCCGAGCTGCTCGACGCACGCCGCGACATCGCCGTGCTGGAGGAGCGCGCCGCCGCGCTCGAGGCGCAGATGGGCGACCCGGCCGTCTCGGGCGACATGACGGCGCTAGAGCGGGTGCTGGCCGAGCACGAGCGCCTGGTGGACCAGCTCGAGGCGCTTGGCGCCGCAACCGTCCGCAGCCGGGCCGAGGAGCTGCTGCGCCAGCTCGGGCTGGGCGAGGAGCAGTGGGAGCGGCCGATGGGCCTGCTGAGCGGCGGTCAGCGCAAGATGGTGGGCCTGGCGCGCTGCCTGCTGGCCGGGCCGGACCTGCTGCTCCTCGACGAGCCAGACAACCACCTCGACATGGCGCGCAAGTCGATGCTCGAGGAGCTCATCCGCGACTTCGACGGCGCGGTGGTGATCATCTCGCACGACCGCTACCTGCTCGACGAGACGGTGACGATCATCGCGGAGATGGAGCCGGCAGCGGGCGTGATGGCGCGCATCAAGCGCTGGGAGGGCAACTACTCCTCCTTCGTGATGCAGAAGGAGCTGGCGCAGATCCGGCAGCAGCAGGACTACACCGCGCAGCAGAAGGAGATCACGCGGCTGGAGGAGGCGATCGCGCGCTTCCGAGTCTGGCTCAACATCTCGCTCGACCGGCGCCACAAGACGCGCATCCTCAACAAGCAGCGCCAGATCGACCGCATGGAGAAGGTGGAGCGGCCGGTGCTGGAGCGGCGCAAGATGGCGCTCCAGTTCCGCCCCCAGCTGCGCGGCGGCACCAAGGCGATCGAGCTGCGCCGGGTGGACAAGGCTTTCGACGACCGGGTGATCGTGATGGATGCCCAGGCCACGATCTTCAACGGCGAGCGGATCGGGATCGTCGGCCCGAACGGCGCCGGCAAGTCGGTGCTGCTGCGCCTCATCCTCGGGCAGCTCCCGCTCGACGGCGGCGAGGTCTGGGTCGGGCCGAGCATCCAGCCCGGCTACTACGCGCAGCAGCACGAGACGCTCGACATGGCGCAGACGCCGATCGAGGCGCTGCGGTCGCTCCGGCCGATGTACGAGGGCGAGGCGGTGGCGAAGCTCGGCCGCTTCCTCATCCCGTATGCGGCCTGCTCGCAGCCGATCGCCAGGCTCAGCGGCGGCGAGAAGAGCCGGGTGCAGCTGGCGCGCCTGATGCTCACCGGCTCTAACTGCCTGCTGCTGGACGAGCCGACGAACAACCTGGACATCCCCTCGGCCGAGGTGCTGGAGACAGCGCTGGAGGAGTTCGCCGGCACGGTGGTGGTGGTCTCGCACGACCGCTACTTCCTGGACCGGGTGGTAGACCGGATCTTCGAGGTGCGCGACGGCGAGCTGCGGGTGTACGAGGGGGGATACAGCTACTACGCCGAGCAGAGCGAGCGGGATCTGGCGCCGCCGCCACCCCCGCCGCCGCCCGCAAAGGCTCAGGCGAAGCAGCCGCCCAAGCCCGCGCAGGCGAAGAAGGGCAGGTGATCTCGGTCTTACGCCCCCGCAAGGGCCAGCAGCTCCAGCGCGCCGTCCTCCTCCACCGGAGCGGCGCGCCAGCCAGCATAGGCCGCATAGGCGGCGAGAGCCTGCTCCTCGGTGACCGGCGTCAGGCGCAGGGCGTCGCCCGGCAGGAGCTGCGCGGCGAGCGGGAGGTCGGCGGCGATCACGCAGCCGGCGATCGGGTAGCCGCCGGTAGTCTGCGCGTCTGCCATGAGCAGGATCGGCGCGCCGCCCGGGGGCACCTGGATGGCGCCGGGGATCACGCCGAGCGACGGCAGGCTGACGGCGGCGGCGTGCGGGAGGTGCGCGCCCTCCAGCCGGTACCCCATGCGGTTCGAGGTGACGCTGACGCGCAGCGCAGCCCCGCCGAGCGCCGCGAGCGCGCCCGGCGCGAGGTGCTCCAGGTGCGGCCCCGGTACAAAGCGCAGCGTCGGCTCGGGCCCGTACAGCGGGCGCGCGTCGGCGGGCCAGAAGCGCCCGGCGAGGCGGACGGGATCACTGCCGCTCCCTCCCTGCTCCACGCCCTCCGTGTCAGTGTCGAGCGCGCCGATACCATCCCCCGCGCGCAGCCTGCGGCCGTGGAGCCCGCCGAACCCGCCGCTGAGGTGCGTGGAGCGCGAGCCCAGCACCAGCGGGACGTCCACTCCGCCCTGGAGCGCAAGGTAGGCGCGGGCGCCCCAGGGGGAAGGCCGGCCCTGGAGCGCGATCTGGTCCCCCCGCCGCGCGGCCGCCGCCGTCCAGAGCGGTAGCAGGCGACCGTTCCACGTCGCCCCGAGGTCCGCGCCCGTGACGGCTATGACCATCGGGCGCAGGAGCTCGAAGGAGGCCCCGCCGGCCGTGATCTCCAGCGCCGCCGCGCCAGGCGGGTTGCCGAGCAGGCGGTTAGCGGCCAGCAGCGCGAACGGGTCCATCGCGCCACCACGCGGCACGCCGTAGCGCACCGCCCCCGGCCGCCCCGTGTCCTGCACCGTAGTCAGCACGCCGCCGCTCAGGATACGCAGCGCGGCGCTCACGGCAGCACCCCGCCGTCCAGAGGCACGAAGCGCACGTAGTCGCCAGCGGCCAGGAGCGCGGGTGGCTCCGCGCGCGGGTCGAACAGGCGCAGCTCGGTGCGGCCGAGCAGGTGCCATCCGCCGGGGAGCCTATCGGGGTAGATGCCACTGAGTCCGGCCGCGATCGCCACCGAGCCGGCGGGCACCTCCTGGCGCGGCGTCGTGCGGCGGGGCAGGTCGAGCGGTGCGGGGACCGGGCCGAGGTAGGGGAAGCCGGGCGCGAAGCCGACCATCATCACGCGGTAGAGCGGCGCGCAGTGCAGCGCCACCACCTCCTCCGGGCGCAGGGCGAGGCGCTGGGCCACCTCCTCCAGGTCGGGGCCGTCGGCGCGGCCGTAACGCACGGGGATCGAGACGACACGCGCGGGCGTCTCGGGCGCGTCGACGATCTCCCCCAGCAGCGCGGCGAGGCGGGCGCGCAGCTCGGCCGGGGGGAGGGCCAGTGGGTCGAAGGTGACGAGCAGCGAGCTCAGCGCCGGCACGGCCGTCTCGACGCCGGGGATGTTGACGGCGCGCTCGGCAAGGGCCAGCACAGCGCGGTTGGCGAGCGGCGTGGCAGGGCCGGCGTCCAGCAGAAGCGCACGCTCGCCCATCGGGCGGTACTGCCAGGCGAGGGGCTCGCTCATACGGCAGCCGGCAGAGGAGATATCGTTCGCGCAGCGGTGGCGATCATCAGGCGCTCCCCAGCGGCGCAACCGTGACCCCGGCCGCCTCCAGTCCGCGCCGCAGGAAGGCCGCGCGCTTCCCCGCGCCAGGGGCGTCGCCGTGGAGGCAGAGCGTCTCAGCCATCACCGGCACGCGCGAGCCGTCGTGCGCCACCACGCACCCCTCGCGCACGATGCTGAGCGCCTGCGCCAGGTTGCGCTCGTAGTCCAGGATCATCGAGTCGGCGTGCTGGCGCCCGCGCAGCGTCCCGTCCGGCTCGTAGGCCCGGTCGGCGAATGCCTCGCGCGCCACCCGCAGCCCCGCGGCCTGCGCCGCGCGCTCCAGCACCGAGCCGGACTGCGTCACGATCGCCAGGCCCGCGTCGAAGGCGGCGATGGCCTCGGCGAGCGCCCGCGCCACGGCGGGGACGCTGGCGGCGTGGTGGTAGAGGGCGCCGTGCGGCTTGACGTGCGCCAGCGCGAGCCCCTCGGCGCGGGCCAGCGCGGCCAGCGCCCCCACCTGGGCCAGGACGCTGTCGGCGATCTCGGCGGGGGGCATGGGCACCACGCGCCGCCCGAACCCCGCGATGTCGGGGAAGCCGGGGTGCGCGCCAGGTGTGACCCGATGTGCGCGGGCGAGGCGCAGCGTCGCGCGCATAGTGCTCGGGTCCCCGGCGTGGCCGCCACAGGCGATGTTGGCCGAGCTGATGTGCGGCATGATCGCCGCGTCGGCCCCCATCTCCCAGTGGAAGTAGCTCTCGCCCATATCGCTGTTGAGGTCAATCCGCACCGCGCTCCTCCGGCGTATCTGACAGGCGCTCGTTTGCGGGCAGACTATACGCCCCGGCGCTCAGCGTGTCAACAGCGAGGGGCGGGCGCGGCGGGGACCGGCGCTGAGGCAGAGGGAGAGCCTCTGGATCCCCATCAAGCACACGCCGCAGACCCCTGCGCTCACGCCCCGTGCTCGCGCACCACCGGTAGCGCCAGCAGGTAGTCGTGGGCGCTCATAGCCGCCCGGATCCCCTCGCCCATGGCGATCAGCGCGTGCTCGCCATAGGTCGTGGTCACATCGCCGGCCGCGAAGACGCCCGGGGCGGAGGTGGCGTTGCGGGCGTCCACCCGGATGAAGCCCTCCTCGTCCACGGCCGCCAGCCCGCGCACCGCTGCGCTGTTCGGCGTGAGCCCGAGGTCCACGAACACCGCGTCCACGCTCAGCCGGCGCACCCGGTCGCCCTGCTGCACGATCACCGACTCCACCGCGTCCGCGCCGGTGATGCCTGTGACCGCGTACCCCTCGAGGACCTCGACGTTCGGCAGCGCACGAAGCCGCGCCGCCAGCGGCTCACCCTCGGGGAGCGCGCCCGGCTCCACCAGGAACACCTGCGCCGCGCCCTGCGCCAGCTCGGCCGCGCCGCGCAGCGCCCGGGTCGTGCTGCCCACCACCGCCGCCGTCTTGCCCTCGAGCAGCCGCGCGTGCGTGGTGGCCGAGTACCCCAGGCCGTGGTTGACGTACTGCTGCGCGCCGACCACCGCGAGCGGGCGGGGGCTCACGCCGCTGGCCACGATCACCGCGCGGGCGCGCTGCACGCCGTACTGATCGGTGTGCACCTCGAGCGCGGCCCCCACCCGCCGCACCGCCGTCACGCGGCCGCGCAGGGCGGTGGCCGCCCCCGAGGTGACCTGCTGCTGAAGCTGGTAGATCGTGCCCTGCCCCAGCCGGGGCGCCGCGCGCTCGCCAGGGAGCTCCAGGTGCACAAGGATGTGCCCGACGAGGATGTTCTCCTCGGCGCGCACTGAGAACTGCTGGCTGTACTTACCGCCGAGCGACTCGTAGACCACCAGGACGTCGAGGTGCTTGTCCAGCGCGTACGCCGCCGCTGCCAGTCCCGATGCGCCGCCGCCGATGACGATCAGATCGTGCATGCTGTCCCTCCTGCGGCAGTGTGCCGCCTGGAAGCAATGACGGGAGGCGAGCGCGCGGAGCGCCCACCGTGCGGGGTTATACGTGAGGATGTCGCCCGCCGATCGTACGACCGATACGCGCGCGTGTGGTGTGGAGATAGATAACGTGGGGGGGAGATCCGTTAACCCGAGGGGCCCGATCACAACAGGTCAGCCGCAGAGCACACCAAGCAGGCGCTTTCACCTCCCGTGTGCTCTACGGCAGTACTCGGCCGCTGCTACCCGTGCATCCGCGTGCGAGAGAGCGCCAGCACCCCCTCGACCTCATCGTCAAGGCCGACGGTGAGGTCCTCGACCTGGGCGCGAGCCTGGCGGCCGTAGATCTGGTCCTCCAGCATCGCCAGGTTGCTCTCGACGTTGATCAGCGCGGCGGGGACGGCGGCCCGGATCAGGATCACGGCGGCGGCAACATCGCTCACCGCGGTGCGGTTGCCGTGCCGCGCCAGGGGGGCGCAGAGCGGCAGGAGCGACACCACGGCGCGGGCGGTGCGCAGTGGCACGTCGGTGGCGTCGCGCAGCACCTTCTGGATGGCGGCCTTGCGCGTCGCGGCGTCGGCGTCGGTGGTCTTGGGCAGCTTGTAGGCCGCCGAGAGGTGGCCGAACACGGTGATGTCGGCCTGCGCCAGCTGCTGCAGCTCGGCCCGCAGCGCCTCGGAGCGCGTGCGGATGTTGGCGGCCTCGGGCTCGAACTCAGCGTAGGCCTTCTTACCAATCGTCAGGTCGCAGACCATGGTGATCAGGCCGGCGGCCATCGCGCCAGTGAGCGCCGCCACGCTGCCGCCGCCGGGCGTGGGTGCACCGCTCGCCAGCTCGTCCAGAAAGCAACCCACAGTCATGTCCAACAGTTGCTCGCTCATCGCAGCCCCTCTTCTATCGATACACTGCGCCGGCGATCGCCACGCCGAGCGCCCGTCGGTCGTCTCCGCCGCCGATCTCCGCGGGGGACCAGGTGTCGGCCTCCAGCCCGATGGTGGGCTGGCGTTCGCGGGGCGGCGGCAGACCGAGGCGAACGCGCTGGAAGCGACCGGCCGGCACCCTGCGTGGTGCCCGCAGGCAGCCAATCGGCGCCCCGCCGAGGGTCACGCGCACGGCGCGCGGGGCCGGCGGCAGCACGAGGTCGAGCTCAAGCACGCGCGCCCAGGGCGGGCGCTCCAGGGCCAACTCGGCGTGCGGCTCGGCCCAGCAGAACAGGCGGCCCTCGCCGGAGCGCTCCACCGGGTACAGCCCGCGCACCACGTACCGGTCGAGCGACTCGTCGAACAGGAGCTCGGAGCGCCGGCCGCTCTGCCCGCTGGAGCGTGCCGCCACGAGCGTGAAGTCGCTCTGCAGCGCACCGGCAGCCACCAGGGCCTGCTCGCAAGCACAGATCAGGCGCAGGAGCTCGGCGTCCTCGCGACGACCCGGGTCAAAGTTGCCGACGATGTACTCCAGCAGCTTGTGTAGCAGCGCCCCACCGTAGTCGCGGCGCTCCACCAGCTCGAACTGGCGCGCCACCAGGCCGATGATCTCGCCTGAGCGCACCGACTCGGACGGGTCGGCCCGGTCCATCTCCGCGAGCGTGGGGCGAGACACGGCCACCTTGAACTCACCGGTAAGCGGGTTGCGGCGCAGGCGCTCGGGGATGGCGGGCAGGATAGCATTGACCGCTGCGAGCTGGGCGTCGGTCCACTGCCACTGGCTGGGGCCGACGTACTCATCCAGGATGAGCCAGCCGCCGGGCCGGAGCGCGGCAGAGACCTCGTCCAGGAAGAACTCCAGGCGGCGGATGTGGTGCAGGCTCATGGCGCAAAGCACCACGTCGTACTGGCTCTCGCCGAGCCGCTCGCGCTCGACGTCCGCCGCACGGAAGGAGACGTTGCGGATGCCACGGCGCTCGGCGGCGGCGCGTGCGGCGGCCACGGCACCAGGGGCGATGTCCAGGCCTTCGAGCGAGCCGATCAGGCCCTGCTCGGCCAGCAGCAACTCGGCGGCGGCAGCGCCGCAGCCCACGCTGAGCCAGCGCGCCGTGGGCGGGATGCCGAGCCGGCGCACCAAGGCAGCGATGCGGAACTCGCTGCCGGCGCCGGTGAGCCCAGCCACGTACTCCTCCACCAGCGGGGAATCCAGCCAGCCAAGGGCTACGGGGCCGGCGCTGCGCTGGGCCGCGGTCTCGCCCCACAATTCGGTGACACGGCTCTCCATAGCGGCTACCACCCCCCGACGCGGATAGCGGCCGCCACGTCCTCGCGCCGCACGCTGCGCTGCTCGCCGCTCCGCAGGTCCTTCACCACCACCTCGCCGCGCGCCAGCTCGTCCGGCCCCAGCACCAGCGCAAACGGGATCCGGCGCCGGTCGGCGTACTGGAACTGCTTGCCCAGCTTCTCGCGCGGGTCCAGCGCCTGCTCAACCTTGACCCCCGCTGCGCGCAGCTCGGATGCCAGGCGCAGGCTCTCGGACGCCAGTTCTGCGCCGAACACCGTCACCAGCGCCTCGGCCACCGTGCGCGACTGCGGCCCCATGCCGAGCTCCTCCATCACATCGTGGAGCCGCTCGATGCCAAAGGCGATGCCGACGGTGGGGATGGGCCGCCCGGCGAACTGCCCGATCAGCTCGTCGTAGCGCCCGCCGCCCAGCAGCGAGCCCATCGGAGGGCTCTCGACCACGGCCTCGAACACGGAGCCGGTGTAGTACGAGAGGCCGCGGGCCAGACGCGGCGTGATCGCGAAGCGCCCCTCGGGAACGCCCAGGGCGCGCGCGTGCCCGACGATCGTCCGCAGGTTGTCGAGCGCGGCCTGGGCCCGCTCGTCACCGGCAAGGCGCCGCCCCAGCTCGGCCATGACATCGTCGGCGGGGCCGCTCAGGCCCACCATCTCGAGGATGCGCTCGGCGGCCTCGGCGCTCACGCCGTTCCGCAGCAGCTCCTCGCGCACGCCGTCAGGGCCGATCTTGTCGTACTTGTCGATCGCGCGGTAGACGCCACCGGCGGCCTCCTCGCTCAGCCCCGAGACGCGGGCGATCCCGCCGAGCACCTGGCGGTGACTCACGAGCGTGGTGAACCCCTCAAACCCGAGCGCGGCGAGCGAGTCGGTCAGCAGCGCCAGGATCTCGGCGTCGGCCACGGGGGACGCCGAGCCAATGATGTCGATGTCGGCCTGCCACAGCTCGCGGTAGCGCCCGCGCGAGGTGTTCTCGCCGCGGTAGCTCTGCCCGAAGGCGTACCGGCGCCACGGGAAGGTGAGCTGCCCCTGGTACTGCGCCACCACCCGCGCCAGCGGCACGGTCTGGTCGTAGCGCAGGGCCACCTTGCGGCCGCCGTGGTCCTCGAAGCGGTAGATCAGCTTCTCGTCGTCGCCGATCTTGCCCTCGAGGGTGGCGGCGTACTCGATGATCGGCGTCTGGAGAGGCTCGAAGCCGTAGCGCTCGAAGACGGCGGTGAGGGTGCTAACGATATACTGCCGCAGGATCATCGCCCCCGGCAGGTGGTCGCGCATGCCCTTCAGGTTTTGCGGTTTGGTGCTCATGAACGCCCTATCGCGTGTACTGCGTTTTCCGCGCCATGATACCACAGTGGTGGCAGATCCCCACACCCCTCTTCTGTGCTGGCTGCGCCCCTGAACCACCTGTTCGTGCTGGACGGCTTCGCTGTGCGATGCCCTCCCCGAGCGGCTGATGTCAATCTTGTTATTAACATCGGGACGACCTACGGCGGCGACGGGCAAATAATGACACGACCGACGGGACTATTATTCCCTGACTGTGTCGGCGGGAGAGAGTGGCGAGTCTTCCCCTCTCCCGCCGAACATAGCCCACCCACACACCGACCGGAGACGCGCGCGAGAGGGGCCTCGGCCCCTCTCGCGCGCATAGTGTCTATTGCGAGGGCCGCCCGTCACTCCACCAGGAGGCCCCGCGGCTCCAGCAGCCCGCGCAGCGCCCCGATCGCCAGCCGCATACCCGCCTCACCGCTGAACCCCCCGGCGGGCCCAGCCACCTTCAGGTGCGGCTCCAGCGTCAGGAAGCCCTGGTAGCCGCGCGCAACCAGCGCGTCGAGGAGCGCCGGCACCTCGCCGTCGCCCTGGCCCGCCGGCCGCACGCCACCGTCGGCGAACACCGCATCCTTGATGTGCACGTGCGTCACGTCGTCCGCCAGCAGCGGCCAGGCCTCCGCCATCGGCCGCACCCCGCACTGCACGAAGTTCGCCGGGTCGAACGCCATCCGCAGCGCCGGCGAGCCCACGCTCGCCATCAGGTCGCGGCAGCGTTCGCCCGTATCGCCGTAGATCTCCTTCTCGTTCTCGTGCAGCAGCACCACGCCCGCGCGGCCGGCGGCCTCCGCAAGCGCGCCCATCCGCGCCAGCACCTCCTCGCGGTGCTCAGCCGCCCGCCCCGCCGGCACGAAGAACGAGAAGACCCGAATGTTGCGAGTGCCCAGCGCGTCGCACGCCGCCACGGCTCGCTCCAGCCGCCCGAGCTCGAACGACGGCGGCTGGCTCAGCTGCGACTTCCCGATTGGGCTGCCCACCGCCGACACGCCGAAGCCCCGCTCGTCCAGCAGCGCCCGCGCCCGCCGCAGCTCGTCGGCGTCCAGGTCCAGCACGTTCTTACCCCAGGCCCCGCGCAGCTCCAGGTGGCGCACCCCCTCGGAGGCCAGCACATCCAGCTGCGTTGCCAGGTCGTCGGCGATCTCGTCGCCGAAAGCGCTCAGCACAAACCTCGTCGTAGACAACGTCGTTTCCCCTCGGTGCAGCGTGCACCATTCGCCCGCTCGCCGTTGCGGCTGCATCTAGCAATCCTGCCCGATGTAAAGCGGGTTAGGTTTATCCTCGGAGCACCCAGGGGGCACCTAGCCCCCCAGGCCCTCCCTTTGCGCCGCCGCGCGTTTACAACTCACGTAGCATTGCTTTGGTGCGTGCTGCACGCTGCACTTATGCGAGGTACTCCCGCAGCTTCTCGGCGTGCTGCGGCAGCGCCACCTCGGGCTCGGCCAGATAGGGGTGCCACTTCTTCTCCCACTCCACGGCTACCCAGCCATCATAGCCGGATGCCCGCAGCGCCGCCAGGATCTCGCGGGTGGGAACGGCGCCCTCGCCCAGCAGCGTCAGATCCCAGTTCGGCCCGCCCTCCGGCTTCGGCCGGCCGTCCTTGATATGGACGTGCAGCAGCCGGTTGCGCAGGCGGGCGAGCGTGAGGTCGAACGGCTCCCCGACCCTGTACGGGTGTAGCAGGTCCCATAGCGCGCCCGCGCTGCTCCCCGGCACCTCGGCCAGCACGCGCGCCACGGTCTCGCTGCTGCAGAACGCATCGTGGGTCTCGAGCGCCACCGCAACGCCCGCCAGGCGCGCCTTGTCCACCAGGGGCGTGAGCGTCGCCACCGCGCCGGCCACCGCCTCATCGTCGCTCGTGCCCTCGGGCGGCCCGGCGAACACGCGGATCATCGGCGCGCCGAGCTCGGCGGCGATCTCGATCATCTCCAGGCCGTCGCGCAGCTGCCGGTCGCGCGCCTGCGCCTCGGTCTGCGCGACGCGCACCGACGTGTCCAGACAGACCAGCTTCAGGCCGCTCGCGGCCAGCACCTCGCGCACCCGCCGCCGGTTCGCGGCGCTCAGGTCCGGCCCCACAACCTCGCCGTCGAGCAGCCGCAGCTCCAGCCCCTCGTAACCCATCGACTGCGCCGCCTCTGCCGCCTGCTCCAGCGTCCACTCCGGGCATGCCAGTGTCGTGAATGCCAATTTCATGCCGATGCCTCCCACTGCGCGCGCATGTAGTCCAGCGCGCCGGCCGCCTGCTCCTCGAGGCTCTCCCACGAGCACTCCGCCGAGATCCGGGCGTCGTACTCGGCCTCGCGCACCGCCCGCATGAACCCAGCGTAGTCGTAGCCGCCCACGCCCGGGTGCCGCCGCCCGCCATCCGCCACGTGCACATGCGCCAGCAGCGGCGCGGCCGCCACTACCTCCTCGAACGGCTCGTGCTCCAGCTCAAGGTGATGCAGGTCCGCCAGGAGCCGCAGCCCGCTCAGGTCGCGCTCGCGGATGAAATCGTGGCACTCGGCCAGCGTGTTGAAGACGTTGGTCTCGCTGCGGTTCAGATGCTCGAGCGCCAGCACGATCCCTGCCCGGCCAGCCTCGTCTGCGGCCACCGCCAGCGACTCCGCCAGCTGGTCCAGGGCCTGCTCGCGCGGCATGTCCTCGGGCACCCGCCGCGCGCCGCCGCTCCCCAGCACCACCGCCGCGCCGCCCAGCGAGACCATGCGGCCGAACGCGCGCCGCAGGTAGGCCCGCAGCACCGCCAGGTCACGCTCCGGCCCCACCAGGCGAATATCAGGCGGCACCAGCACATTGAACGCCTCGGGGCGCACCGGCGCCGCGCTGATCGCGCGCAGCGCCGGCAGCGCCGCGGCGTCATCCTCCCGCGGCAGCACCGCCGCCGCCGGGAGCTCGCAGAAGTCGAAGCCCGCCCGCGCCACCACGTCGATCTTGTCCGGGCCTACGCAGCATCCAAATCGCATCGCGTTATCCTCTCAGCGGGAGAGCTTCACTGCCCCCCGGTGCGCGCCGCCTCGTACACTGCCAGCACCAGCGCCAGTGAGCGGCGCCCTTCCTCACCCGACACCAGCGGCGGGCGCCCCGCGCGGATCGCGTCCGCCAGGTCCGCCACCAGCCGCGTGTGCCCCACCGCGCTGATCCCCGTCGGGCTCGCGCCCGCGCCCGCGTCAGCCGGCCCGCGCGACTCGGCGCGCTGCGACCCGTCGGCCATGGCCCAGCGCACCACGGTCTCGCCCTCGATCTGCACGCCGCCGCGCTCGCCGTACACCTCGACGCGGTGCGGGAAGCCGGGTGCGGCGGCGGTGGTGGCCGTAATGCTGCCGAGCGCGCCGCTCGTGAAGCGCAGCGTCGCCGCCACGCAGTCCTCGACCTCGATGTCGTGCGCCAGGGTGGCCGCGCGCGCCTGCACCTCGGCCACGTCGCCCATGTACCACAGCAGCAGGTCTGCCAGGTGCACACCCTGGTTCATCAGCGCCCCGCCTCCGTCGAGCGCCCACGTCCCGCGCCAGGGCGCGCTGTCGTAGTAGCTCTGCGGCCGCAGGTACGGCACGGTCATGGCTCCCAGCGCCATGCGGCCCAGCTCGCCGGCGGCGATCGCCTCGCGCACGGCAATGAAGGCCGGGTCGGTCCGCCGCTGCAGCGCCACCGCCAGCAGCACGCCGGCCTCGCGAGCGGCGGCAATCATGGCGTCGGCGTCGGACAGCGAGAGCGCGAGCGGCTTCTCCACCAGCACGTGCTTCCCAGCCCGAGCGGCGGCCGCGGCCTGCTCGGCGTGCATGCCACTCGGGGTGCAGATGCACACCGCGTCCACATCGTCCCGCGCCAGCGTGGCGGCCAGGTCGCTGTCGCACGGGGCTCCGAAGCGCGCCGCGGCCTCGGCGGCGCGCTCCGGCCCCGAGGCCACCATCGTCACCAGGCGCGTGCCGGGTGTCTGCGCGATCGCCGCGGCGTGGTAGCGCGCCACCATCCCCGTGCCGACGATCGCGAAGCCGAGCTCTTGGTTGCTCATACGCGCTACCGCCCCGCCCGCAGGTCTGCCAGCAGCGCCGAGTAGGCCGGGCGGTCCAGCGGCAGCTCGGCCGGTTTGCCCACCAGGCCAGAGTAGATCACGGCGTTCGCCAGCTCCAGCGACATCAGCGCCTCGCGCCCGTCGCAGCGCGGGCGGCGCCCATGGCGGATAGCCGCCGCCAGGTCCTGGTACACCGCCAGATGCCCGCCGCCGTCCCCCTCGGGCACGTCCACCTGCTCCACCGTGGTCTGCGGCTGGGCCCACATCTCCTGGCTCGTAGCGCGGAAGACGCTCAGCGGCTCGGAGAAGCGCGAGATCGTCAGGGTGTTCTCCACCAGCTCGATGGCCGCGCGATCCCCCACGATCTGCATGCGGCGCGGCAGGCCCGCCTCGACGGTGCTGAAGTACAGGTAGCCCGGCGCGCCGTTCGGGTACTCCAGCATCGCCTGGGCCGCGTCCTCGCACTCCATGCGGTGCCCGATCGTCTTCACCCAGCCCCACACCGTCTTTGGCGGCCCCGCGAGGTGGCAGAGCAGGTCCAGCGGGTGCGGCCCCTGGTTCATCAGCACGCCGCCGCCCTCGCCCTTCCAGGTGCCGCGCCACGCGGCGGAGTCGTAGTAGGCCTGGGTGCGGAACCAGGGCTCGACGCACAGCACGCGCACGAGCTGGCCCAGCTCGCCCGAGTCGATCAAGGCCCGCGCCCGCTCGATCGCCGGCCGGAAGCGCTGCTGGAAGTTGGCCGCCAGGATCTTGCCGGCGCGGTCGGCCGCGGCGATCATCGCGTCGGCCTCGGCCACATCCACCGCCACCGGCTTCTCCACCAGCACGTGCGCGCCGGCGGCGAAGCAGTCCAGCGCGATCGCGGCGTGGAAGGGGTGCGGCGTCGTGATCACCGCCACGTCCGGCCGAGTCTCGGCCAGCATGGCGCGGTGGTCGGTGTAGAAGGGACAGCCGTGCTCCTGGGCGCGCGCGGCGCCGCGCTCGGCGGCCACATCGGCCATACCGACGACCTGGGCGCCGGGGAGCTTGGCCAGGGCCTGGAGATGGGTGGCGGCGATGCCGGCGGCGCTGCCGATGATCGCGAAGCGCAGCTGGGGGGCGTCCGCCGCCTCGGGGTGGGAGCTCATATGTGGGTGGCCTCCTGTTTCCATCGCGGACAGCGCGTATATCATATATCTGCACCGCGCGCTGTCAAGGACCCCTCTTGCTCCGGCGTGCTATAATGCCCACGAGCGTAAAGAGTTTACAGCCCTGGAGACGTATGCCCGCGCAGCTCACCAACCGCGAGATCGCCGACGTCTTCCACGCCATCGCTGACACGATGGAGATCCTGGGCGAGGACCGCTTCCGCACCCAGGCCTACCGCCGCGCCGGCGACGCCCTCGCCGACCTGCCGCAGCCGCTCGCCGTCTACCGCGAGCGCGGCGAGCTCGCCAAGCTCCCCGGCGTCGGCAAGGCGATCTCGGACAAGATCGAGGAGCTGCTCGACACCGGCGAGCTCCAGTTCTACGCCAGGCTCAAGGACCGCGTCCCCGCCGGGGTGCTCGAGATGTTGCGCATCCCCAACGTCGGCCCGCGCACTGCCGGCCGCCTCTACCAGGAGCTCGGCATCACGAGCCTGGCCGAGCTCAAGGTCGCCGCCGAGTCGGGGCGCCTCAAGGGGATCAAGGGGTTCGGCGAGAAGACGGTCCAGGGCATCCTCGAGGGCATCGCCCACGCCGAGAAGACAGAGCGCCGCGACCTGCTCTTCCACGCGCTCCAGGCCGCCGAGACGCTGATCACGTCCTTCCACGAGGCCAGCGCCGCGGTCGCCCAGACCTCCTACGCCGGCTCCCTCCGCCGCGCCCGCCCCACGATCGGCGACCTTGATATCCTCGCCGCCGCGGATGACCCGGCCGCCGCCGTGCGCGCCTTCACCACGCTCCCCACGGTCGCCAAAGTCGAGTCCTCCGGCGACGAGAAGGCCACGGTCTACCTGCACAACGGGCTCCAGGCCGACCTGATCGTCGTGCCGCCCGCGATGTGGGGCTCGGCCCTCCAGCACTTCACCGGCAGCCGGGCGCACAACATCCGCTTCCGCGAGCTGGCCCTGGCCCGCGGCCTCAGCTTCAGCGAGCACGGCTTCCGTGACCAGGCTGGCGTCACCACCCCCGCAGCAACCGAGGAGGAGGTCTACGCGGCCGTCGGCCTGCCCTGGATCCCGCCCGAGCTGCGCGAGGACGCCGGCGAGCTCGAGGCCGCCGCCGCAGGGACCCTGCCCACGCTCCTCGAGCTGGCCGACCTGCGCGCCGACCTCCATATGCACAGCACCTGGAGCGACGGCAAGGGCAGCGTGCGCGAGATGGCCGAGGCCGCACGCGCCCGCGGCTACACCCACATCGCGATCACCGACCACAGCGCCTACCTCGGCGTGACCAACGGGCTCGACGCCGCCCGCCTCGCCGCGCAGGCCGAGGAGGTCGCCGCCCTCAACGCTGAGTACGAGGCTGCCGGCTCGCCCTTCCGCATCCTGCGCGGCGTCGAGGTGGACATCACCCCTGACGGGACGCTGGCCCTGCCGGACGAGGTGCTCGCGGCGCTCGACATCGTCGTCGCCTCGCCGCACGTCAACCTGCGCCAGCCCGCCGGCAAGGCCACCGAGCGCCTGCTGCGCGCCATCCGCAACCCGCACGTCGATATCCTCGGCCACCCCACCGGCCGCCTGATCGGCACGCGCGAGGGCTCCGACATCGATGTGGACGCGATCGGGCGCGCCGCTGCCGAGACCGGCACCCTGCTCGAAGTCAACAGCGGGCCGGACCGCCTCGACCTGGACTCGTCGGCCGTGCGGCGCGTACTCGAGCTCGGCGCGCGCATCAGCGTCAACAGCGACGCCCACCACCCCTCGAACCTGCCCTGGATCCGGCTTGGGGTGCTCACCGCGCGCCGGGGCTGGGCCGACGCTGCGCGCGTCGCGAACACCTGGAGCCTAGAGGAGCTGCGGAGCTGGCTCGAGAAACGAGCTTAGTTACAGCCTACTGTGTGGAGTGCCCATGCCCACCATCTTCAGCCGCATCGTCGCCGGCGAGATCCCGGCCATCAAGCTCTACGAGGACGACCACACGCTGGCGTTCATGGACATCAGCCCGGCCAGCCGCGGCCACGCGCTAGTGATCTGCAAGCAGGAGCACGCTGACCTCTTCGCCATCCCGCCCGAGCTGCTTGCGGCCACGGCCCAGTCTGTGCAGAAGGTGGCGCAGGCCGTCCGCGCGACGCTGCGGCCCGACGGGGTCAACATTGTGCAGAACAACGGCGGGGCCGCCGGCCAGACCGTCTTCCACTACCACGTCCACATCATCCCGCGCTGGGAGGGCGACGGTGTCCTGCAGCCCTGGGCGCACTACCAGAGCAGCCCGGACGAGCTGCGCGCCCTTGCCGAGCAGATCCGCGCCGCCCTCGCGCCCTCGTAACGGCGACCCTGCGCGGGGGAGGGAGGCGGGAGCGGCGGCCAAGCTACGTCCCTCCGTAGAAATCAAAGAAGTGATTGTGCGGCCGTGGCGGGGCTGTGCCCCGCCGCCGGCAGGGAGACCCCAATGGGCAACAACTACTTCGGCAACGACCCCTCCTCGCGCGAGACCCGCCGCGACGAGTCCTCCCGCGCACGGCGCGCGGCCCTCTCGGCGATCATGGTGCTGTTTCTCATCCTGCTCATCCTGCTGCTGATCGCCGCCGCTACCGACCGCACCGACATCCTGCGCCTTACGGAGGGCTTTGTCCCCACCACCCTCGGCCTCTCGCTGTTCACGCCGGTCATCGCCGCCGCCGCCGAGAAGGACGACGAGCTCGTCATCGCGTCGGTGCCGCCGACCACCGTGGCGCTGGCCGTGCCCGCGCCCTCCGGCGACGTGAGCCAGCGCATCCGGGCCTACTACGACCGCTGCGGTGGCGAGCGCGTATTCGGCCGCCCAATCAGCCCGCTGATCGCAGGCCCTGCCGTCACCTACCAGTGGTTCGAGCGCGCCCGCCTCGAGTTCAACCCGCAGCTCGCCGGCACCCCCTACGAAGTCCAGGGCGCCCGCCTCGGCGCCGAGACCCTCGCCGCGCGCCCCACGCCGCCCGCGCCGTCGGGCCCTGGCGCGACGGGACGCCTCTTCCCGCAGACCGGCTACTCCGTCGCCGGGCCGATCCTCACCTTCTGGGAGCAGAACGGCGCCGTCGATGTGCTCGGGTACCCGATAAGCCCCGAGCTGCAAGAGACCCTCGCCGACGGGCAGGCGCACACCGTCCAGTACTTCGAGCGCGCCCGCCTCGAGATCCACCCGCAGCTCGCCGGCACTCCCTACGAGGTCCAGATCGGCCTCCTCGGCCGCGAGCTCTACCGTCCCTGAAGCGAAACGCTGAACGCTAAAGCCTGACGGCGTCAGGAAGCCGTGTATGACCACTGAGAAGGCTCAATTGTTCTGCCCACCGCTGTAGTATCCGGCGACCAAGCGCACTGGCACGACAACGCCGCACTGCCGCCCTGGGCGAAGCGAAGGGTCTCCTAGCTCAGCACTCAGCACTCAGAACTCACGACTCAAAACCGTATGGACACTCCCTCCCCAGCCCTCCGTGCGCTCGCCGCCGACCTGCGCGCCCGCGCCGGCGCCGACGCCTACTACATCTTCTGGTTCCCCGCATCTGGGGGGGCCGGCGGGCCGCCCGCGCCCAGCCGCGAGCGCACCCTCGTCGCGTTCCCATCGCCCGACACCGCGCTCGCCTTCGCCCAGCGCAGCGTGCGCCGCGGGCCTGGTGAGCTCCCCCGCCTGCGCCGCCTCATGCTCCCCCAGCTGATCGAGTCCGTCGCCCGCGAGCCCGCCATCGCCGCCCTGCTCCTCGTCGCCGAGCCACAGCACCACGCTGCGGAGACTCATGCTCCCGGCGCCCTCCCCGCCGGCCTGCGCATCAGCCGCGACGAGATCATCCGGCGCCTCCACAGCCCCTAACAGATATTTGACATACCTCCGCTTGTGTGGAACCATGCACCGCGCGGCCACAAGTCGCTAGAGCGGTCACCACACGGAGGAACCATGAGCAGCCGGTTCGACGAGCTACGGATCTTCTCAGGGAACGGCAACCCCGCCCTTGCTCGAGCGATTAGCGCACGCCTCGGCGTTCCCATGGGCGATATCACCGTCACCTCATTCCCCAACGAGAACATCTTCGTCCGGCTCAACGAGAGCATCCGCGAAAAAGACGTCTTCGTCATCCAGTCCCTCGCCGGCCCGCTCAGCGACCGCATCATGGAACTGCTGATCATGCTCGACGCCTGCCGCCGCGCCTCGGCAGGCCGCGTCACTGCCGTGGTGCCATTCTACGCCTACGGCCGCACCGACAAGCGCGACCAGCCGCGCGTCCCGATCACGGCCCGCCTCCTGGCCGACATGATCCAGGTGGCGGGCGCCCAGCAGCTGATCACGCTGGACCTGCACGCCGGCCAGATCCAGGGCTTCTTCACCATCCCGGTGGACGAGCTCAGCGCCATGGCGCTCATGGTCCGCTACTTCATGGACCGCGGCTGGCAGGACGCCGTCGTGGTGTCGCCGGACATGGGCTTCGCCAAACGCGCCCGCAACTTCGCCGAGCAGCTCGGCGCTCCGCTCGCCATCGTGGAGAAGCGCCGCGTCCAGAACCTCGCGGGCGGCAACGGCGCCGAGTCGCGCGTCGAGGCCCTCTCCCTGATCGGCGAGGTCAAGGGCCGCCGCTGCATCCTGGTGGACGACGAGATCAACACCGGCAGCTCAATGATCGAGGCCGCCGACCTGCTCATAGCCCAGGGCGCCACGGCCGTGGCCGCCGCCTGCGTCCACCCCGTCCTGGCCGGCAACGCCGTTGAGCGCCTGCGCCACAGCCCGATCACCGAGCTCGTCACCACCGACACGCTGCCCGTCCCAACTGAGAAGCAGTGGTCCGGCCTCCGCGTCCTCACCGTGGCCCCGCTGCTCGCCGAGGTGATCCAGCGCATCCACAGCGGCGTCTCGGTCGATACGATCTTCCACCGCAAGCGCATGACTCTGGGGTAGCACAGCGCCAGATCGGCCGTGGCAATGTAGTCGCTCTGCAAGGGCGCAGGCTGCTGCGCCCCGATAATCATAGCCGGCTGCACCCGGATACGCGCGGCCTGCTGCGCCCGAACGACCCATGACCGACCCTGACCTCCCACGTCTGAGCAGCTCCGAGCTCGCGGCCCGCTTCGGCGCCGACGAGGCCGCGCTGCGCCGCTACCGTATGCTCGTCGCGCTGCTGCGAGAGGGCCGGTCCCCCGGCGAGGTCGCTCGCACCTTCGGCGTGAGCCGCGAGAGCGTGCGCCGCCTGCGCGAGGCCTACCGCACCGGCGGACTTGCCGCCCTCAGGAGCCGCAAGACCGGCGGCGGCCACTTCGCGCGCGGAAGCCCGCTGGCCCGCGCCATCCGCCAGGAGCTCGCCACGGACCCTGGCATGCCCGCGGTGACGCTCTGGCAGCGTGTCCAGGCTCGCCTCGAGACCGAGGGCGCCGAGGCGCCGCGCAGCACCTTCTACCGCCTCCTGGCTCGTCTGCGCGACGACGAGGCCGCGCAGGACGCCAGCAGCGTCTCGCTCCGCCTGCTGCGCGACGCCCTCGACGACCTCTCCGAGGACCCGCCGATCGCCCTCGGACGCGCCGAGCTCGCCACCATGCTCCTTCCCGACGAGCAGGACTCGCTCCAGCGCGGCCGCCGCCTCCAGGGCGCACTGCGCGCAGCCATCGAGCGGCTCCGGCCCGCCGACGAGGCCGGCCCGGTGCTCAACGACGCGCGCTGGCGCCACTACCTGATCATTGCCGGCGAGTACGAGGTCGGCGAGGACCGCACCGAGCTCCAGCTGGCCCTCGCGCTCAGCGCCAGCACCTACAGCCGCGCGAAGCGCGAGGCGCTCGAGCGCCTCGCCGCCCTGCTCCCCGCCGCCCTCGATGCCCTCCCGCCCCCGCCTCCACCCGCCGCCCTCGTCGCCCCGCCTCCGCCCTCCGGCGCCGACTACGACGCCGAAGTCGAGCTCTACGCCGCCGCCCTCCGGCGCGACGGCCTCGCTCTGCTCCACGGCGACCCCCATGAGTGCGCCGACCTCGCCGCGAACCTCGCGGCGCGCCTCGCCGCCCGCGGCCAGACGGTGGTCTGGCACGCCGCGCGCCCGGCCGAGGCCGACACCAGCCCAGGTCACCGGCTCCTCCACGCTCTCGCGGCGGCCCTCGCCCGTGATGGTGAGCGCGAGCTGTGGGACGTCCTCGGCGCTCCAGGGGCCACCCCCGAGGTCTGGCACTTCGATATCCTCGCCAACGCCCTCGTTGGCCGCCGCTGGGCCGTCATCATCGCCGACACACAGCACCTCGCCGGCGAGGAGGCCGACCAGGCGCTCGACGTCCTCGCCACCGCGCGTGAGCAGCGCGATATCCGGCTCGTCCTCGCGGGGCGTGACCTCCCGGCAGGGAGTGACGCATCGCGCTGGCCCCCACTCCCGGCGAGCGGCGACACGCAGGCGCGCCAGGGGTTTCTCGCCCGCCTGTCCGGGCGGCCGCTCCCCCAGCCCGGCGCAGCCCTCGTCTCCGATGCCCGGGCGCGCGCCGCCGAGCTCACCGCCGCCCTCGCGCCGGACTCGCTGCGCGCGCTCACCCCGCAGCAGCGCACCGAGCTCGCCGCCGCCCTCGCGCCGCTGGCCGATGCGCTCGCGCGGCTCGAGCGCAGCCCCGAACGCTGAGTGACGCCAACAACAAACCGGGATAGGCGACGCTGCCTGTCCCGGTTTGTTTCTGGCTATCGGTCCGGCGTGACCCTTAGATCGGCACCGCCTCGCTGATGCGCTTAGAGGCGCGGCGCATCTCCATCTTCACCAGGCCCAAGTTCACCATGCGCTGGGTGATCACCACCAGGATCAGCTCGCGCGCCTCAAGCATCAGGATCGAGCCCTGCTCAGCGTCAATGATGGTGTCGACAAGCGTCCCCACACCGATCCGCTTCGTCGCCTTGTCGATCTCGCCGAACACCGCCGCGGACATGGCGCCCAGGATCTCGGCATCCTCCTCGTCCATGAGGGTGCTCGCGACGACGAGCCCATCCTTGCCGACGAGTAGGCTTCCGATAACACCTTCAACTCGGATCAGGTCTTCGACGATCCGACGCATTGGTTTCAACCTTTCCGCTAGTTGGTGGCCCCTGGCCGGCCGTTTGTCCAGCTGTACGCATCAACCGCCTCTGCGAAACGCCCCTGCTTCGAGTAGGCATCCCCGAGAATTCGGTGCAGGCGCCGCAGCAACTGCTCATCGTCGCTGTCGGCGATCAGGTCGCTCAGGTCAGCGATCACATCGTCGAGCAGGGCACCGCGCTTGATCAGGTCACGGTACTGCTGAACAGCCACGTCGCCCATGCCTACCTGGCCGCTTGCGCGGGCCATAGCGAGGCGCAGGACGTGGTTCTGCGGCTCGGCGTCAAGCTGCCGCAGGAAGTGGTCGAGACCCTCGTTCCCGGTGGCGGCCGGCTGAGCGGCGCGGGGTGCCACCGGCCGCGGCTGTGCCGCCTGCTGCTCGATACGTGGCGCCGGCTCCGGCGTGGGCGGCGGGGGTGGCGTAGGAGTCGCCTGCTCCAAGCGTGGTTCTGTTGGCGGTGCGGGTGACACGGGCTCCGGCGCGGGCGTTGGCTGCTCGAAGCGCGGCGCCGGCTCAGGCAGCGGCGCCGACCGCTCAGTATCAGCAGGAAGATCAGCGCTGCCAGCCTCGCTCAGCCCCAGCATCGCGATCTCCTCGTCCGTCAGCCCGAGGTCGCTGAGCGAGAACGGCTCCAGCGACGGCTCCGGGGGCGGTGTGCTACGTGCCTCGGGCACGGTTGTCTCCGCGTCGGCGACCTCGCTCAGCCCCAGCATCGCGATCTCCTCGTCCGTCAACCCGAGGTCGCTGAGCGAGAACGGCTCCAGCGACGGCTCCGGGGGAGGGGCTGGCATCGCCGGCGGCAAGGACGCGTCGGCGAGATCCAGCGAATCCACATCTCCGCCGGTCAGCCCCAGCTCATCAAGAGAGAACGGCTCCAGCGAGTTGTTCACACCGGACGACTGCGCCTGCTCCTGCTCGCTCCCCAGGCCCAGCATCGCGATCTCCTCGTCGGAGAGGCCGAGGTCGTGCAGTGAGAACGGCGTCATCTCCTCGCCGGCCACCGTGGCGCTCGGCTCGAGCGTCTCGAACACAGGGCCCTTGGGGAGCTCCTCGTCCTCGTACTCAGCGTCCATGTCGATGACTTCATCACCATCTCGGATCTCGACGCTGGCCGCGTGCAGGCGCTGCCCAATCTCTTCGATCCTGGCCGCCTCCTTCTCGGGGTTCTCCACCGCGGCGATGATGTCGGCGATATCCACGAAACCCTGCTCGCGCCCCAGGGCAATCAGGCGGTCCACCACCAGGTCGCCGCTCATCACGAGTGGCGGCTCAGTGTTCGTGACCGGGAGCTCCTCAGGCGTCGCAGCTGGCTCGGTGTTCAGTTTCGCCCAGTCCACGTCGCCGCCCTGATCCAGGCCGGCGAGTTCCTCCTCGGTCAGGCCCAGCCGCGAGTCGTCGGCATCGTCGTAGGCCTGCTCCAGATCCAGCTCCTCGATCTCCTCGTCGGAAAGGCCAAGGTCAGCCAGCGAGAAGGGCTGCAGCTCCCCGGTGTCCGGCAGCAGGTCATCGACCACTTCAAGCGGCTGCGTGACGGAGGGCGACGCACGCTCGATATCATCCAGCCCGAAGTCAAACGACTCCACGGCCGGCATCTCCTCGCGCGGTGCGGGCGTCTCGGCCACCGGCTCCTCGCCACGGGCAGCCGGCTCCGGCACGGGCGTCTCCCCGCCCAGCCCCAGCGCCGCGATCTCCTCCGCGCTCAGCCCCAGGTCCGCAAACGAGAACGGCTGGATCGCCCCGCTCGCCAGCCCCTCCTCAACGCTCTCCACCTCCGCCGCCTCCGGCTCCGGCTCGGGGGTAGGGGCCGCAGGCGTGGGAGTGGCCGCGGAGAGCGGCAGGTCGTCATCATCATCGCGCAGCGAGACGTTGTCGAGCGAGAACAGGCCGAGGTGCTCGTCCTCAGCGATGGGGGTCGTCCCAGGCAGCTCATCGCTCGGCTGAGGGGGACGCGTCTGACGCAGCTTATCGAAGATCGAGCCCTGCTCCTGCTCCTGGGTGGGCCGCATTGATGAGACGAAGCCGGGCTCGGGGCGCTGGGTCGGCTGCTGCCAGCTAAACCCGCGCGGGCTAGGCAGCGGCTCTTCCTCCAGCAGACTGTCGATCGTCTCCTCAGAGGCGAGACCAGACATCCGCGGCCGCTCCGGCGGCTGCCGCGTGTCCTCCAAGGAGAACGGCTGCAGCGAGCTCGGCATCTCGCCGATATCATCGCCGGCGGCTTCAGTCGCGCCGAGGTCGAGCTCATCCATGGAGAACGGCTGTAGGTCAGCTGGAAGTTCACCCATATCGAGCTCATCGCCGGTCTGGCTGGAGATACCTGGCGTGATGCTCTCCAGGCCGGCGATCTCGTCCTCGCTCAGACCCAGGTCAGCCAGCGAGAACGGCGTCACCTCAATCTCCGGCTCTGCCTCCGCCTCTGGTGTGGTGGGCCGCTCGTTCCCCTCAAGCGTGGAGATCTCGTCCTCGCTCAGCCCCAGCTCGGCCAGCGAGAACGGCATCATCTCAATCTCCGGCTCTGCCTCCGGCGCGGCCGGCGTGGTGGGCCGCTCGTTCCCCTCAAGCGTGGAGATCTCGTCCTCGCTCAGACCCAGGTCAGCCAGCGAGAACGGC
>JBDLTZ010000083.1:0-2772 GCA_039805565.1 Chloroflexota bacterium | reverse complement strand
CGCGCTGGTGGGCGAGGTGGTCAACGCGACAAACGCACCCGTATGCTATGCCCGCGTTACCGCTCGCCTCTACAATGCGGACGGCGTGCTGGTGGCGACAGATGACCGCGGGGCCGACCTCACAGCCACGTTGCCTGGGCAGCGCAATCCGTTCACCGTCTGGATCTACGACGCACCGCCGGCATCTCGGTATGAGTTGAGTGTCAGCGCTGACTCGTGCTACAGCCGCTATGCATCGCTCACGGTGGTGAGCGCGGCCGACCGAAATGTGAACGGCGGCGTCGAGGTGTTCGGTGAAGTGGAGAACACAGGCGGAGATGCGGTGACGAGCGCTGAGGTGGCGATCACGTACTACGGGGCGGATGGCCGAGTGGTGCAGACTGACTGGGATCTGGTGTCGCCTGATGATTTGGTCCTGGGGCAGCGCGGCACATATCGGGCAGTGACCTATGTGCGCAACCTGCGCCAACTATTCACGCGCTACACCATCACCGCGCAGGCCCGCGTCGCATCAGGTCCCTTTGTCATTCACAAAGAGAGTGTACGCCCCACGCGGCCGCCGGTCACGACGGAGTGGCAGAGGCGTCCCTAAGAGACGCCCGGCACCCCCAATTCTTAGCGCCTCCAACCACATCGCCTAGCGTTGAAGATTCCACCTCGCATCGACTATGCCCTAGCAACGAGATCCAGCGGTATCATGGGCGGATTGGGAGAGCGGAAACAACATTATGCACAAGCACCGCGAGCGAACATTCGAGGACGAGGTCGTCGCCCACCTCACAGCGCATAGCTGGCTTGAGGGCACCTCCGACGGCTACGACCGCGCGCTCGCGCTGTATTCCGAGGATGTTCTGGGATGGCTGGCAGAAACCCAGCCGGCCGAGCTGGCGAAGCTCCAGAAGACCCACAACGGCGCGACCAGCCAAGTCGTCCTCAAGCGGCTTGCTGAGGTGCTGGAACAGGAGGGCTCGCTGCGCGTGCTGCGCCGCGCCTTCAAGCACGTCAGCGCTCGCTTCGACATGTGCCAGTTCAAGCCCGCCCAGGGGCTGAACCCCACCACCCTCTCACGGTACGGCGCGGTGCGCTGCCGAGTGGTGCGCCAGGTCCGCTACAGCCTCCACAACGACAACAGCATCGACCTGGTCTTCTTCGTCAACGGCATCCCCGTCGCCACTGCCGAGCTCAAGACCGACTTCACGCAGCACGTCCAGGATGCCATCGCGCAGTACCGCAACGACCGCCCGCCCCGCGACCCCGGCGCGAACCGCGAGGAGCCGTTGCTGGCCTTCAAGAAGCGCGCCCTGGTCCACTTCGCCGTCAGCACCGACGAGGTGTGGATGACGACGCGACTGGAGGGCAAGCAGACCACCTTCCGGCCGTTCAACCGGGGGAACGAGGACGCTGCCGGCAACCCGCCGAACCCGGACGGCTACCGCACCGCGTACCTCTGGGAGCGCGTGCTGGAGCGCGAGAGCCTGCTGAACGTCCTCGGCAACTTCGTGCACTTGGAGCGCACCGAGAAGGAGGACGCGCAGGGCCGCAAGCAGGTCCACGAGTCGCTGATCTTCCCGCGCTTCCATCAGTGGGAGGGCGTCAACGCCCTCGTGGAGGGGGCTCGCACCGAGGGGCCGGGGCACAGCTACCTTATCCAGCACTCGGCCGGCTCCGGCAAATCGAACTCGATCGCCTGGCTCGCGCACCGCCTGGCGAGCCTCCATAGCGCGCAGGACCGGAAAATCTTCGACACGGTGATCGTCGTCACTGACCGCACCGTGCTCGATGCCCAGCTGCAGGAGGCGATCTACCAGTTCGAGCACAAGCAGGGCGTGGTGGTCAAGGTCACGAATGAGGGGGTGAAGTCTGAGCAGCTTGCCAAGGCGCTAGTCGACCGAACCCCCATCATAATCGTAACGCTCCAAACCTTCCCATTTGCACTGGAGTCTATCCGCACCCAGGCCTCACTACGCGAACGCACCTTCGCGGTGATCGCCGACGAAGCGCATTCCTCGCAGACCGGCTCGGCGGCCAGCGCGCTCAGCAAAGTGCTGACCGCCGAGCAGCTCCAGGAGGGCGTCGAGGTCAGCGTCGAGGATGTGCTGGAGGCCGAAATGGAGCAGCGGGCCAGCCACCCGAACATCAGCTTCTTTGCCTTCACGGCCACACCGAAGGCCAAGACGCTGATGCGCTTCGGCCGGCGCCCGCGGCCGCACGAGCCGCCGGCTGACGACAACATGCCGCAGGCATTCCACATCTACACCATGCAGCAGGCGATCGAGGAGGGCTACATCCTCGACGTGCTGCGCAACTACACGCCCTACAAACTGGCCTTCCGGCTGGCGCACAACGGCCAGGAGTATGACGAGGTCGAGGTCGATCAGGCCGCGGCGCTCAAGAGCCTGATGCGCTGGGTGCGGCTGCACCCCTACAACATCAGCCAGAAGGTCCAGATCGTCGTCGAGCACTTCCGCGCCAACGTCCAACACCTGCTCGGCGGCCACGCCAAGGCGATGGTGGTCACCGGCTCGCGCAAAGAGGCGGTGCGCTATAAGCTGGCGATCGACCGGTACATCCGCGAGCAAGGCTACGGCGACCTGGCGACGATCGTGGCGTTCTCCGGCGAGGTGAGCGACGGCGAGAGCGGCCCCGAGCCGTTCACCGAGCGTTCCATGAACCCAGGCCTCAAGGGGCGCGACATTCGCGAAGCGTTCGCGACCGACGACTACCAGCTGCTGCTGGTGGCGAACAAGTACCAGACCGGCTTCGACCAGCCAC
>JBDLTZ010000082.1:0-40696 GCA_039805565.1 Chloroflexota bacterium | reverse complement strand
CGGCGCCTGGGCCTCCGGGCGACACTGCTCGGCACCTACCTGGTGGGCTGGGCCTCGTCCAGCATCCTCCCGCTGGCGCACGGGCCCTGGGCGCTCTGGCTGCTGATGGGCATGCAGCTGTTCGACGTGGTCGGGGCAATCTTCGCCATCAGCGCGCTCAGTCTGCGCCAGCAGATCACGCCGGACCGGCTGCTCGGGCGCGTGAACGCCAGCTTCAACATGCTCACCACTGGGGCGGGGCTCGTGGGGGCGCTCGCTGCCGGCGCGCTCGCGCTGACGCTGGGGACACGCGGCGCGCTCGGTGTGGCCGTCGCGATCGGCGCCACAGGGGTGATCTGGCTGGCCTCCGCGAGATGGGTAGCGGCCGAGGGATAGGGAGCGGCTAATTGACGGTCCGAGCCTAGAGCGGCCAGAGTCCCACGCCCTCGCGCTCGCAGTGGAACCCCACATCGGTCAGGTGGCGCAGCACCGCCTGGCCGTGCTCCTCGTCGCGCACCTCGAGCACCAGCTCCACGCCCACGCGGTCCAGCGGCGCGAGCCAGACCGCGCGGCGGTGGAAGATGTCCACCACGTTCGCTCCGGCCACCGCCACCGCGCGCACCAGCGGCGCCAGGTTGCCCGGCCGGTCGTCCACCGTCGTCTTCACCAGGATGTAGCGCCCCTGCCGGACCGCGACCTGCTCCAGCACCCGCGCGAGCAAGTTGCTGTCGATATTGCCGCCGCACAGGGGGAGGCAGACCGTCTCGCCGGGGCGCACCGCCACCTTGCCGGCCAGCACCGCAGCCAGGCCGGCGGCGCCCGCCCCCTCAACCACCAGGCGGTCATTCTGCACGGCGTGGGCGATGGCGCGCGCGATCGCGTCGTCGTCCACCGTCACCACGTCGTCCACCAGGTCGCGGATGATCGGCAGCGTCAGGTCGCCGGGGCGCTTCACGGCGATACCGTCGGCGATCGTGCGGGCCGCCGAGGCAGCCACCGGCGCGCCCGCGGCGAGCGACCCCGGCACCGGCGCGCACCCTTCGGCCTGGACACCCACGATGCGCGCGTCGGGCACGAGGCTCTTGAGGGCCGTGGCGATGCCGCTGATCAGCCCGCCGCCGCCGATCGGCACAACCACCAGGCGCAGGTCCGGCAGCGCCTCGAGCATCTCCAGCCCGATCGTGCCCTGGCCAGCGATGATGCGCTCGTCGTCGAAGGCGTGCACGTAGGTCAGGCCGCGCTCCTCAGCCAGCGCCCGCGCGTGGGCCACCGCGTCGTCGAAGCTCGACCCGTGGAGAATGACCTCGGCCCCCAGGCGGCGCGTCGCGGTGACCTTGGTGAGCGGCGCGCGCTCGGGCATCACGATCACTGCCGGGATGCCGAGCAGCTGCGCGGCGAGCGCCACTCCCTGCGCGTGGTTCCCGGCCGAGGGGGCGATCACGCCGCGGGCGCGCTCCTCGGGCGTGAGCCGGCTGATCTTATGGTAAGCGCCTCGGATCTTGAAGCTGCCGCTGCGCTGGGTGTTCTCGGCCTTGAGGAACACGCGCGCGCCAAGCTCCTGCGAGAGGCGCTCATCCGGCAACACCGGCGTCTGGATGATCACGTCGCGCAGGGTGCGGCGCGCGGATTGGATGTCGGCGAGGGTCACTGTCATAACGATGAACGATGAACGATGAACGATGCAACGATGCAACGATGAACGATGAACGATGCAACGAGCGTGCCAACTTGTACGTGGAGATGTCGAGCGCCACGCCCCGGCTGCCGGTCAACCAGTGCAGCTCGAAAACGCCTTCATCGTCCAGCGTGTAGCCTTCAGCCTTCAGCCTTCACTTAGCGCCTCGCGCTCATTAGCGGCCTTGGCGGCCAGCACCTGGAAGCGGCGGGCGAGATCCTTGTCGCCGTGGGCGGTGGCGGCCTCCATCAGGAAGCCGGCGGCCGTCTGGAGGTTCTTGAGCCCCTGGCGGTTGCCGGCAAGCTTGTACTCGGCGATCACGCGTTCCAGGTGGGACTGGATGTTGTCGACGGTCAGCATGGGCTATCTCCTTTCACAGGGTGGGAGTATTCTACCACCGTTCATCCTCTGGGTACGGTAGAATGCAAATCGCGTGCGAACGTTGCATGGCGTCCGTTTGCCGCGTGAGGAGGAACGATGACGACACATAGACAGAGATGGGCCTGGGCAGCGCTGGCAGCGCTGCTCCTGGCGGGCTGCGGCACGCGCCCGGCCACCGGCGATGTCGCGGCGACGGGCCCTACGGCTGCGAGCGCCCAGGCCGCCCAGACCGAGGGCAGCACCTACCTGCCGAACGTCCAGCGCGGCGACGCGCCGGCCCTGCCGCCCGAGGACGAGGCCAGCCGGCGCCTCACCGTACCGCAGGGGTTCGCGGTGCGGAGCTTCGCCACGGGGCTGGAGAATCCGCGCCTGATGACGGTGGGGCCGGATGGGCAGCTCTACGTGGCCGAGCGCGGCGCCGGCGCGGTGGTGCGCCTCCCCGACGCAAACGGCGACGGGCTGGCGGACTCGCGCCAGGTGCTCGCCGAGGGCCTCAACGCGCCGCACAGCGTCGAGTGGTTCGAGGGCGCGCTCTACGTGGCCGAGGATGGGCGCGTCAGTCGGCTGGCCGACGCAAACGGCGACGGCGACATGGCCGACGAGGGCGAGCGCACCACCGTGACCGACAACATCCCCCAGGGCGGCGGTCACAGCTCGCGGACGCTGCACTTCGGCCCGGACGGCAAGCTCTACGTCTCGGCCGGCTCCACCGGCAACAACGACCCCGAGAGCGACCTACGGCGCGGCGCGATCATGCGCTTCAACCCGGACGGCAGCATC
The DNA here is from genome assembly GCA_039805565.1 of Chloroflexota bacterium. Taxonomy (GTDB): domain Bacteria; phylum Chloroflexota; class Chloroflexia; order Chloroflexales; family Roseiflexaceae; genus CALJIC01. The sequence goes on along the minus strand of JBDLTZ010000082.1, from coordinate 37,881 downwards.
CCCGAAGATAACCCCTTCGCCGCTGACCCCGAGCCGACCCGCCGCCCGGTGTGGGCCGAGGGCCTGCGCAACGCGATCGACTTCCTCTTCCTGCCCGACGGGCGCCTGTGGGCCAACCACAATGGCGTCGACGGGCTGGGCGACGACGTGCCGCCTGAGGAGATCGTGATCGAGGTGACAAAGGGCGCGCACTACGGCTGGCCCTACTGCTTCACCCGCGAGCTCGGCGCGGTGCCTCAGGGCGCGCGCGAGGTGCGCGACGAGCGCGTGCAGCTCGACCGGCTCCAGAGCTGCGACCAGGCCGTGCCAGCGCTGTTCACCGACCTGGCGCACCAGGCGCCGATCGGCATGGCCCACTACCGCGCGGCACAGTTCCCGCCCGACTACCAGGGCAACCTCTTCGTGGCGTACCACGGCTCGTGGAACAGCTCCGTCCCGCGCGACTGCAAGGTACAGATGGTGACGGTGCGCGACGGACGCCCGGTGGAGAGCTCACCGTTCCTGACCGGTTTCCGCGACGACGAGCAGCAGGTCTGCCGCGAGGCCTGGGGCCGCCCGACCGGCGTGGCTGTGGGAGCCGCCGGCGAGCTGTTCGTGGCCGACGGCGAGCGCGGTGATGTCTACCGCATCGTGTACGTGGGCCGGTAGGCCGAAGGACCGAGGACGAATGACCGAGGACGACGGAGTGTCTGTTTCCGAGCGTCAAGCCCGACGTGCTATGATTTCGCCGTTGGTCGTTCGTCCTTCATCTCTACCCAGCAAGGAGCACCCCATTGCGACGTCCCCTGGTGATCGGCGTGGCCGGCGGCAGCGGCAGCGGTAAGACAACTGTCACGAGAGCGATCCTCGAGCGCGTCGGGCGCGAGCGCATCGCGCTGCTGCCACACGACTCCTACTACCGCGACCTGTCGCACATGCCGCTCGAGCAGCGCGCCCGCGTCAACTTCGATCACCCGGACGCCTTCGACAACGCACTCTACCTCGCGCACCTCGATGCGCTCATCCACGGGCAGCAGATAGCCCTCCCCACCTACGACTTCGCCAACTATGTGCGGCTGCCCCAGGTGCTGCCGGTGGCGCCGCAGCCGGTGGTGCTGGTAGAGGGCATCCTGATCTTCGCCGACGCGGCCCTCAGGGAGCGCATGAACATCAAGCTGTTCGTCGACGCCGAGAGCGACCTGCGGATCATCCGGCGCATCCAGCGCGACACCCGCAGCCGCGGGCGGACGGTCGAGTCGGTGATCGAGCAGTACCTCCGCACGGTGCGCCCCATGCACCTGGAGTTCGTCGAGCCCTCCAAGCGCTACGCCGACATCATTATTCCGCAGGGCGGGCTCAACTCGATCGCGATCGACATGGTGGTGGCGCGCGTCGAGCGCATGCTGGACGAGCGCGAACCATGATCGTCTACCCGCTCCCACCGCGGCTGCCCACGAGCCCATACCTGGACCAGCTCTACGCTCCGATGGCCGCGCTCGGCGTGACGGTGCGGCGCGGCCGCCCCCGCCACGAGCTCCCCGCGCTCCTGGCGGGGAGCGGCGCGCGCCTGTTGCACCTACACTTCTTCGACGAGCTCACGCAGCGGCGTCGCAGGGCTGAGACTGCCGCGCGCACACTGGCGCTGGTGGCGCTGCTCGGCGCGCTCAGGGCACGCGGTGTGCGGCTGATCTGGACGGCGCACAACCTCGCGCCGCACGAGCTGCGCCACCCCGGCTGGGCCTTCCTGGCCTACCGCGCCGTGGCCCGCGCTGCCGACGCGGTGGTGGCCCACAGCCACGCGGCGCTGGCCGAGCTGCGCGCGCGCTACGGGCCGCCGCGACGCGCGGTGGTGATCCCGCACGGCAGCTACATCGGGCTGTATGGTCCGCCGCTCCCACAGGCTGAGAGCCGGGTCGCCCTGGGCCTGCCGCCTACCGGACGGGTGACGCTCTGTCTCGGCACGCTGCGGCCGTACAAGGGGGTCGAGGACCTGATCCGTGCGTTCGCCCAGCTGCCCCCCGAAACGCGCGGCACGCTGCTGGTGGCCGGCGCCGCGAAAGACCGCACCTACGCCGCCCAGCTCACCCGGCTGGCCTCGGCCGTCCCCGGCGCCCGTGTCGAGCCGCGCTTCGTGCCGGACGACGCGCTGCCGGCCCACCTGGCGGCGGCGGATCTCGTGGCGCTGCCGTACCGCTCGCTGCTCACCTCGGGGGTGCTGCTGTGGGCGCTCTCCTACGCGCGGCCGGTCGTGGCCCCAGCGTTCGGGCCGGTGCGCGAGCTGGTCTGCGAGGGGCGCGAGGGCTTCCTCTTCCCTCCCGGCGACGTGGGCGGCCTGCGCGATGCGCTCGGGCGGGCGCTCGCCCACCCAGACCTCGAGACTCTGGGGGAGCAAGGCCTGGAGGTGGCGCGCGCGCTCGGCTGGCCCTCAATCGCCGCGCGGACGGCCGCGCTCTACCGCGAGGTAACGGAGGAGGATCGATGAGCGCAGCAGCCTGCCCGCTGTGCAACGCGCCCGCCCGCCCGCTCTGGGAGGTCGCCGGCCACCAGGTGTACGACTGCGGCGCGTGCGGCATGCGCTTCGTAGACCCCGTGCCCACGGCCGAGGCGCTCGCGCGGCACTACGCCGAAACCTACGCCGTGCCGCTGGAGCGCTACGGCCGGCTGCGCGAGCGTCACACCGGCATCATCGCCGACGTGGAGCGCTGGCAGCCGGGCCGCGGGCGACTGCTGGAGGTCGGCGCATCCTACGGCCACCAGCTCCAGATCGCCCGCGACCGCGGCTGGGAGGTGCAGGGGGTCGAGCTTTCGCCGCGCTCATCAGCGCACGCCAGAGACGTGCTGGACGTCCCGGTGCACACCGGCGACCTGCTCGGCGCGCCGCTGGCGCCGGGCAGCTTCGACGCCGCGCTGATGATCCACGTGCTCGAGCACACGCGCGACCCGCGACGCCAGGTCGAGCGGCTGCGCGAGTTGCTGCGGCCGGGCGGCGTGCTCGGCCTGCGCGTCCCCAACGCTCGCAGCCTCGGCGCGCGGCTCGCCGGGCGCCACTGGATGTGGATGTGCCCACCCACCCACCTCTGGTTCTTCGACATCCACACGTTGCCGCGCCTGCTGCGCCAGTGCGGCCTCGAGGTGCTCGAAGCGCGCGCCCAGCGCGGCGACGGGCTCAATCCGTACCAGCACGCGCTTATGGCGCTCGGCTGGCGACTCGGCGAGCTCAGGCGACGAATCTCCTCCTCCCCTGAGTCAGGGAGAGAGGGGCGGGGGACGAGGGCCGCCAGCGCGTCTCAGACCTCCCGCACCCCCTCTGTCCCACCCCCGGCCCGGCCGCTCGCCGGCGCGTGGGCAGCCCTGCTGCGCCGCGCGCTCCCCGTGACCGACGCCCTCGACCGGACGACCGCCCCGCTCACGGGGCCGCTCGAGCGTGCCGCTGGCGGCGACGAGCTGGTCTGCTACGCCCGCCGCCCCACAGGGGACCGACTGTGAGCGACACGCCGCTGCGGAGGCTCGCGCGGACCACAGCGGGCTACAGCCTCAGCACGCTCGCCGGGCCGCTCTTCACCCTGCTGCTCACCCCGGTGTACACGCGCGTCCTGGCGGTGGCGGACTACGGCGCGGTCGACACGCTCACCATGCTCGGCACCGCGCTCTTCCTCATCAGCACGCTCGGCATCGCCCCGGCGCTCACCGCGCTGTACTACGACCCGCAGCGCGTCGGCGAGCAGCCGCGCCTGGTGGCCAGCGCGCTCTGGGCCGCTGCGCTCTGGGCCACAGCGCTCGGCGCGATCGTGGTGCTGGCCGCCGAGCCGCTGAGCCGCCTCGCCCTGGCGCGCAGCGACCTCGCCGGGCTGACGCGGCTGGTCGGCTTCGGCCTGCCCTTCGCCGCCATTTCCGCCGTCCAGGCCACCGTGCTCCGGCTGCGCTTCGCCGTAGGGCGCAGCAACGCGCTGGCCCTCGGCACTATCCTGGCATCGGCCGCCGCCAACGTCCTGTTCGTGCTGGTGCTGCGCTGGGGGGCGGCCGGCGTGATCACTGCGATGATGGCCACCAATATCGCCGGGGGCGTAGCCGCGCTGCTGCTGGCACCCGCGAGCCTGCGCGCCAGGCCGCGCTCCGACCTGATGGCCGCGGTGGTGCGCGGCGGGCTACCGCTCCTGCCGGCAGGTATCGCCTCCTGGGCGCTGCTCTACGCCGACCGCCTCTTCCTCGTGCGGGCCGTGTCGCTGGAGGAGATCGGCGTGTACGCCATCGGCGTCAAGCTCGCCGCAATCCTCGGCGTGCTGATCGAGCCGTTTAAGTCGGCCTGGGGGCCGCTGTCGCTCTCGATCCAGCAGCAGCCCGACGCGCCCGCCACATACGCGCGGGTGCTGACCTACTACTGCGCGGCGGCGTTCGGGCTGGCGCTCGGGCTGAGCCTGTTCGCCCACGAGGTGCTGCTCGTGTTTACCACGCCGGCCTACGCCGGCGCGGCGGACTACGTCTGGCTGCTGGTGCTCGGGCCAGTGGCGAGCGGCGCGCTCACGACGGTCTCAGTCGGGCTCTTCCTGGCGAAGCGCCTCGGGCGCATCGCCTGGTCCGCCGGAGCGGCGGCGCTGGCCAACACGCTGCTCAACCTGCTGCTCATACCCCCGCTCGGCGCGCTCGGCGCGGCCATCGCCACCGCGCTGGGCTACGCCGCCTCGCCGCTGCTCGCCGCGGCCCTGGCGCAGCGCGCGCACCCGCTGCCGTTCCGCTGGAGCCGCGTCGCGCTCGTCGCCGCGGTCTACCTGGCGCTGGTGGGGTGTGGCGGGCTGGTGGGCAGCCGCCTCGAGCCGCTGTCGCTGGCGCTGCGGGCGGCGCTCCTGCTGGCCTACCTCCCGCTGCTCCTGCTGCTGGGCGTGCTCGACGTGGCCGCGCTGCGGGCGGCGTGGGTCTGGGCGCGCCAGCAGCTCCCCGCGCGCCTCCGGGCGCAGCGACGTGCCGGCGGGGAAGGGGGCGCGCCATGAGCGACCGGCCGCTCGTCTCGCTGGTGCTCATCACCTACAACAGTGCCGCGCTGCTGCCGGCGTTCTTCGCCGCGCTCGCGCAGACCCGCTACGCCCCCTATGAGCTCATCGCGGTGGACAACGCCTCGTCGGACGGGACGCCTGCGGCGCTGGCGCGCGAGCCGGGGGTGCGTCTGCTGGCGAACGCTACCAACGTCGGCTTCGGGCGGGCCTGCAACCAGGGGGCGCGCGCGGCGCGCGGCGAGCTGCTGCTGTTCCTCAACCCGGACGTGCTCGCCACGCCGGCGTGGCTGGAGATCCTGGCGCGCCGCATGGGCGAGCACCCCGACGCGGCGATCATCGCCCCGCAGACGCTGGAGCCGGACGCGATGCGCTCCCTCCCCCCCGGCAGCCCTCACGGGCGGACAGAGAACACGTCCCGTTTAGCAGGCCCGCGCACCGCGCCGCGAGCCTCCCCCGCTCCCGTGGCAGGGAGAGGGGGGTGGGGAGTGAACGAGACGGCCGCGGTGCCCGGCTGTGCTATGATGGTTCGCCGCGCCGCCTGGGAGGCGCTCGGCGGCTTCGACGAGCGCATCTTCCTCTACTGGGAGGACACCGAGCTCTGCTGGCGCGCGTGGCTGCTCGGCTGGCGCGTGCTGGAGGACCTGGAGGCAGCGGTGATCCACGCGCGCGGCGGCAGCGGCGGCGGCGCACGGTGGGAGGCCGAGGCCACGAAGAACGGCCTGTATGTCCACCTGAAGCTCGCCCCCTGGCCGCTCACCGCCCGCTACATCGCGCGCCAGGCGCTCAAGACGGCGCTGCGCACGCTGTGGGGCCGCGGCCGGGAGCTGCGCTCCGCCTGGCGCGGCGTCCTGGGCGGCCTCGGGGAGGCTCTGGCACAGCGGCGCCAGCTCCAGCGGCAGGCGCGGCGCGGCCCAGCGGAGCTCGCGCGGCTGATCAGCGCCCACGAGGCCCGGCAGCGCCGCGAGCGCAGGGAGCGATCACGATGATCAAGGTCGGCCACGAGCTGAGCGACGCCGAGATCGCCCGCCGCTACTCGCAGCTGGCGGGCGGCCTGGCGCTGCCCGCCTATTTCTACCCGGCGGTCGCGGCCTTCACCGCGGCGGTCCCCGCGGGGCGCATCCTCGATCTCGGCTGCGGCAATGGCGACCTGCTCCTGGCCCTGGCCTCGGGCAACCCCGCCGCGCCGCTCGTCGGCGCCGAAGTCTCCGCCGACCGCGCCCGCCTCGCGGCCAGGCGGCTCGGCCCGCGGGCGTCGCTGGCGCAGGTGGACGGGGGTGGGCGGCTCCCCTTCGCTGATGGGAGCTTCGACCGGGTCTTCCTCACCGAGGTGCTGGAGCACCTGAAGGACCCCGTGGCGCTGCTGCGCGAGGTGCGTCGCCTGCTGGCCCCCGGCGGCCGGCTGGTGCTCACCGCGCCGAACAGCGACGCCTACCCGCTGTGGCCGGCGCTCGCCTGGCTATCCGACCGGACCGGGCGCCCGGAGCTGCTGATGCACTTCGTCCCCTTCGAGCACCCGATCAAGACCCGCCAGCCGATCGATACGCTGATCGCCCACCGCGAGATCGTAGCGCTCCTGGCCGAGGCCGGGCTCGTCCCGGCGCGCGTGGCCGGGCGCGAGGCGCTGCCGTTCCTCTTCGCGCTGCCCGGTTTCCGCGGCCTGGCCTTCCGCACCCCCTGGCTGCGCCCGCTGCTCGACCGGCTCGTCAACCGGGCCGGCATGCTGCACGCCTGCTACCGCGTCTTCTACGAGGTCCGACGCGATGACGACGATGGCTGAGCCCACGCCGTGCCCGCTCTGCGGCGGCGCCGAGCCGCGGCCACACCTGTGCCGGCGCGGCCACGAGATCGTGCGCTGCCCCCGCTGCGGCTTCATGTTCGTCAGCCCGCCCCCCTCGCCCGCGGAGCTGGCGGCCTTCTACCGCGACCCGGCCTACTTCCAGGGCGGCGAGGCCGGGTATGTCAACTATCTCGCCGACCAGTCCTGGCTCGAAGGGCTGGCGCGCGGGCGGCTGGAGCGCATCGAGCGGCTGCTCCCCCGGCGCGGCACGGTGCTCGACGTCGGCTGCGCGGCCGGCTTCTTCCTCAGCGTCGCGCGGGAGCGCGGCTGGCGACCGCTGGGCGCCGAGCTCTCGGACGAGATGGCGGCCTACGCCCGGCGCCTCGCCGGGTGCCCGGTCGCCCCCTCAGTCGACCAGCTCGGCATCGCCCCCGGCACGCTCGACGCCGTCACCCTCTGGGAGTACGTCGAGCACGTCCCCCAGCCGCGCGAGGAGATCGAGCGACTGGCGACTCTGCTGCGGCCCGGCGGTGTCCTGGCGCTCTCCACGCCCAACACCGCCTACTGGACCGCCATCCACCGCCCGGAGCACTGGAAGGAGTTCAGCCCGCCCGCGCACCTTGGGTTCTTCACCGACGCCACGCTGCGCCGGCTGCTCGAGTCGTGCGGGCTCGAGGTCGTCGCGCTGCCGCACCTCACCCCGCGCGCGCCGTCGCACCCCTACGCGCTGGAGCGGCTGCTCGGCCAGCTGCGGGAGCTCGTCGGGAGCGGCGCGAGCCGGCGCACGCCGCTCTGGTGGAGCTTTGGGCTAGCGTGGCGCGCGGCCGAGCTCGCGAGCATCGCCGGCTACCGCCTGCGCTGGCCGGGGAGCGACCTCCACCTGGGGATCGAGGCCTATGCCCGCAAACGCTAGACCACTGCTGCTCTACGTGACCGACTCCGAGGGCATGGGCGGCGCCGAGAGCTACCTGCTCACCCTGCTGCGCCACGTCGACACCGCGCGCTTCCGCCTGGGCCTGGTCCTCCCCCCTCGCGAGGCGACACAGCCCCTGGTGGACGCGGTGCTGGCGCGCGGCGGGGTGGCCGCCGAGCTGGAGGGGGTCCACCACGAGGGGCTCGACCCGCTCCGCATCGCCCGCGCCGCCGCCCTCTTCCGCCGCCTCCGGCCGGCCATCGTGCACTTTGTGCTGCCCTCGCCTCGCCGCTGCGCGGAAGGGGTGATCGGGGCATTTCTTTCCGCCGTGCCGCTCAGACTCGCCACCTTCCAGCTCGTGACCCCAACCCCGGTGTTCACAGGGCCGATGGGCGTGATCAGGGGGGTCAACCGCACCCTCCAGGCCCGCACGCTCACGCGCGGCATCGCCGTGTCCGCCGGGAACCGCCGTCTGCTCGTGGAGCAGTACGGCGTCCACGCCGATCGCCTGAATCTCATCCCGAACGGCGTGGACACTGAGCGCTTCCAGCCGCGCCCGCCCGACCCGGCCTCCCGCGCGGCGTGGGACATCCCGGCGGATGCGCCGCTGGTGGGGGTGTTCGGACGGCTGAGCCGTCAGAAAGGCCACCGGGTGCTCTTCGAGGCCATGCCGCGCGTATGGGAGGCACACCCCCGCGCCCACCTCGTCGTCGGGGGGCAGGGCGAGCTGGAGCAGGAGCTGCGGGCGCTGGCGGCGCAGGCCGGCGGCGCGGGCCGTGTTCATTTCGCCGGCCAGATCGAGGACGTGCCGGCGACCCTGGCGGCGGTGGACCTGGTCGTGCTGCCGTCGCTCTACGAGGGGCTGCCGTTCGCGGCGCTGGAGGGCATGGCGATGGAGCGCGCAGTGGTCGCTACGGCGGTGGACGGAACGGCGGAGGTGATCGAGCACGGCCATAGCGGCCTGCTCGTGCCGCCGGGCGACCCCGAGGCGCTGGCAGCGGGGCTGATCACCGCGCTGGGCGACACGGCGCTGCGCGCCCAGCTGGGGAGGGCAGGGCGGGAGCGCATCCTGGCACGCTTCGACCAGCACCAGATGCTGGAGCGCACCTTCGCCCTATACGATGGCGGGCGACGATGAGCGGCCGCCCGCGGCTCGCCATCCTCAGCCCGCTGGCGCCGCACCCGGCCCTCTCCGGCGGCGCGGCGCATATCCGCGGCGCGGTCCTGCACCTCGCCGAGCGCTACGAGGTGTCGCTGTACCTCATCACCGACCGGCCCGAGGCGGTGACATGGGGCCCTCTGGCCGGGCGCTGCGCTGAGCTACGCGCGTTCGAGCGCGGGCCGATCGGTGGCTCACGGCTCGACCCACCGGCCGCTCGGCTGGAGCGCTCGGCGCAGCTCGAGGCCCACCTACGCCGCGCGTGGGAGCAGACGCCGCCGGACATCGCGCAGATCGAGTTCACGACCATGGCCCACCACGCGCCGCTCGCGCGCGAGGCCGGGGCGCTCGCCGTCTGCACCGCGCACAACGTCGCGTTCCTGGCCCAGCTGCGGCGCGCGCGGCGCGAGCGCTCGCTCCCCCTGCGCGCCCGCCGGCTCCTCGGCGCCCTGAGCCTGTGGCGCTACGAGCTGCGGGCGCTGCGCCGCTGCAACCTGGTGGTCTGCCACAGCCCCGCCGACGCCGCGGCCCTGCGGCGATGGCTCCCGGGCCTTCCCGCGGTCTACGTGCCGTCCGGCATCGACGTGGCCGAGCCCGCGCCGCGCGGCAGCGGCCCGGTGCTATTCGTGGGCGGCTACCTGCACCCGCCGAACGTCGAGGGGGCGCTCTGGCTGACGCGCGAGGTCTGGCCGCTGGTGCGCCGCGCCGATCCCGGGGCACGCCTGGTGCTCGCCGGGCGCGACCCGCCCCCGGAGCTGCGCGCGCTCGCCGGCGGCGATGTGGAGGTTCCGGGCACGCTCAACGACCTGGCGCCGCTCTACGCCCGGGCGAGCATCGTGGCCGCGCCGGTCTTCTGGGGCGGCGGCGTGCGCGTCAAGATTCTCGATGCCCTGGCCGCCGGGCTGCCGGTGGTAGCCACGAGCGCGGCGGCCGAGGGCATCCCGCTGACACACGACGCTAGCGCACTGCTCGCCGATGGACCGGCCGACTTCGCCAGGGCGATCGTGCGCCTGCTGCGCGACCCAGAGCTGCGCGCGCGGATCGGCGCCGCCGGGAACGCCGTGGCCCGCGAGACCTACGACTGGGTGCGGGTCGCGCGGCTGCTGGCGGGGTTGTACGAGGGAACACGAGCGAGTATTGAGTGCTGAGTGCTGAGTGCTGAGTGCTGAGTGCGAGTGCGAGTGCGCAGTCGTGACTACTCAGCACTCACGACTCACGACTCACAACTCACGACTCACAACTCACGACTCACGACTCACACCTCCCGCGCCAGGATCTCCCGCAGCTCGGGGAAGAGCGGGCTGTTCCGCAGCTGCGCCTCGGTGGCATCGCCGCGGAACACGAGGTCGGCCAACACCTGTCCATCGCGGGCCAGGTGGACACGGCCACTGACCAGGTCGCGGAACGCGGCGTGCTTCAGGAGCAGTGCGGCCTCATTGCGCGGCCGCAGCCGGCCGGCGTACAGCGCGTGCGGCGGCCGCACCGGCAGGTTGAGCTGGTCACACAGCGCCATGATCTCGCGGTCGCGCTCAGCCCGGTAGAGCGGGTCCGCCGTCGGCTGGCCGCGGTACATGTCGCGGTAGTAGCCAGGGGGGTAGACGCCGATGCGCGTCAGCATCTCGCCGACGCGCGCACGGTGGCGCTCGTTGGGGATATGGAGGAAGTCCCACAGCACGAAGTCGGCCCCCGCGTCCGACACCGCGCGGAGAGTCGCGTTCAGCAGCAGGTCGGTATCATTGACGTATGGGAGCACCGGCAGCATCGCCACGCCCACCGGCACGCCGGCGCGCTTCAGCTCGGAGATGGCGCTCAGCCGGAGCGCGGGGCTAGGGGCCTTATCCTCCAGCCGCTCGGACAGGTACGGGTCGATCGTCAGCAGCGAGAAGACCACCATCCCGAGGCTCTGCTCGTTGATGCGCTCGAGCAGCACGAGGTCCTCGAGCACCGTGTGGCTCTTGGTGAGCACGGTGAACGGCTGGCCCGCGTCGGCCAGGATGCGCAGCACCTGGCGCGTGAGGCGGTAGCCGGCCTCGGCGGGCTGGTACGGGTCCGTGAGCGCCGTGACGCCCACCAGGTCACCCCGCTCGATCCGCTCCAGCTCATCGGCCACACGGTCAGGCAGGTCGAGCGCCACGCGCACGGTCTCGTTGAACGGCCGCGCGCGGGAGGTCCAGCCGTCGCAGTAGGGGCAGCCGAACTCGCAGCCGTCGTACACGGCCATCGTGTAGGAGGAGAGGAAGTACTCGTTGATCGACGGCCGGCGCTGGCCGATCGCCGGCCCGCCGAGGCGGTCCTCGATATAGTATGCCATGATAAGCCTCGAGTCTTGAGTCGTAAGTGGCTACGCCCGCTGATCTACGGCGCTGAAACGCCACAGATCAGCGGCGTTGAACACTGAGCCCTCGGCTGCTACACGTGCGAAGCCAGAGAAATGACGCGGCAGGCTTGAGACAGCCCCGACAGCTCACGGCTCAAGACTCACGGCTCAAGACTGATATGAACTCGTCGTGGATCCGCCCGTTTGAGGCGATGAGCCGGTCGCTCCAGGGGTTCCAGGGGCCGCCGCGCCAGTCGGAGAGGCGCCCGCCGGCCTCCTGCACCAGGAGCGCCGCCGCGGCCGAGTCCCACGGCTGGAGGCGCAGCTCCCAGTGGGCCTCCAGCCGGCCCATTGCCACGTAAGCCAGGTCCAGCGCGGCCGAGCCGGCGCGCCGCACACCCTGGGTGCGCGCCTGGATCAGGTCGAACTCGCGCAGGTTGTTGGCGCCGCCCGCGCTGTAGTTGTACGGGAACCCGGTCGAGACGAGCGACGCGGCGAGCGTGGCGGTCTCCGAGACGCGCATCTGCCGCCCGTTGCAGTGCGCACCGCGGCCGCGCTCGGCGGTGAACAGCTCATCACGCAGCGGGTCGTAGACCACGCCTAGCGCGAGGTCCTCGCCGCGCAGCAGCCCGATCGAGACCGAGAAGAACGGGAAGCTGTGGGCGTAGTTGTTCGTCCCATCGAGCGGGTCGATCACCCAGCGGAACTCCGAGCCGCGCTCGCCGCCGCCGCCCTCCTCGGCAATGATGGTATGATCTGGGAAATGCTCGGCGATGGCGCCGACAATCAGGGCTTCGCTGGCGCGGTCCACGTCGGTCACAACCTCGAACGCGCTCTTCAGCTCAATGGAGCGCCCGCGCTCCAGTCCTTCCAGCAGCAGCGCGCCCGCCCGGCGCGCCGCGTCTACCGCAACATCCAGCATGTCTCCCCCTGGCGCGGGAACAATCCCCGCGCGCCGCACGTCTTTTGGCTGTGATGATTGTACCAGGGAGAAACCCATGCGCAAATGGCTGACAGCGGCAACGCTCACTCTTTTGATGCTCCTCGCGTCCTGCGGCGCCCAGCCCGCGGCAGTTCCCGAGGCCTCGGGCGACCCGACGGCCGCGCCGGACGCCGCACCCACCCCGCCGCCGGACTCGACGCCGCCGCCCTCGCCGGCAGCCCCCGGCGCGGACTACCCGGCTCCCGGCGCCGACTACCCCGCGCCGACGACGCCCCAGCCGGACATGACCGACTCGGACAAGGCGCAGGCGGAGATCGAACGGCAGGCCCGCGAGCGGCTCGCCCAGCGCCTCGGCGTGGAGCCGTCGGCGCTGACGCTCCAGAGCACCGCGCCACAGGAGTGGAGCGACAGCAGCCTCGGCTGCCCCGACCCGGCTACCACCTATATGCAGGTGATCATGCCCGGCTTCCTGCTCGAGTTCAGCGACGGCCAGAAGAACTACCCGGTCCACACAACTCTCTCGGCGCTCCCAGGCGAGCCGATGGTGTTCTGCGACGGCGGTAGCCCCGTGGATCTCTCGGCGCCCGCGGTGGCTCCCTCGCTCGACGCGGCGGGCCAGGCGATGGTGGAGCTGGCGCGGCAGGACCTTGCGCGCCAGCTGGAGATCGACCCGGAGGACATCGAGGTGCGCCAGGCGCAGGCCGTGGAGTGGAACGACAGCAGCCTCGGTTGCCCCAAGCCGGATAGCAGCTACCTGCAGGTGATCACGCCCGGCTACCGCATCGAGCTGTTTGCCGCAGAGATGCTGTACACCTACCACACCGACCAGCAGAGCACCGTAGTGCGGTGCGACCAGCCCTGACAGAACGCTGAACGCTGAACGATAAAGGATGAACAAGGGCCCTCGAAGCTATACTGCTCCGAGAGCCCTTGTCTCACATGTCCGTTCCTTGGTACGACTTCAGACGGTAGCCCACCTCGCCTGAACCGCAGTGCTTCAGCCTTCAGCCTTCAGCCTAGCGTTCCGTGTTACCCCAACGCCTCCAGCAGCATGTCGCCCTCCTCGGGGGTGATGCGGCCCTCGGCGATCATGCGAAGGATGGCGGCGCGGCGCTCGTCCGGCGTGGTCTGGCGCGTGGGCTGCGCCTGCTCAGCAGGTGCCTCCGCCTGCGCGGCAGCAGTCTCAGGGGCCACTGTGTCGGCCGGGGCCGTGCCCATCTTGATCGTCGCGCCGGTAGCCGGGTGCGCCGGGTGAGGCGGTTGCGGCTGGACAGGGTGCCCAGGCTGCTCAGGGTGCGCCGGGTGGGGTGGCTGCGGCGCCCGAGGCGGTTGCGGCGGCTGAGGCGGGTTAGGGAAGCCTACCCCGGCGAGCGCGCCCTCCACCGCCTCCATCGCGGCCGCGACCCCCTCGCTCGCCGCGCGGCGAGCCTGCTCCTTGATCCGCTCAAGGCGCTCCGGGTTGAACGACCACTCGCGCTCGTTGATCCGCACCCGCACGCGCTCCGCCCGCTCTCCGTGGCGCTCTGCCCGCTCGGCGTGCCGGCGAGCGCGCTCCTCGGCCTGGCGCATGCGCTCCCTGACCTTGCCGTGGATGCGCTCGGCGTGCTGCTCGGCCTTGCGCCCGATCTCCTCGGCGCGCGCAGGGTCCCAGCCGCGGAAACGCTCCTCCATGCGACGCCCGAACTCCTCGCCACGCCGCTCCATCTCGCGCCCGAACTCCTCACCCCAGCGCTCCATCTCGCGCCCGAGCTCCTCACCCCAGCGCTCCATCTCGCGCCCGAACTCCTCGCCCCAGTGCCCCATCTCGCGCCCGAAGCGGTCCCAGTCACCCGCGCTCGAGCTCGAGGCCCGCGGCTCACCCGCGCCGCGCAGGTGCAGGTCGCCGCCCACCACAAGCTCCAGCTGCGCCGCGCCCGCGCCGTACACTGCGCCGAACGAACCCGGGGCCGAGGGGGACAGCTTGCCGCCGCGCACCTCGCCGCCCACGGTCGCGCGGATGGTGAGGTTCGGCTCACCGGCCAGCTCGATCTCCGCATCGCCGCCGCACGAGATGCGCGTCGCCGTGCCGGGTGCGAACTGCGCAGCCAAAAGCAGGTCACCGCCCACGCTGCCGACCTGCGGCGCGCCACTCGCGCGCAGCTCCAGGTCGCCACCCACGCTGCCCAGACCCACCGTGCCGCCGGCCTCGCTCACCCGCGCGTCACCGCCCACACTGCCTACCCGCAGGTCGCCGCTCACGTTGCGCGCCTCGAGGTCACCGCCCACGTCGGCCGCCTGGACGCTCCGCGCGCCAACAGACGTGTAGTCGCCCGCGACGCTGCCCCCGGCCACGTGCGCCCCCTCGGACTCAGACACCTCGAGGTCACCGGCCACGCTGCCGTAGCGCAGCGCCTCGCGCACCTGGCGTGCCCGGAGATCGCCACGGACATCGCCCACAATCAGCGCCGCAGCCTCGGTGATCTCCAGATCACCCTCGAGCCGGTGGACCTCGGCCGTGCCCGCGCGGCTCACACGCACATCGCCGTGGACCATGTCCTCGACCAGCAGTGAGCCTACGCCGTCGACCTCCAGGTCGCCGTGGACGACCCGCAGCCGCACGTCCCCGGGAACCCCCAGGATCTCGGCCCCGCCGTGGACCTGCGCGCCCAGGAGCGCCGCCACGCGTGAGACCTCCAGGTCACCGTGGACGTCCTGCACGGTCACCTCGGCGTCGTGCGGTACGCGCAGCTCCAGGTCACCGTCGGCGCGCAACACCAGCCCCTCGGCGGTCTGGTCCCAGCGCAGGGAGCCCTCGTCGGCCTCGGCGGCGATCTGGCGCTCGTCCCACCCCGTGATCTCCAGGTCGCCGCGGCTCAGCTCGATAACCACCCGCGGCGCATCGCCGGCGGGGAACAGATGGCTTGCCATTGGTGTGTCTCCTTGTGGAGCGCGCCTGGCGCGCCCCTACGATTCGACGAATATCTCGACGCGCTCGTTCTCCTCGAGATCGTGGAACTCGAAGATCCGCCCGGTGCGGCCGCTCTCGACGGCGCGGAGGATCTCCTCCACCGGAGTGTCGGCGATGCGTGGCATCAGCCCCGCGCCGAGCTTGATCCCCATACTCACCAGGGTGGCCGGGATCGTGACATTCACCTTGTTGCGGTGCGTGCTCAGGTCTGTCACCAGCACGCGTAGGGAGCGCGGGCGCTGGGCCGGCCTGGCGCGCTCGCGGGTCGTCTCGGCTCCCACGGCGTCCAGCAGGCGCGCGCCCTCCTCGGCGCTGACCTGGCCGCTCTCCACCAGGCGCAGGACGCGCATGCGCTCGTCGGGTGTCGACATGACGGTGCTCCCCTAGCCGCGCAGCAGACGCATAGCCTCTTCGACCGAGATCTCCTTGGCGGCGAGGCGGTCCAGCACCACCCGGCGGTCGGGCCGGCCGTCGTCGGGCGGAGCGGCGTACCCCAGCGTGGCCACAATGTCGTCCAGGCGGCTGCGAGCGGTGTTGTAGGCCACCTTGAGGTCGCCGGCCACGCCGTTGATGTTGCCCCGGTTCTTGACCATCAGCTCGACGAACTCGAGCTGCTCGCGGCTGAGGCGCCCGAGCCGCCCGAGGGTGAACTGGCCCTCGATCGCGCTGTGGCACGCGCCGCACTCCGTGCGGGTGACGTGTAGCTGGCCCCCGCAGACCGGGCAGATGGTGAGGAGCGGGTGCATGGGTGTCTCCTTCTGTGATACGTTACGGAAAGGCCGGAGGGCCTACCCTGTCTGAAAAGTCCATCCCATTCCGCAGGCGCGTACGGACACTTAGTTCATCGTGGCCGAGCGGGCGCCGGGCTGCCCCATGGCGATCAGGACGGAGTCGTCAGCGCGGCCGTAGCGCAGCATGTGCGCTCCGAGAGCGACGAGCACGCGACCGGCAAGCAGTGCCCCACGGCGCGCCAGCCCGATCTGCCCCTCGGCGCCTGTGTGGGCCAGGCGCGAGACCGCGGCCTCGGCAAGCCGCTCCTCGTGCTGCAGGCGCGCTAGCGTCCCGTCACGGTCAGGGTAGTACAGCATGTGATTGCCTCCAATAGTATATCGCCAACTGGTGTGTCGTTTTAATTCAACGTCCTGGTAGATAGTAGCACTCAAGGACCAGTATGTCAATAGGCAGTTGCGCTTTTCTTTCAACTCATTGGCACAATATGCTATATCAACTGAAACACCGCCATCGACGGGCCTCACCCTCCGCCCCACACTTCTGCCGCGTGTATGGATGGACAAACCTGTGCTCGCTGACGGAGGGAGGGTGCCAAGAGAAAACACAAGGAGGAGCCAACGCCCCTCCTCGCATGCGGTCTTGCTGCCGCTGGCACGGCAGAGTGGTACCGGTAAAACGCGATCCTCCAGGCCAGCTTAGCCCGAGGGAGCCGCAGGCGCTGTGCCTCAGCGCGGCCGCACCCGCAGCCTGATCCCCCCCGGCACTGACGCATTCCAGTGCCCCTCGTGGATCAGGCGCTGCCCCGGCACCGGCTCCAGGTCGAAGCTCCGCAGCACGTGTGCCGCCAGCGCCTTGGTCTCGATCTGCGCGAAGCTGATGCCGATGCAGATCCGCGGCCCGCCGCCGAACGTCACCAGGCTGTAGGGCGTCCTGCGGTCCTCCTCGCGCGGCGCGGCGAAGCGGTCGGGGTCGAACCGCTCCGGCTCGGGGAACACGTGCGGCAGCCGGTGGCTCGCCGCCAGCGCCAGTCGCACCGGCGTGCCCGCCGGGATGCGGTAGCCGCCGAACTCGAACTCCTTCACCGTCCCGCGCGGCACGTTGATCGCCGGGCTGTAGAGCCGCCCAGCCTCCTTGATGAAGTTGTCCAGCAGCCGCATCTGCCGCACCGCCTCCACCGGCAGCTCCCCGCCCGAGCCGGCCAGCAGTGCGTCCACCTCGGCCCGCACGCGCTCGCGCTGCTCGGGGTGCATCGCCAGCAAGTGCAGCGTCCAGGCGCTCAGCGTCGTCGTCGTCTCGTGGCCGGCCACCAGCAGGATGTTCACGTGCCCCAGGATCTGCGCGTCGCTCAGGGCGCGCCCGTCCTCATCGCGCGCCCGCACGATCAGCCCCACCACATCGCGCGGCTGCTCCGAGTCCGGCATCGCGCGCCGCTCAGCGATCAGCCCCAGCAGCGTCTGCACCAGCTCGGCATGCGCGCCCATCCAGCGCCGCTCGAACTCCTCCCAGGTCTCGCGGCCTCCGTCGAAGCCGTGCAGCAGCGTATAGAACAGCTCGCGCAGCCGATCCACCTGCGGGCCGGTGCGCATACCCGCCAGCGCCGCCGCCGCCGCGTCGAAGGTGATCTCACGCGCCTCGGCGTACACGTCCACCGTCTCCTGGTCCGACCAGGTCGCCGTCCGCTCGGCGATGATCCGCTTCAGGATCGGAATGTAGGCCTCCATCGCGGCGCCGGTGAAGGCGGGGTTCCACATCTTGCGGTGCCGCCCGTGCTCGGGGTCATCCATGTTCAACAGCCCCCGGCCGAACGTCTCGCCGAGGACCGGGGTCCAGCCCTTATCGTGGCTGAAGTGCTCGCGCCCCGTGTGCAGCACGAAGCGGTTAGCCTCCGGGCCCACCATGAACACGTACTCGCCGGCGTCCCAGCCATCGGGAATCACCCACTTGAAGATCGGCCCGTGCTCGACGGCGGCCTGCGCCAGCTTCTGCGGGAGGCGGCCGGACACGATATCCTCGCCGCTCAGCGGGATGGCCGGAAGATCAGCGATGCCTTTTGCCATATGCGCGCTCCTTCTCGTAGAGGCTCTCCGTAATGCCGCCTTGTACGACGCTCAGCCCGGGTCTACGGATGCACACTCCGGCCCCGCCATCCGCTCGGCCACACGCGCCACCAGCTCGGCGGGGAGCAAGATACCGTGGCGCCGCGCGCCCGCCTCCACCAGCTCGCGCCCCCAGCGCCATGCCTCCTGGTAGGCGCGCCAGAGCGCATCGCGCTCGCATGGGGCCGTGCATGCCTGGTAGCGCGCGTAGGCCTCCGGCGAGAGATCACGCTCTAGCCCCCTGCTCGGGGTGGGCCAGTGCTCCGTCGAGCGCTCGTGCAGCCGCGCCATGTGCAGCAGGTTGCGGTTGTTGTAGGACAGGATCTCGAGCGCCCGCGCCGCCTCACCGCGCGCCAGCACCGTCGTACCGAACACGACCCCATCCATAAAGTGCAGCGCCAGCCGCTCCACCTGCTCCAGGGTGTCGCGCTCGGGCGCAGGCCCGACCAGCCCGGCCAGGTGCCGCGCCAGCTCGCCGGTGCGGTCCAGCAGCACCGTGTGTGCCAGCGAGGGGAACCAGGCGTTGCCGCGCCAGCTCGCAACCCACGGGATGTCCGACTCGCGCTTGAAGTGGAACTCGCCGCGGATGAGCCCCTCGAAGATCGCGGTGTGGTGCTGGTTGCTGTCGGCGAAGTAGACCAGGACCGGGGCCACCTGCGCCGCCCACGCCCTCTGGTCCACCTGCGGCAGGGCGTCGTCCGCGAAGAACAGCGCGAACTCCACGTCGGAGTACCGGTCGCCCTCGCCGCGGCTGAACGAGCCGTACATCAAAGCAGCGGCGAGGCGATCATCACGCTGGCAGGCCTCGCGCGCCCGCTCGATCATGGCGAGCTGAGGGATACACTCACGGCTCACAGACTCCGCTCCTCCCCACCTTCGCGCACCCGCCGCAGCACCTCGGCCTGCACCATGTCCGGCGCGGTGCCCAGGATCTCGAGCAGCAGCGCGATGTTGCCGTCGGCAGCCAGCGCCAGCCCGTACAGCAGGTGCTCGGTGTCGACCACATCGTGCTCCCACTCGGCGGCCTGCGCCGCCGCCATATCGATCGCGCGCTGGGCCTGGCTCGTGAGCGGGAGCTGCGACAAGCCAGCGCCGGACGAGGCGCGCTCCGGCCAATCCTCGGCGCCGGCCATCGCGTCCCGCATCTCCTCCACGGTGATCCCCAGCGCCTCGAGCACCTGTGCGGCAGCGCCCTCGCGCTCCGCCGCCAGGCCCAGCAGCAGATGCTCGGTGCCCAGGTAGCCGCGCCCGCTGGCGCGCGCCGCCTCCGCCGCGAGCTCGAGGGAGCGCTGCGCCGCGCCTGTGAGACCCGCCCTGTCCGGCCCGCCCGCTTGAGCCTCCGCGGGCTGAGGCAGCGCGTCGTGCTGGCGCTCGACCGCGCTGCTGGCCCCCCGCGTGGCGCGCGCCGGTACGTGCTGTCGCCCCAGGAACTCCTGCAGGTCCTCGCGCGCGAAGCGGTACTCCCCGCCGATGCGGTAGGCGGCGAGCTCCCCACGCGTCACCAGCCGCCGCACCGTCACGACATCCACCTTCAGAAACGTGGCGACCTCGTCCGTGGTCCAGAGCGACTCCATGGCGTCCATTGGGCACCTCCGCAGGCTATCGGGCAATCCTAGGCGAGGGAAGGATCGCTGTACCATCGTGGGACTACGCACGACTATAGCGCACTCTGCGTCATTCTTCAACACCGTGTCTCAAAATACGTCGCGCGAACGGACTCACCCGGCGCACGCGGCGCGAAAAGATGCGCTATCATACGTCTATCCGGCTGAACGTATGTCGAAGTGTTCCCGGGGGACACGCAGGGTGGCCCACCCTCACCCCCGCTCTTCCCCAGCGCGACGTGAGGAGCGTCCAGACGGAATGTTTTATGACAAGTAAAGCACCACACATCGTCTTCTTCGTCGGCGGGGCCGCCGGCCACCCCACAGCCGAGCAAGCCTACCGCGCCAGCCAGTGGCTCGGGCCGGACTACACCTACGGCTTCCGCGAGAGCACGTCGGCCTTCGAGGACCTGGAGAGCTGCGACCTGCTGGTGCTGATGGGCCACTACTTCACTGACATGCCGAACCAGGCCTGGGCCGGCCACCGTGCGCACGAGCCGCTCGAGGAGCGACACAAGCAGGCATTCGAGGCCTACGTCGCCTCGGGCCGGCCGCTGCTGGTGCATCACGGCACGATCGGCAGCTACGACGACTGGCCGCGCTACGGGGAGCTCGCCGGCTTCACCTGGGTCTACGGCCACACCGCCCACCCGCCGTTCGCCCCCTTCACGGTCAACCTCCACCCCACCGGCCACCCGGTGGTCGAGGGCGTGCAGGACTACACGATCGAGGACGAGCTGTACTACAACGTCACGATCACCGCCGGGCTCGACGTGACAGTCCACGCCACGGCCGAGTGGGAGGGGGAGCCGCACCCGATGGTGGTGACCGCCGAGGGCGGGCGTGTGTCGGGCGCCGGACGGCTGGTGTTCCTGGCCAACGGGCACGACATGCGCGCCTTCGCCAGCCCGGCCCTGCGGCGGCTCTGGGTCAACGCGGTGCGCTGGCTGCTGCGGTAGGAGTACAAGACACGCGGAAACCATGCAAAGGAGCATCTGATGAGCCTGGACGGCAAGGTTGTGATCGTCACCGGCGGCGGGTCGGGGGTCGGGGCGGCGGTGGCGCGGTCCTTCGCGGAGCGTGGGGCGCAGGTGGTGATCGGCGGGCGCCGCGCCGACCAGCTACAGGCCGTAGCCGAGGCGATCGACGCGCCGCGGCCGGTACGCTGGGGGCAGCTCGACGTGAGCGACCGCGCGCAGGTGGCGGCGTTCGTGGAGGGCGTGGCGCGCGACTTCGGCGGAGTGGATATCCTGGTGAACAACGCCGGCGTCAACACGAAGGAGCGCCGGCTGGAGGTGCTCTCGGGCGAGAGCTGGGACCACCTGATGGAGATCAACGCCACCGGGGCGTTCAATATGGTGCACGCGGTGCTGCCGCTGATGCGCGAGCGCCGCAGCGGCGTGGTCATCAGTATCTCGTCCACCTCCGGCATCCGCCCGAGCAGCCTGGGCGGCGCGGCCTACAGCGCGGCCAAGTCGGCGCTGGCGGCGCTCACGCGGGTGGTGGGACAGGAGGAGGCAGCCAACGGCATCCGCGCCTCGGTGATCTCACCCGGCGAGATCGACACACCGCTGCTGGCGCAGCGCCCCACGCCGGTCACCGAGGAGCACCGCGCGCGCATGCTGCTCCCCGAGGATGTGGCGGCGGCGGTGCTGTTCGTAGCCACGCTTCCACCCCGCGCCCAGGTGCCGGAGCTGGTGATCATGCCGGCCGCGCAGACCTTCTCGTAGGCGCGGTGCATCAGGGGAGGGGCTGACCCTCCCCCACCCCCCTCCCGTAGGATGCGAGCTTCTGGTCCAGCCGCCGCTCCGCCTCCAGCCGCTCCAGCGCATACTCCCCCATGTCCACGAAGCGCATGCCCTCGACAAGCGTCGGGTGCACCGCGGCTACCTGCCGGTACATCTCCTGCGCGATGCGGCGGTAGCTGGGGTGGCCCTGCGGCGCGCTGCGCAGCTCGGCCAGGTGGTACAGCTCACGCAGGTTGAGCCGCACCCGCCAGCGCACCCGGTAGGCCATCGGCACCGCGTACTGCGCCTCCTCGGGGAGCGCGGCGGCGATCGCCAGGCAGGCCTCGGCGGCGTTCTCGAGCGCCACGGCGTACAGCGGGGCCAGCCCGGCCTCCTCGAGCTCCGGCGGGGTCACGAAGCCGTGCAGCACGCCAAACCGCTGCCGCTCCTGCGTCAGCACCCGGTGGCGCTGGAGGTCGCGGTAGGCCCCGATATCGGCCAGCAGGTCGAAGCTGTAGTACGGCTCCTCGAAGGCCCGGCCGGGGCGGTGGAAGCGGCTACCGCGCTCCCCGACGTAGGCCGCGATCACCGCCCGCCGCTCCTCGGCCGGCATCCGCTCGGCCAGGGCGCGCGCCTGCTCCAGCGGGACGTCCAGGTGCGGGTAGAGGATCGCCGCCACCACCCTCAGCTCCGCGTCACGGTCGTAGTCGACGAGGCGGACGCCAGCGGCGTGCTGAGTATCGAGCGCGGAGTGCTGCGATGGCGCTGTACGCTCAGCACTCCGCGCTCGGTACTCAGCACTGGTGTACGCCACCCCCTCCCTGGCCCCGCGCAGGTAGGCCTGGAGCCGCTCACCTCGCTCGCTCTTCGCCCGCTTCACGAACGACGGGATCAGGTCGTCGAGCGCGCGCTGCATGGCGGCGGCCAGCTCGCTCAGCTCGGCCAGCGACGCGGCGTACAGCTTGGTGAGCAGGTACTCGAAGGCGCGGCCGTTGCCAAACAGCCCCACATTCGTGAGCGCGGCCATGGGCAGCAGCCCCCGCAGCAGATCGTAGGCCTTGGCTCGCGTTGCGCTAGCATAGGCCCGCTCCGAGACCCCATCCGCCCGCGGGGTGCAGGCCCGCACGTAGGTCGTGGTTGGCTCCAGCAGCACCGTGTAGGTATCGAACAGACCGTCCATCGCGGCCTGGTAGGCCTCGGCGTGCGCCGAGCCCATCACGCGCGGCTCGCGCAGATAGCGGTAGCGCCCCTCCACCCTGCGGTTGAACAGCACATAGCGGGTGGACTTCTCCAGCGGGCTCAGGCCGATCCGGCTATCCTCAAGCGCCTTGGCGGCGATGTTGCTCACCCCCTCGCAGGCGATGTGCGCGCCGCCAAGCTCGGCCACTGAGTCGTCGCCGTAGCCGACCAGCACCCGATCGTAGAACGCCTCGGCCTGGCGCACCGCCACCATCTGCTCCACACCGGTGGCCGCCGCGCCCCCGACGATCGCCTGGAAGCCAGACTCCGGCGCCTGGATGAACTCGTCCAGCAGAATGCGGCGCAGGCTCTTGTCCGAGCGGCTGTAGCGCGAGAAGAGCGCGCCCTTCACCACCTCGGGCAGGTTCCGCAGGCCGAACACCGGCGCATCGAGGTCGGTGACGAACGGCGCAAGCAGCCCGCGCTCCTCGTCGGTCAGGCGGTCGCCCCAGCGGTCAGGCGTAGTCGTGTCCATGGTGATGCTCCCACGGTGGTCAGGCGTCTCGTCGGCCGTGCCTCAGCGAGACGTCATTCTACACCATGCAGGGGTGGTACAATAGAGCTCTCTGCGACCGGAAGGCAACGGGGGCATGTCGGAATCAGTACCAGAGCGTGCGTCACCACGAGCGTACGACGCCATTGTAGAAGCGAGCGTGTGGCCCGTGGCGCTGCTTGCGCCGGACCTTCGCATTCTCGCGGCGTCCCCTGAAGCATGGGAGATCCTGGGCCGTAAGGAGGAGGGTCTCTTGCCCTTGGACGCGTTTGCAGAGCCCGAAGACCGCGAGCAGCTGCGCGGCGCGGCAGCTCAGGCCGCGCTGGGGGGCGTAGCCACGGTGGTAATCCTGCTGCCACGCGGCGAGGCCCGGCAGCCGCTTGAGGTCGAGCTCCGCCCGGCGCTGGATGGTGCGCCCGGGTACACAGTAGCGCTGCTCTACGTGCACTCTGCCGCATACCGGCGCGAGCAGCTCATCCTGGCCTTCAACCGGCTCGCTCCGCAGCTCCTCCACGCCGCTTCACCCCGCGCGGTCTACCATGAGGTTGGAGACACGATGCGCGGACTCGGCTACGGCATGGGTGTGTTCGAGATCGCGGGCGCCGGGCTGCGCCTGGCCTACGACACGGCCGCGCAGGCCGTCCACGATCTACTCTTGGAGGACGAGCCGGCTGCTGTGACAGGAGACATCCCGCTCTCAGCCCCGATTCTAGGAGAGGTCATCGTGACCCAGCGCGCGCTCTATCACCCGGACGCGCGTGAGCTGCTCGACGCCCTGTACCCCCCCGATGCCGTCCGGCACATCCTCGCCTCACAGCAGATCACCGGCCTGCGCGGCTACATCTACGCTCCACTGGTGGTGGATGAGGGTGTACGGGGGATCCTGAGCGTCTGGGGGCCGCACCTCGACCACCCTGACCTGCCATTCATCGAGGCGTTCGCGCACCAGATCGGCGCCGCGCTCGGCCAGATCAGGCTGCGGCAGGCGATGGAGCGCCAGATCCAGCAGACCGACGAGGCGCGCCGCTACCTGGATACGATCATCCAGAATGTGCCCGACGCCTTGCTGATCATCCAGGCGGATATGACACTCAAGCCGCTCAACACGACGCCCGCACACACCTTCGGCTACGACGTGGCAGAGCTCGAGGGCCGCTCCTTCCTCGACTTCGTCCCCGAAGACAAGCGCGAGGAGGCGCTGGGGCGCTGGCACAAGGCGCTGACCGGGCAGCCGCAACGCTTCGAGATAGAGCTGCTGCGGATCACCGGCAGCCGCTACAGCGCGCAGATCTCGCTCAACACCGTCCCCGGCTACGGCGCGCTGCTGGCCACGGTGCGCGATACCACCGAACTACGCAAGCTCGAGGCGCGCATCCGCCAGAGCGACAAGCTCGCCGCGCTCGGGCGGCTGGTGGGCGGCGCGGCCCATGAGCTGAACAACCCACTGGCAGTCATCGTTGGCCTGGCGCAGCTCCAGCTCCAGGAGGACCTGCCGCCCGACACACGCGCAGACATCGCCGCCATGGAGCAGGCCGCGCGGCGCGCCGCGGCGATCGTCCAGCAGCTGCGGCTTTTCGCCCGCCCTCAGGAGCTGCACCCGCGCCCCATCGACCTGGCGGTCACCACCGGGGAGGTGCTCTCCAGACTCAGCAGGGAGATAGCAGCGCTCGGCATCAACACCGCCCTCACCTTCCCCGATGAGCCGCTGCTGGCGGACAGCGACCCGTACCAGATCGAGCAGGCACTGTTCAACATCCTCCAGAACACCGCGCAGGCCCTGGCCACCATCCCCGCGGGCAAGCCCCGTACCATCCAAGTGCGCGGCTGGCGGGAGGGGACGAGCGCGCGCCTGTCTATCGCGGACAGCGGCCCCGGGGTCAGGCCCGAGCACATGCCGCAGATCTTCGAGCCGTTCTTCACCACCCGCCCGGTCGGCCAGGGGATCGGCCTCGGCCTGGCGCTGGTCTACGCCATCGTGCAGCAGCACGGCGGTGACGTCTGGGCGGAGAGCGAGCTCGGCCGCGGGACGGCGATAGAGATCCGGCTGCCGGCCTCCGCGTCGTAAACGTGCATAGTCTACGAGGGACAATCAATCCCAAGAGTTGATATCCAGCAGCATTGCTCTATGCAGTGCACGAACAGCCGCCGTTGCGCGTTTCACTTATCACGTTACACTCAACAGCCACTTTGAAGGAGTACCGCGATGCTCATCAGCCTCCAGGAGACGCCCGCCCTCAAGCTCCACCCGGACGACGACGTTGCCGTGGCGCTGATGCCACTGCCCGCGGGCCGGCAGATCGCGGTGGCCGAACACAGCGTTCGGCTGGGCGCCAACATCGGCGCAGGCCACAAGATCGCCCTGCGGGCCGTTGAGCAGGGGCAGCCGGTGCGCCGCTACGGCCAGGTGATCGGCTTCGCGACGCGCCCGATCGCCCCCGGCGACCACATCCACAGCCACAACCTGGCCGTCGGCGCCATGACGCTTGAGTACGAGTTCAGCACCGACATCCGGCCGCTGCCCGCCGTCGCGCCGCGCACCTTCATGGGCTACAGGCGCCCCTCGGGCCGTGCCGGCACCCGCAACACCATCGCCGTGATCGCCACCGTCAACTGCTCGGCCCACACCGTGCGCCGCATCGCCGCCCGCGCCCGCGCCGAGCTGATGCCGAAGTACCCCAACGTCACCGACGTGATCGCCGTGGCCCACCGCAGCGGCTGCGCCACCAAGACCACGGGGCCCGAGATCGAGATGCTGCGCCGCACGCTGGCCGGCTTCGCACGCCACCCGAACGTTGCGGGGTTCATCTTCGTCGGCCTGGGGTGCGAGACAAACCAGTTCGAGGACTTGCTCACCAGCCAGCGCGACCGCCTGGGGATCACCGGCCTGCCGCCCTACATCGGCATCCAGGACGAGGGCGGCGTGGCGAGCACGATCGAGGCCGGCGTGCGCGCGGTCGAGCAGCTGATGCCGATGGCCAACGACTCCGCCCGCGAGCCGGTGCCGCTGAGCGAGCTCTGCCTCGCGCTGCAGTGCGGCGGCTCCGATGGGTTCAGCGGGATCACCGGCAACCCGGCGCTCGGCCACGCGGTGGACCTGCTGGTGGCCCACGGCGGCACCGCCGTGCTCTCGGAGACCCCCGAGGTCTACGGCGCCGAGCACCTGCTCACCCGGCGCGCCGTGAGCCGCGAGGTGGGCGAGAAGCTCATCCGCCAGATCCGCTGGTGGGAGGAGTACACCGCCCGCGAGGGGTTCGAGATCGACAACAACCCGGCGCCCGGCAACAAGGCCGGCGGCCTCACCACGATCTTCGAGAAGTCGCTCGGCGCAGTGGCGAAGGGTGGCAGCATGCCCCTCACCGCCGTCTACGACTACGCCGAGCCGATCACGCGCCACGGCTTCACCTTCATGGACACCCCCGGCTACGACCCGGTCTCGGCCACGGGCCAGGTGGCCGGAGGCGCCAATATCATCGCCTTCACCACCGGCCGCGGCAGCTGTTTCGGCTTCAAGCCCGCGCCCAGCATCAAGATCGCCACCAACAGCGTGACCTACCAGCGCATGCGCGGCGATATGGATGTCAACGCCGGCCGCATCCTGGAGGGCGCGACCATCGAGGAGGTGGGCCGCGAGATCCTCGAGAAGCTGATCGCGGTAGCCTCGGGTGAGCCGAGCCTCAGCGAGGCCCAGGGCATCGGCGAGGAAGAGTTCAACCCCTGGATCCTCGGCGCCACAATGTAAGGTCCTATGAGCACATCTCTCCCTATCATCCAGCTCACCCACCGCGCCGGGATCATCGATCTCGGCTGGGGCCACCCGGACTCCTCCCTCCTGGCGGTGGACGCCATGGGCCGCGCTGCCGCAGACGCCCTCGGCCGCCACGGCGCCGACGCGCTGGCCTACGGGATCGAGGGCGGCCCCGGCCCGCTCCGCTCCTGGCTGATCGAGCGCATCGCCCGTAACGAGGGGCGCGCCCCAGACCCCGCGGAGATCATGGTGACCGGCGGAGCCTCCCACGCGCTCGACCAGGTCTGTACGCTGCTCACCCGCCCCGGCGACGTGGCCCTGGTCGAGTCGCCGGTCTACCACCTGGCGGTGCGCGTCCTGCGCGACCACCCGCTGGAGCTTGTGCCGGTGCCGCGCGATGCGGGCGGGCTGCGCCTGGACGCCCTGGCCGATACCCTGGCCGGCCTGAGGCGCGCGGGCAAGGCGCCGCGGCTGCTGTACACGGTGCCGACCTTCCACAACCCGACCGGCACCTCGCTCGCGGCCGACCGCCGGCAGGCGCTGGTGGATCTCGCCGCCGACGAGGGGTTCACCGTGGTGGAGGACGATGTCTACCGGGAGCTTGCCTACGAGGGGACCTCACCGCCGTCGCTCTGGAGCCTGGCGCGGCCGGGGGTCGTGGTGCGGCTCGGCTCGTTCGCCAAGTCGCTCGCGCCGGGCCTGCGCCTCGGCTGGCTCACCGCCGACGCGGCCACCGTGGCGCGCTTCACAGGGGGCGGCATGCTGGACAGCGGCGGGGGGGTCAACCACTTCACCGCGATGACGGTAGCCTCGCTGTGTGGCATGGGGGAGTTCGACGCGCAGCTGGAGCGGCTCAGGGCGGCCTACCGCGAGCGGCGCGACGCGCTTGCGGCGGGGCTGCGCGAGCACCTGCCGCACGGGTGCACGTTCGAGGCGCCGCGCGGCGGCTTCTTCCAGTGGGTGCAGCTGCCCGCGGGCACGGACGCCAGGGCGCTCCTGCCGCAGAGCGAGGCCGCCGGGGTCTCCTACCTGCCCGGCGCCAAGTTCCACCTGGACGGGTCGGGGGCCGACGCGCTGCGGCTGGCGTTCAGCCTCTACCCACCCGCCGAGCTGCGCGAGGCTGCCAGGCGCCTCGGGGCAGCGCTGCGGTAATCACGCCGTCGCCCCCTCCACGGTCTCCGCGGAGGGGGCAACCTCTCGCTCGCGCCCCGGCAGCGTCAGCGCCAGCAGCGCCGCCGGAAGCGCCAGCAGTGTCGCCCACTGCATCACCGCGGGGAGCCCCGCGACGTCAGCGGCCAGGCCCGCGACCCACGTGCCCACCCCACCCGAGGCGAAGGTGAAGCCGAGGATCAGACCGGCGGCAAACCCCTGCTTCACCGGCAGCAGCCGCTGCGCGTGCACCACCAGCACGCTGTGCTGCCCGCCCACCAGCAGCCCTGCCAGCGCGGAGCCCACGAACCCGGCCGCAGAGGTGGGCGACCAGATGCAGGCCAGCCCGGCGGGCACGCTGAGCAGCAGCGGCCAGAGGGTCGCCGCGCGCATCCCGAAGCGGTCCGCAATATCCCCTGCGATGATGTTCCCCACCGCCGCGGCGAACATGAACGCCCCCGCCATCGCGCCGTAGGCCGCCGGGTCCCAGCCGCGGTCCGCAAACAGCTTCGGCAGGAACGACATGTACACCTGCTGGATCGACGAGCGCACCGCCACCAGCAGCACGAAGGCCGCGATGATCACCGGCGCCGCCCGCAGCACAGCGCGCCCGGCCTTCGCCACACCGGCCACCGGGATCGGCGGGCGCGGCGCCGTCATCAGCAGCAGCGCCGGCAGGAGCGCCAGGGCGCTCAGCGCGACCACGCTCGTGGTGCCGAAGGCCGTGGCCAGCAGCAGGCCGCCCAGCACAGGCCCCACCGAGAGCCCGACCTGGCCGCAGAAGAAGAACATCGCCGTGGCGCTCGCCGCCCGCTCCGGGCGCGCGGCGGCCGCGCTCGCGGTGCCGATCGGGTGGAACAGCCCCGAGCCGAGCGACATCAGGCCTACCAGCGGCACCAGCCAGCCCCAGCCCGGCGCCACGGCCATGCCCGCCAGGCAGATCGCCATCCAGGCCACGCCCCCGCCCGCCAGCAGCGCCGGCCGGCCGCGGAACGTGTCCGCCAGCCAGCCGAATAGCGGCTGCGACAGCGCGCCGGCGAAAGCCTGCACCGTGAGCGCCACGCCGATCTGGCCGTTGCTCAGCCCCAGCGCCAGCGCCAGCGTCGCCAGCATCACCGGCACTGTGCTGTTCATCGCATCCACCACGAAGTGACCGGCGTTGACGGCCAGGGATAGCCTGTTTCGGAGCATGGTTCTCTCTCTCCAAGAGCCCTCGCGCGCTGCGAGGCTCGGGGATACTATAGCACGCCACAGCGCAGCCCCGATCGGCAGTATAATCGTCGCACCACTCGCCCCGCCCACACGGAGAGAGCCATGAAGATCGTCATGATCGCCTCGGAGTGCGTCCCCTTCGCCAAGACCGGCGGTCTGGCCGACGTCGTCGGCGCGCTGCCCAAAGTCCTGCGCGGCATGGGCCACGAGGTCATCGTCGTCATGCCCAAGTACGAGCAGATCGCCTACACGCGCTACGGCCTCAACCCCACCATGGGACCGATCGGCGTCTGGATGGGCAACACCCAGGAGTGGTGCCAGATGCACCTCACCCACCACGAGGGCGTGCCGGTCTACTTCGTCGAGGCCCACAAGTACTTCAGCCGCCCCGGCCTGTACCACGACGCCGCCTTCAACGACTACGGTGACAACCCGCGCCGCTTCGGCTTTCTCACCCGCGCCGCCCTCCAACTCTGCAAGGATATCGGCTTCCGACCCGACATCGTCCACGCGCACGACTGGCACACCGCCCTCGCAGCCGCCTACCTCAAGATCTGGCACTGGGACGACCCGGACCTCGGCGGCGCGGCCAGCGTCCTCACGATCCACAACATCGCGTACCAGGGGGTGTACGGCCCGGAGCACCTCGACTACCTCGGCCTTCAGTGGGGCAACTTCACGCCCGACAAGTTCGAGGACCACGGCCGCATCAACTTCCTCAAGGGCGGCATCCAGTACGCCGACATGGTCAACACCGTCAGCCCGACCTACGCCGCCGAGACGCGCACGCCCGAGCTCGGCTTCGGCCTGGCGCCCTTCCTCAACGACAAGGGCGACCGCTACGTTGGGATCCTGAACGGCGTGGACTACAGCGAGTGGAGCCCCATAGCAGACAGCCGCATCCCCGCACGCTACAACGCCGACAACCTGGCGGGCAAGGCGGCCTGCAAGCGCGCGCTGCAGGAGCGCCTGGGCCTCGAGGTGAACCCCGGCGTGCCGCTGGTGGGCGTGGTGAGCCGCCTGGTGGACCAGAAGGGTCTCGACCTGCTGGCGCAGAGCCTCGAGCGCATCCTGGCCAACATGCAGGTGCAGTTTGTGCTGCTCGGCTCCGGTGAGAAGAAGCTCGAGGCGTTCTACAGCCGCCTGTCCGAGCGCTACCGCGGCCGCGTCGCCAGCTACATCGGCTACAGCGACGAGCTGGCCCACTGGATCGAGGCCGGGTCAGACTTCTTCATCATGCCCTCGCGCTACGAGCCGTGCGGCCTGAACCAGATCTACTCGCTGCGCTACGGCACGCTGCCGATCGTGCGCGCCACCGGCGGGCTGGAGGACACCGTCCAGCAGTACGACGAGGCCAGCGGCACTGGCACCGGCTTTAAGTTCTACGAGCCGAGCGCCAACGCGATCTACTACACCGTCGGCTGGGCCGTAAGCACCTACTACGACCGCCCCCACCACCTGCGCCAGATGATCCGCCAGGCCATGGCACAGGACTACTCCTGGGAGCGCAGCGCGGCGGCCTACGTCGAGCTCTACGAGCGCGCCCTGGCCGTGAAGCGCGGCGCTTAACGCGAGTTTCACGGAATCCTCCGAACACTCGTAATACAGGGCGGCTACACTCCCCACAGCAAGAGTGGTGACTACTCCCCTGGCGAAAGCACGAGGGCTTCTTGGAGCCGTAGCCCCTGAGACTGTAGTCCCAGTCTCGATGGACCGCGAGACACGCGCCGGGGAGCTGGTGGAGTTCGCTCCCACTGACCGGCTGTTCACCGCGCCGCGGGACGGCCGCGCCGAGGACTACATCAGCGGGCGCTTCGGGTAGACTTCAGGGGAGCGGGGTGAGGTCCAGCACCAGCACGGTCCACTCGCTCGCGCGGTAGCACGGGGAGCCGTGGACGGTGATTCCGGAGGGGTAGCCGAGCGCGGGGTGGTAGTCGACGCTGGGGAGCCGCGCGGCGCAGCGGTCGATCAGATCACGCGCGGCCGGCCAGACCCCGGCGAAGGCGCGGGCTACCATGGTGCGCGGCGAGTTCGCGGCCGTGAGGCGCAGCTCGTCAGCCACTGCAGCGAAGAGCACGGGGACCGGCAGGTTGCGCTCGGCCAGCAGGAGCTCCCCGCGCGAGAGCGGCTCGCCGGTGCGGGCGTGGAACCCCCCGACGACCTGCCCGTCGCGCACCTCGAGCGTCCACGGGCCATTGACGATCGTGCCGTAGGTCCAGCGCGCAGTCATGCGGTAGTGCCGCACCCCCTGCGCATCCCACCCCGCGCGGGACGCGGCGAGGCGCGGCGCCACTCCCACTGGACCCAGCCACACGCCCGCCGCGCACAGCAGCGCCAGCAGCGCCAGCAGCGCCGCGCCGAGCCAACCAAGCCTGTGGCTGTGCGACACGTCGTGCATAGCGCAGCACTCCGCGGATGCTCTCGCCGGCGCCGAGTGTGCCGAGTGCCGAGCCAGAGGAATAGCTCAGCACCCAGCACTCGGTCCTCGGTCATCAGCACACAATCCTCAGCACGCAATCCTCAGCACTCAGCACTCGGTCCTCAGCACTCAGCACTCAGTCCTCAGTCCTCAGCACTCAGCACTCAAGACTCACTTGGCCCGTGCCGCGGCCTCCATCAGCGCCTGGATGCGGCCCACCATATCGGCCGGGTTCGGGTGCAGTCCCTCCAGCAGCAGCGCGCTGTCGTACAGCTGCTCGATCAGCGCCCCTGCCAGCGCGTCGTCCTGGCCGCCCTCGATCATGCGCGCGAGGTTGGCGACCAGCGGGTGGCCGCGGTTGACCTCCACCAGCTTCGCGGGCACCGTGTAGTCGCGCCCCATAAGCATCTGGATGCGCGCCATCTCGCGGTTCGGACTGTCCTCGGAGACCAGGCGCACCGGGCTCTGGCGCAGCAGGCTCGACGCTCGCACGCCGGTAATGCGGTCGCCCAGCACCTCCTTGACGCGCGTCACGATGCGCGCGAACTGCTCGTCGCTCACCTGCGCCTCGGGAGCCTCGTCCGAGCCGGGCAGCTCCAGGTTCTGGTCGTCCACGTTGCGCAGCTTCATGCCGTCGTACTCACGCAGGCCGTTCAGCATGAAGCTGTCCATCACATCCACCAGCAGCAGCGCCTCGATGCCGCGCGCCTCAAGCGCCTCGAGGTGCGGGCTGCGCCGCGCGCTCGGCAGGTCGCTCGCCAGGACGTAGTAGATCTCCTTCTGGCCATCCACCATGCGGCCCTTGTAGTCCGCCAGCGTGGTGAGCTCCTCGCCGGACTTGGTGCTGTGGAAGCGCAGCAGCGGCATCAGGTCCTCGCGGGCGGCGTACTCGGTGGCCACGCCCTCCTTGAGGAACACGCCGAACTCGGACCAGAAGGCCTTGTACTTCTCAGCGTCCTTCTCGGCCAGCTCGGCCAGCTCCTTCGTCAGGCGGCCGGTGAGCGACTTCTTGATGCGCTGGAGCACCGGCGAGGCGTCGCGGGCCGTGCCGACATTCTGCACCATCTCGCGCGAGACGTTGAGCGGCAGGTCCTCGCTGTCCACCACACCCTCGACGAAGCGGAAGTAGCTCGGCAGGAGGTCCTTGGCCTGCTCCTGGATCAGCACCTTGCGCGAGTAGAGCTTGATGGTGCCCTCGGTGCGGCGCTCGATCAGGCCGCGCTCACGCTTCGCCGGCACAAACAGCAGCGTGTGCAGGTCCACCGGCGCGTCGGTGGAGAGGTGCAGGTGCAGCAGCGGGTCCTCGAAGTCGAAGGTCAGCTGGCGGTAGAACTCGTCGTACTCCTTCTGCTCCACCTGGCGCGGCTGCTTGCGCCAGAGCGCCTGGGTCTCGTTGGCGCGCTCGTCGCCTACGTACACTGGGAAGGCCACGTAGTTCGAGTGGCGCTTGATCACCTGCTTCAGCCGCCACGGCTGGGCGAACTCGGCGGCGTCATCCTTCAGCTTCAGGATGATGGTGGTGCCGCGCGCCTCGCGCTCGGCCGGGCCCACGCTGAAGGTCTCGCCGCCGTGCGACTGCCACTGGGCAGCCTCAGCGTCAGGGCGGTAGGAGCGCGAGATCACCGTGACCTCGTCGGCCACCACGAACGCAGAGTAGAAGCCTACGCCGAACTGCCCGATGATATTACCGCGCTGCCCAGCCTCGAGGCGCTCGATCAGCGCGCGGGTGCCGGACTGCGCGATCGTGCCCAAGTTCTCGACCAGCTCCTCGCGGGTCATGCCGATGCCGGTGTCGGTGATCGTGATCGTCCTGGCGGACTCGTCGGCGGCGATGCGGATCTCGAGCTCGGCCTCGGAGTCACGCACCTCGTGGTTGGTGAGCATCTCGAACTGGACGCGGTGGATCGCGTCGGAGGCGTTTGAGACCAGCTCGCGCAGGAAGATCTCGCGGTCGGAGTAGAGCGAGTGGGCCAGGATGTGCAGCAGCTGCTTGACCTCGGCGCGGAACGGCACCGGTGTCTGCCCGGCGGTCGTCTGCTCGGTGTCAACACTCATATGGCGTCAGCCTCCAGTGGGTCTCAGAAGGGCACGGGGCCCGTGACTTAGCAGTCTCACGATAATAGTGCCAGTATTGTAGATCGTGGGACAGCCGCGGGCAAGTTAGAGATCTATTGGCGGGCGGTATGGCGGCGCCGACAACGCGGCCAACGATCTCACGGCAGGCGATGCCGCCACGGCGACCCCATGGCCACCAGCGGCCCCATACGGGCGCAGCAGCCACCGGTGATCTGCCTTCGCAAGGAGCGCGGCTGCTGCGCCCCTGCGCCATCGCCCAGGCGGGATCACATCCCGAGCCAGCGCACGCTCACCGGCGCGTCCCCGAGCCCGCGGACCTCGATCACCCGCTCGTCGTCCGGCATCAGGTCCAGCATGTTGTCGCTCCAGGCCACGCCGTCGCCCGCCGCGAGCAGCACACCCTTCGCCGGCCGCACCGACCGCACCCGGATCGTCTCGTCGCCCGCCAGATCCACGACGATCAGCGGGTCGGGCAGCTGGTGATGCTTGAACGGCTCAGGCCAGAGCGCCTCGCGCGCCACCACGACATCGCCCACCCGCAGCCGTGCGTCCAGCACCAGCGCGCCGCCCGGGTCGAACCCGAACGAGCCGAGCTCGGTGGCCTGGTTCGCGGCCAGCGTCACCTCGGCGCGCTCCACCGCCACCGCCTCGCCGGTGAGCGTCCAGGTGCGGAGCTCGAGCTGCGCCTGCACCGGCTCCAGCGTGCCGTTCACCGCCCAGATGTCCGCCCCGTCCCCCGCGCGGGCCAGACCGAGCGCCAGGGGAGCGAGGCAGCGGCGGATGGTGTAGCAGGCCGGCTTCATGCGCAGCGCGTAGTCCACGATCGCCCAGCTCGTCACCGGCCAGCAGTCGTTGATCTGCCACACGAGCGCGCCCGCCACCCCGTAGCGGCCCGGTCCGCCGAAGCGTCGCCGCCAGCCGCGGTAGGCCGACGCCAGGGCCTCGGACTGGACGAGCTGCGTGGTGTAGACGTAGCTCTCCATATCGGCCGGCAGCGGCACGTTGTCCACCACGTACGCCATCAGGCGGCGCGGCCCGCCCTCGGCCTTGTTGTGGTAGTCCATGGTGCGGCTCTGCGGCTGGCGCTCAGCCGGCGGCGCGAACGCTTCGATCGTCGCCATGGCCGGCGCGGCCTGCATGCCGAACTCGCTCACGAAGCGCCCGGCGAACCGCGGGTAGTCCTGGTAGGGCGCCATCGCACCGTGCCACACATCCCACACGTGGCGGTCGCCCACCGTGCCATCCGACGTCGTCACACCGGCGTAGGGGCTCCCCGGCCAGTAGGCGCGCGTCGGGTCGAGCCGCGCGCACACCTCGGGCAGCAGGTGCTCATAGATCACGCGGGCCGGGAAGCGCGAGGTCGCGTCCGGCTCCTGGGTCTTGTCGTAGGCCCGGATCGACTCGGCGATCTGGTAGTCCTCGTTGTTGCCGCACCAGAGCGCCAGGCAGGCGTGGTGGCGCAGGCGCCGCACCTGGGCCTCGGCCTCGGCGCGCACGCTCTCCTGGAACCACGGCACGGCCGGGTAGATGCCGCAGCCGAACAGGAAGTCCTGCCACACCAGCAGCCCAAGCTCGTCGCACAGGTCGTAGAAGACACCTGGCTCGTAGATGCCGCCGCCCCAGACGCGCAGCATCACCATGTGCATGTCGGCGGCCTGCTGGATCAGGGTGCGGTAGCGCTCGGGGGTGATGCGCGGGGTGAAGGAGTCGGCCGGGATCCAGTTGGCGCCGCCGCAGAAGATCGGGGTGTTGTTGATCTCGAAGAGGAAGGTCCGGCCGTCCTCGACCTCGAGCGGCTCCTGCAGCAGCCGCAGCCGGCGCAGCCCGATGCGCTGCTCGCGCCGGTCCAGCTCCTGGCCGCCGCACGTCACCGCCACCACGAGCCGGTAGAGCGGCTGGTCGCCGTAGCCGCTCGGCCACCAGAGGCGCGGGACCGCCAGCGTCAGCTCGGCCTGCAGCACGCCCGTGGGCAGCTCCGCGCCGGCCACCGGCGCGCCCTCGGGGTCCAGCAGCTCCACCCGCACCGTCAGGTCGGCGAGCTCGACGCCCCGCACAAGCTCCAGGTCCACCGCGACCGGCAGCGTGGCGGTAGCCAGGTCCTCGGAGACCGACGCCGGGCAGTGGAGGTCCGACACGCGTGCGTCATAGGCCTCGAGGCGCACCGGCAGCCAGGGGCCGGCGGTCAGCAGCGTCGGCCCCCAGTCCCACCCGTAGTGGTACTGCGCCTTACGCACATAGAGGCGGCTGGGCTCGCCGTTCCAGCAGGCCAGCGTCCCGTGCTCGGCCTCGCGCGCGCGGCCGTGGTGCAGGGCGGACTCGAACAGGATGCGCAGCTCGTTGCGACCCTCCCGCAGCAGCGACTTCACCTGCGCCCGCTGCGGCACAAACATGTTGTCGCTGGCGATCACCTGCGCGCCGTTGAGCCAGACTGTAGCGAAGGTATCGAGCCCGTCGCAGCAGAGCGCCACCGCGCCGGCGTCCGCGAAGCCCGCGGGCAGCTCGAAGTCGCAGCGGTAGAGCCAGTCGGTCTCGCCGACCCACTGCGCGGCGTGCTCGTTGAGGCCCTCGAAGGGGTCCGGCAGCTTGCCGGCGGCGATCAGGTCGAGGTGGACGTTGCCGGGGGAGGTGGCGGGCACCCAGCCCGTCTCATCGGCGAAGGTGAGGTCGAGCGGCTGGTCCGGGACGCGCTGCCGGAGCCTCCAGCCGGAGGAGAGCGTGAGCTCACGCATATAGCACCTCTGCGGCGAACGGCCGCAGCCGGCGGCCGTCGGCGGTAGTTCGATTTGAAGGCCAGTGTAGCACAAGATCACCGAGCCGAAGACTACAGCGGAACGCTGAGCGCTGAGCGCTGAACACCGAACCCTCGGGCATTAGAACGCCGCACGCGCTCCTGAACATGCACCACGTCTCTGCACTTCGCTCGAGGGGTGGTACAATGCCGCGGCACTGTGCCGCCCACACCCTGAGAGGCCACCCATGATCGATGCCTCGCCGCGCCTCGCGCAGCAGCTCGCATTCCTCGTCGAGATCGACAGGCTCAAGCAGGTCCTGCGCCAGACCGCGCTCGTGGACGGCTCGCGCCGCGAGAACAGCGCCGAACACTCCTGGCATATCGCCGTGATGGCCGCGGTGCTGGCCGAGCACGCCCACGCCCCGGTGGACCTGCGCCGTACGCTGGTGATACTGCTGGTGCACGACATCGTCGAGGTGGACGCGGGCGACACCTTCGCCTTCGACGCACAGGCCAACGCCACCAAGGCCGAGCGCGAGCGGGCGGCCGCCGAGCGCATCTTCGGGCTGCTGCCGGCGGAGCAGGGCGCCGAGCTACGCGGCGCGTGGGAGGAGTTCGAGGCCGGTGAGACCGCCGAGGCGCGCTTCGCGGGAGCGCTCGACCGGCTGGCGGGGCTGATCAGCAACGCCAGCAACGGCGGGGGGACCTGGAAGGCGCACGGCATCACCCGCGCGGCGGTGCTGCGGCGCATGGACCCGATCCGTGAGGGCGCGCCCGCGCTCTGGCCGGTGGTGCTGCAGGTGGTCGAGCGCGGTTGCGCCGCGGGCCAGATCGCGCCGTAGACGCTCGGAGAGGAGGTAGCCCGTGGCGAAGCTCAAGCTCGACCTGCACGACATCTACAACCGCGGTAGGGAGATCGACACCGAGCTCAACCGCATCATGCAAGAGGCGATCGAGCGGCGCGTCGAGCTAGTGGAGATCATTCCCGGCAAGGGCAGCGGCCAACTCAAGAAGTGGATCTCAATTTCCCCTAACCGTTCGGCGGTACCTCTCGAAAGTCAATGCGGGTTGACCGCAACATAAAGCACAAAACACCCCCGCGCGTCGGTTGACGTGCGGGGGTTTCTACGTCTAGGGGTATCAGCGCTGCAACTTGCACGGTCTATCAGAGGTGGTGTAAATACGGAAGCGAAACAAATGTTCGTAAGAGGCAGTGTCACTACAGAAGTGAACCAAATGTTCGTAAATTGCAGTTCTTGCGGGTGTTTCCGTTGTACCACCACGCCCTCTGGTATAATCCATCAACGTCAAAAACAAAGGTTGCCCCCCACCGGCCACAGTAGCGGGGCAACCTTTGTGAGTAGCGGGAGATGCACAAACACGGCGGCTTGTGTATCTCTGTGTGCGCCGCTTTATACCACGAACTGTGCTGAAAGGCAACAGTGGTGGCAGGGTGCGCGTACCTCTCTGCCGCCTATCGCTTAGGGGGTTGTCATGCCACTGGACATCAACATTCACTTGCAGGTTGAGGGCACCGAGGGTACGCCAGTTCATGTGCGCGCGGTTTCCAGCGATGGACGGCGCAAGCTGAGTGCCACACGGCGGCGCGCTGTTCGCATCGCGTCTTTGATCCCA
>JBDLTZ010000081.1:0-11072 GCA_039805565.1 Chloroflexota bacterium | reverse complement strand
CCGACCAGACCAGCGCCCACGACCTGCTCTACGGCTATGTGCCGGTCGGTCTGAGTGTGGCAGAGGCCGCCGCCCTGCGCGAGCGCGACCCCGACGCCTACCGCCGCCGTGCGCTCGACTCGATCGCCGCGCACGTCCGCGCCATGCTCGGCTGGCGTGAGCGCGGCAGCGTGGTCTTCGACTACGGCAACAACCTGCGCCAGCGCGCGCTCGAGGCCGGCGTGCCTGATGCCTTCAGCTACCCTGGCTTCGTCCCGGCCTACATCCGGCCGCTCTTCTGCGAGGGCAAGGGTCCCTTCCGCTGGGTGGCACTCTCCGGCGACTCAGAGGACATCTACGCGACCGACCGTGCGGTGCTGGAGCTGTTCCCCGAGGACGCCCACCTGCGCCGCTGGCTGGAGATGGCCCGCGACCAGGTCGCCTTCCAGGGCCTCCCCGCCCGCATCTGCTGGCTCGGCTACGGCCAGCGGGCGCGCGCCGGGCTGCGCTTCAACCAGATGGTCGCGAGCGGCGAGCTGCGCGCCCCGATCGTCATCGGCCGCGACCACCTCGACAGCGGCTCGGTCGCCAGCCCGAACCGCGAGACCGAGTCTATGCGCGATGGCTCAGATGCAATTGCCGACTGGCCGCTGCTCAACGCTCTCGTCAACGCGGTGGGCGGCGCGACCTGGGTCAGCATCCACCACGGCGGCGGCGTCGGCATCGGCTACAGCATGCACGCCGGCCAGGTGATCGTCGCCGACGGCACCGCCGAGGCCGCCCGCCGCATCGAGCGCGTCCTCACCACCGACCCGGGCATGGGCGTGGCCCGCCACGCGGACGCCGGCTACCCCGAGGCGGTCGCCTTCGCCCGCGCGCACGGTGTGGACATCCCTATGCTGTGAAGGCGCTTGTAGGGAGGTTTGGAGGGGCAAGCCCTCCAGAAGAAACAATGAATATCGATCTGCTCGTCCACTCAGGCCGCCTCGTCACGTGTGCCGGGCCACCCGGCCCCCGCCGCGGCCACGCCATGCGCGACGTGGGGCTGATCGAGCATGGGGCGGTGGCGGTGTCTGGCGGGCGCATCGTGGCCGTTGGCCCGAGCGCCGAGCTGCGCGCCCGCTACATAGCCGCCCGCGAGATCGACGCCGCGGGCCGCGCCGTCTGCCCCGGCCTGGTGGACCCGCACACCCACGTGGTCTACTGCGGCGACCGCGCCGCCGAGTTCGAGCAGCGCATTGCCGGCGCCACCTACCAGGAGATCGCGGCGGCCGGCGGCGGCATCCTCTCCACGGTACGCGCCACCCGCTCGGCATCTGTCGAGCGCATGGTAGGTGAGACCCTGCCGCGCCTCGCGCAGATGCTGCGCCTCGGCACCACCACCGCCGAGGCCAAGACCGGATACGGCCTCGACACCGCCGCCGAGCTCCGCCAGCTTGAGGCGATCGCCGTGCTCGACGCCGCGCAGCCCCTGGAGCTTGTGCCGACGTTCCTCGGCGCCCACGCCGTCCCGCCCGAGCACCGTGACCGCCCCGAGAGCTACGTGGACCTGGTCGCCGAGGAGATGTTGCCCGCAGCCGCTGCCTGGTACCGCGCCTCGCGCTTCGCCGCCGACGGCCGGCCCTTGTTCGCTGACGTTTTTTGCGAGCGCGGCGCCTTCAACCTGGGCCAGTCCCGGCGGGTGCTGGAGGCGGCCCGCGCCCTCGGCCTGCCGCTCAAAGCCCATGTCGACGAGTTCAATGCGCTTGGCGGGCTCCGTATGGCGCTGGAGCTCGGGGCGGTGTCGGTCGACCATCTTGACGTAACGAGCGCGGAGGACATCGCGCTGCTGGCGTCGTCGGATACGGTCGCTGTCGTCATCCCGACTGTCACATTCAACCTTGGCGGGACGCGCTACGCCGACGCGCGGGCGATGGTAGACGCCGGCGCCGCGGTGGCGCTCACCACTGACATCAACCCCGGCTCCGCGCCCTGCCCCTCGATGCAGCTTGCGATGGCGATCGCCTGCCGCTACCAGCGCCTGCTCCCGGCTGAGGCGCTGGTGGCCGCAACCGTGAACGCCGCGCACGCCATCGGCCTCGGGAGCCGTGTCGGCTCGCTCGAGCCAGGGAAGCAGGCCGATCTCCTCATCCTCGACGCGCCCGACGAGCGGCGCCTGATGTACGAGTTCGGCGGCAGCGCGGTAGCGATGGTGGTCAAGCAGGGCCACGTGGTGGTGGGAGGAGACCATGAGTGACGACCAGCAGATTATCCTAGACGGCGCCTCGCTCACCTTCGAGCAGGTCTGTGCCGTGGCCTCGGGGCGGCCAGGCTTCCCCTGTGTGGCCCTCGCCCCCGCCGCCCGCGCCCGCGTGGCCCGCGCCGCCGACGCCGTGCAGGAGCTGCTCGCCCAGGGCACGGTCGCCTACGGCATCACCACCGGCTTCGGCGCCTTCAAGGACCGTGTGATCGCCCGCGACCAGGTCGAGCGGCTGCAGCGCAACATCCTCCTCAGCCACGCTGTGGGGGTGGGCCAGCCCTTCGATACGCCCACCACGCGCGCGATCATGCTCATCCGCACCAACACCCTCGCCCGCGGTCACTCTGGCGTGCGCCTGGAAACCCTTGACCTGCTCCTGGACCTGCTCAACGCTGGCGTCCACCCCGTCGTGCCCCAGAAGGGGTCGCTCGGCGCGAGCGGGGACCTCGCGCCGCTCGCGCACATGTCGCTCCCCCTGATCGGCGAGGGCGAGGCCGAGTACCGTGGTGAGCGCGTGCCCGCCGCCGAGGCCCTGCGCCGCGCCGGGCTGCGCCCCACTGTCCTGGCGGCCAAGGAGGGCCTGGCCCTTACGAACGGCACCGCGGTGATGTGCGCCCTGGGGGTGCTGGAGACGGTGCGCGCCGAGCGGCTCAGCCGCACCGCCGACGCCGCCGGGTGCCTCACGCTCGAGGCGCTCAACGGCACCGAGCTGGCCTTCGACGCCCGCATCCACGCGCTGCGCCCCTTCCCGCGCCAGCAGGAGTGTGCCGCCGCCCTGCGCGCCCTCCTGGCTGGCAGCGGCCTCACTCGCCCGCGCGGATCCCCTGATGTGCAGGACGCCTACACGCTGCGCTGCATCCCGCAGGTCCACGGCGCCGCGCGTGACGCGATCGCCTACGCCCGCTGGGTCTTCGAGATCGAGCTCAACGCCGTCACCGACAACCCGCTGCTGTTCGTGGATGAGGCCACCGGTGCGGTCGAGGTGCTCTCGGGCGGCAACTTCCACGGTGAGCCGCTGGCGATCGCTATGGACTACCTCGGCTTGGCGGTGGCCGAGCTCGGCAACATTTCCGAGCGCCGCGTCGCCCGCCTGATCGACGAGGCCTCGAACACGCACGCGCTGCCGGCCTTCCTCACGCCGGCCGGCGGCCTCAACTCGGGCTTCATGATCGCGCAGTACACCGCGGCCGCTCTTGCCACCGAGTGCAAGGTGCTCGCCCACCCCGCCAGCGTCGACACCATCCCCACCTCGGCCAACGTCGAGGACCACGTCAGTATGGGGTGCACGGCCGCGCTCAAGGCCCGCGCCATCCTCGACAACGTGGAGCAGATCCTGGCGATCGAGCTCCTGAGCGCTGCGCAGGGCGTGGACTTCCGCCTCCAGCGGCTCGGCGCGGGGACGCCCCTCGGCAGGGGCACCGCCGCGGCCTACGCGCTCGTTCGGTCGCG
The DNA here is from genome assembly GCA_039805565.1 of Chloroflexota bacterium. Classification (GTDB taxonomy): domain Bacteria; phylum Chloroflexota; class Chloroflexia; order Chloroflexales; family Roseiflexaceae; genus CALJIC01. Next base: position 7,405 of record JBDLTZ010000081.1, on the reverse strand, counting down.
CGTGCCATTCCTGGCGGAGGACGCGCTGATGTACCCGCACCTCGAGGCCGCCCGCCGCATGGTGGCCGACGGCACGCTCGCGGACGCTGTGGGCCAGGCGCTTGCGGGCGAGCGCTGAGTTCTGGGCGCCAGGCCATGAGCGCTGAGGTGCACGTGACGCGGCGCTGGCCTGTGAGCTCCCCGGCGCTCACGGCTCAAGAAGCCGTACTCAGCACCACCGCCTCCACCGACGCGATCGGCGGCAGGAACTGCGCGACCAGCTCCCAGCTCTCCCCCTCGTCCCGGCTGGCGAACAGCTGCCCGGTGCTCGTGCCGGCGTACACCCCGCCCGGCGAAAGCCCGTCTGTCGCCAGCGCCCCGCGCAGCACGTTCAGGTAGGCGTGCCGCCCCGGGAGCCCGCGCGTCAGGCGCTCCCAGCTCCGCCCGCCGTCGCGCGAGCGGTAGATCGCGAACGCGCCTCCCGGCGTGAACCGCATGTCCTCTGCCCCCTCCGGCACCACGTACAGCGTGCGCGGCGGCTCTGCGGCAATCGGGAAGCCGAAGCGCGTCGGCATGCCCTCGTGCGCCTCCTGCCACGTCTCGCCGCCGTCCTCTGAGCGGAACACGCCGAGGTGGTTTTGCTGGTAGAGCGTGTCCGGCGCACCCGCGACCAGCGCCAGCGCGTGGACGCACACCCCCGCCTCCCAGCCCCCCTGCGCCCCCGGCTCGTACCATGGGGGCACGCCGCGGTTCTTCAGCGCCCACGTCGCGCCGCCGTCGTCGGAGCGCAGTACCCCGGCGATCGAGATGCCGGCGTACAACCGCTCCGGGTCCTCCGGGTGCGGGATGATCGAGTGCAGCATCAGGCCCCCGCCGCCCGAGACCCACGATGCGCGCGAGGGGTGCTCGTTCAGCCCGTGCACCGGCTCCCACGAGCGCCCGCCGTCCGCGCTGCGGAACAGCCCGGCCGGCTCAACCCCTGCCCACAGCTCCCCCGGCCGGGCCGGGTGTCCGGCCGCGATCCGCCAGACCCGTGGTGCGCCCCCCGCCGGCAGACGCGGGCCCTCCAGCTCCTGCCAGGTCCGGCCCATGTCCTCCGAGCACATCAAGCGGCTCAGGCCCCGCAGATCCTGCTCCACCGACGCGTAGAGCGCGCCGTCCCGCGGGTCGCGCGTCAGATGGTGCACCTTCCACCCGGCGAAGGCCGGCCCGCGGATCTCCCACGACCCCCGCCGGCCATCGCTCTCGAGCAGGAATGCGCCGCGGCGCGTCCCCACCAGAAGTGCCACCGTTGCATCAGTCTGCATCGCCCCTCGCTCCTTCCCCACGCCGCTCTCCGGCATCGAGCACATGGCGCACGCGGTGCAGCAGCTCCTCGGGCGAGAACGGCTTCGGCAGCAGCACGATCTCAGTCGGCACCACCTCGGGCGGCACCACCCCGCCCTCAGTGTACCCCGAGGTGAACAGCACCCTGATCTCGGGCCGCTGGCGCACCAGCTCCTCCGCCAGCGCCCGGCCGCCCATCAGCGGCATCACGCTGTCCGTCAGGAGCAGGTCGATCCACGTGCCTGCGTGCTCCTGCGCCACCCGCAGCGCCTCGACGCCGTTGGCCGCCTCCAGCACCGTGTACCCCTGACCGCGCAGGATGCGCCCCGCCAGCCGCCGGATCGCGCTCTCGTCCTCCACCATCAGGATCGTCTCGCTCCCCCCCGGCGGCTCGGTGTCCTTCGCCGCGACCTCGTCCCCCTCGGGCACCCCGGCGGCGCGTGGTATCCGGATGCTGAACGCCGTCCCTCGGCCGACCTCGCTCTGCACCTCGATCGTGCCGCCGTGCTGCTGCACGATCCCGTAGCAGGTGGCCAGCCCCAGCCCGGTGCCGCTCGCCATGCCCTTCGTGGTGAAGAACGGCTCGAAGATGTGCGCCTGCACCTCGGCCGTCATCCCCACCCCAGTGTCGGTCACCATCAGCTGCACGAAGTGGCCGTGCCCGAGCTCAGCGCGCAGCGGGCCGTACGGTGGCTCGACGAACACGTTCTCCGTCGCGATCGTCAGCGTCCCGCCGTCCGGCATCGCGTCGCGCGCGTTCACCGCCAGGTTCACCAGCAGCTGCTCGATCTGGCTCGGGTCCACCCGCGCCGGCCACAGCTCATCCGGCAGCCGCAGCTCGATCACAATGTGCTCGCCCAGCAGCCGCCCCAGCAGCCCCACCAGCGAGCGGATCACGCCGTTCAGGTTCAGCACGCGCAGGTCGATCACCTGCCGGCGCGAGAAGGTCAGCAGCTGGCGCGTCAGGTTCGCCGCCCGCCGCGCGGCCTCCTGGATCTCGCGCAGGTCCCCCTGCACCAGGTTCTCCTCGGGGATCGCGTCCCCTGCCATCTCGGCGTACCCGATGATCGCCGTCAGCAGATTGTTGAAGTCGTGCGCGATGCCGCTCGCCAGCCGCCCCACGCTCTCCATTTTCTGCGCCTGGAGGAACTGCGACTCCAGCTGCTTGCGCTCGGTGATGTCGCGCGCGGCGCACACCACCTGCTCCCGCTCGCCGCGCCGCACCGTGGTGTACTGCGCCTCCAGCCAGCGCCACGAGCCGTCGGTGTGCCGGTGGCGGAAGCTCGCCCGCCCCGAGCCGCGCGTCGTCAGCCAGGTGAGCTGGTCGAGCACCGCCTCGGCGTCGTCCGGGTGGACGTGCTCCACTGCCGAGAGGCCCAGCAGCATCTCCGGCTCGTGCCCCAGCACCGGCCGGAACGACGGGCTGGCGTACACGTAGCGCCACTCCTCGTCCAGCAGCCCGATCAGGTCGCCGGTGTTCTCGGTGATCAGCCGGTAGCGCTCCTCGCTCTCGTGCAGCGCCGCCTCGGCCCGCTTGCGCTCGCCGATGTCCGCCAGGACGCCCATAATCGCGCGCACCTGCCCGTCCGCGCCGCGCACCGGGGCGATCGCCACGCTGAAGTCGATCGGCGTCCCGTCCTTCGCCCATCGCCGCTTCTCGACGTTGGTGAAGGTCTCGCCGCGCATCACCCGGTCGCGCAGCTTGCGGAAGCTGTCCTGCCTGTCGTCCGGCACGATAGGGTTCGGCTTCCCGATGATCTCCTCTGCCGTCCAGCCGAACAGCCGCTCGGCCGCCGGGTTCCACAGCTCCACCGTGCCGTCGGTGGCCAGCACAAAGATCATCAGCGGCGAGGCAGTGATCAGCGCCTCCAGCGTCGCGTGCGACTCGCGCAGCTGCACCTCCACCCGCCGCAGCTCGGCGACCTCGGCGCTCAGCTGCTCGTTCGTGGGGGTGCTCGTCTCGGGGTTCGCGGATGACGGCATTGCTTGCTCCATGTCCGGCGCGCACGTGGTGTGGCAGGTGAAGAGCGAGGTGGTGGTGACACTCGGTGGCTGGCGCGGCGTGGTTCCGTTGGTGCTCGTGCGAGCATCAGGTCCGGTGGCTATAGTATACAACTTCAGGTACTATAGAGCTCGTCCCACCATATGTATCGACACGTAGCACAGCGCGGCACAAGACTCACGACACGCGACTCACGACTCGTGAAGGGAGGTGCCCCATGCCCTGGGACCCCGAGCAGTACCACCGCTTCCAGGCCGAGCGCTTCGCCCCGTTCGAAGACCTCGTGCGGCTCGTCGCCGTCCGCCCAGGCCTGCGCGCCGTGGACCTCGGCTGCGGCACCGGCGAGCTCACCCGCCGCCTCGCCGATGCCCTGCCGGAGAGCGAGGTGATCGGCATCGACACCTCGCCCGAGATGCTCGCCCGCGCCCAGTCCCAGGCTCGCCCCGGCCTGCGTTTCGAGCCCGGCGACCTGGCCGCGCTCGAGGGCGAGTGGGACCTGATCTTCTCGCACGCCGCCATCCAGTGGGCCGACGACCACGAGGCGCTCGTGCCACGCCTCTTCGGCCACCTCCGACCTGGCGGTCAGCTCGTCATCCAGCTGCCGAACAACCACACCCACCCGGCGCACCGCCTGATCCTGGAGGTCGCCGCCGAGGAGCCGTTCCACCGCGCGCTCGGTGGCTACGCCCGCCCCTGGCCGCAGCTGCCCGTGCAGCGCTACGCCGAGCTGCTCTACGCCGCCGGCGGCCGCGAGCTCACCGTCTTCGAGAAGGTCTATCCCCACGTCTTGCCCGACTCCGACGCCGTCGTCGAGTGGACCCGCGGCACGGCGCTCCTGCCCTACCTCGAGCGCCTCCCCGAGGACCTGCGCGGCCCGTTCCTCGACCGCTACCGCGCCCGCCTGCGCGAGCTCATGCCGCAGGCGCCGGTCTTCTACGGCTTCCGCCGCATCCTGTTCGCCGCCGCGCGCCCCGTTTGACGGCATGGCGTGTTTCTTGCTACCCTACAGCGTCCCAAAATCGTGCGGCAGATCGCGGCGGGATCGCGCCGCTAAGGAGCAGCTCATGACCCAGGCCAAGTCAGGAGACACCGTCTCCGTCCACTACACCGGCACGCTGAACGACGGCACCGTGTTCGACAGCTCGCGCGGGCGCGACCCGCTCGTCTTCACCCTCGGCACCGGCCAGGTCATCCCCGGCTTCGAGCAGGCCGTCCTTGGCCTCAACCAGGGCGAGACCTGCAAGACCACCATCCCCGCCGACCAGGCCTACGGCTCGCGCCAGGAGGATCTGACATTTGAGGTCGGCCGCGACCAGCTCCCGCCCGGCATGTCCCCCTCGGTCGGCGAGCAGTACCAGATGCGCCAGCCCGATGGCCAGATGATCGTCGTCACCGTCAGCGACGTCACCCCGAGCGAGGTGACCTTTGACGCCAACCACCCGCTCGCGGGCCAGGACCTGACCTTCGAGCTCGAGCTTGTCTCAATCAGCTAGATCGTCCCGGGGTGCGGCCTGGTCGCAGCGGGCCAATTGAGAAGGCGCGCCTTCGTGAGGTGGGTGCGTCGGCACGCTGCGCGGGGGGTACGGGGGCCGCGAGCCCCCGAGAAACACGCTGCTGAGGTCTGGAGGGCGCAGCCCATCCAGACCTTCTGTGGTAGCATGGTACTCCAGCGGTGGGCATCACAATCGAGCTTCTCTGTGGTCAAGCGCGCCTTCCTGATGCCCTCAGACCTGGGTTTTGAGCGTTCATCGTTCAGCATTCATCGTTCATCGTTCAGCGTTTCGCTCTAGTGCTCCCACGGAGGCAGCATGAACACCGAACGCCCCGTCATCTTGCTCGACCCCTACCCCCGCCCGCTCGACCTGATCTTCAGCCCCGAGGACCGCGCCCGCCTCGAGTCCCTCGGCCACGTCATCTGGCACGACGGCCCGCCCGCTCCGGACGACCACATCGACCGGCACCTGCCCGAGGCCGTCGCCCTGATCGGCCAGAGCGCCATGACCCGTGAGCGGCTCGACCGCGCCCCCAAGCTCCGCCTGATCGCCAACGTCGAGTCCAACTTCCTGCCTAACGTGGACTACGCCGAGTGCCACCGCCGCGGCATCCACGTCATCGCCACCGGCCCGGTCTTCGCCCAGCCCGTCGCCGAGCTCGCCCTCGGCCTGGCCCTCTCCGCCGCCCGCCGCATCCACGAGGCCGACGCCGCCATCCGCCGCGGCGACGAGTCGCTCTACGGCGAGCAGGACAACCGCGACTCGTTCCTGCTCCACGGCAAGACCATCGGCCTGCTCGGCTGCGGCAACCTCGGCCGCGCCCTGCTGCCGCTCCTGCGCCCCTTCACGCGCGATCTCCTCGTGCACGATCCCTGGCTCCACCCCAACGTCCTGCGCGAGATGCAGGTCGAGCCGGTCGCCCTCGATGACCTTTTCCGCCGCTCGCGGGTCCTCTTTATCCTCGCCGCCACCACCACCGAGAACCAGGGGGCCATCAGCGCGCGCCACTTCGCCCTCATGCGGCCCGGATCGGTCCTGGCGCTGATCAGCCGCGCCAGCGTGGTGGACTTCGACGCCCTGCTCGATGCGGCGGCCTCCGGCCACATCCGCGCCGCGATCGACGTCTACCCCGAGGAGCCCATCCCGCCCGGCCACCGCGCGCGCAGTACGCCCAACACGGTGCTCTCGGCGCACCGCGCGGGCAACATCCCCGAGATCTGGACCGGCATGGGGCAGATGGTGGTGGATGATCTGGAGCTCGTCCTGCGTGGCCTCCCGCCGCAGCGCTGCCAGCGCGCCAACCTGGAGACCGTCACGCGCTTGCGGAGCAAGCCGGTGGGGTAGGGGAACGGTCTGCGCCGGGACGAAGGGCGGACCACAGACGGCTGTCGGCTCGGGGTCACGACAGCGTCTGCCGCGATGTCAGTCAGCTTTGGTCTGTGGTTCGCGTCCCAGCGTTTTCAAGCGTCGTCAGCGCCACCAGCAGCCACGCCACCCGCAGCGCGAGCAGCCGCCTGCCCGCCAGCGGGTCCGCCTGTCACGAGCGATCCTGCGGGGGCAGTGCTATGGGACACGGTTCGGGTCCACGACATACTCCCACCAGTTGTTGCGAACGCTGAAGGTCTGCCCGGTGGTGCGCGGCAGGTGGTTCAGCCACCAGATGTGGTGCAGCCGCATGTCGCCGTCGCCCCACTCGCGTCGGTCCACCGGCCGGTAGCGCCCCGGCAGCTCCGGGAAGCCGTACCAGTCGTCGCACGCGCTCAGCACCGTCCGCGGGTTGCCCCAGTCGTAGTCGCGCTCGCTCGAGGGCGCGAAGTGCACGTTGCCGCACTGCGACCGCCCCGGGTGCGTCTTGTCGTAGCGCGTGAACAGCTCCCACAGGTTCTGCTGCGGCGGGTGGCGCTCGAACACCTTGCCCATGATCGACTCGACCCGGTGGCCGTAGTTCTCCAGCATGCAGTCCACGCCGCGCTCGTAGTTGAACGCCATCACTACGAAGCGCCGCCCGCAGTGGCCCGTGTTCGGCACCGGCGGCGAGTTGCACCAGAACGCCCCGTGCCCGACCATCGTGGACTCGTAGTCGCCCGCGTACGGGAAGGCGAAGAACCACACCTCATCGAAATCGCCGGCCTCGTAGCGCTCGATCAGCCGGTGCGCCCGCACCTGCGCCTCGTAGTCGATCCGGTCCGGCTGGTGGAACTGTCGCGTCCGCCAGGCCCGCACGAAGCTCTCGCCCGTGTAGGCGAAGCCGTCCACCTTCGGCGGGAACCAGTCGGCCGCCACGCGCTCCACGATCCGGTAGCGCACGTACCCACCGCTCGCCTCCGCTAGGTCCGCTACGTACTGATCCGCCAGCCGGTCAGGGTCGTTCCAGCCGAACAGCTCGGTCAGGCGCCGCCCCCCCTCGCTCGCCACCGGCGGGTTGTGGACGATCATAAGTACCCGCGGCTCGATGGCTGGAATGGGGCTAGGCGTCGGTGCCGGTGCAGAGCCATAGCTCTCCGACGGGGCGGAGTCATCGTCTGGCGCGCCGAGAAGCCGGCGCGCGCCGCGCAAGATTCGATCAAGCATTGTCACAGTATAGCACTCCGTTTTCTACCCAGGC
>JBDLTZ010000080.1:0-10682 GCA_039805565.1 Chloroflexota bacterium | reverse complement strand
GGCGGGGGGGGCGGCGTTTGGGGCCCCCCCGCCCGGCTAGATGGTACTGACTACGGCCATTATTCTAGCACGCGGGGAGGGGGCGCGGCAAGGCGCCGTCAGGGGAGGGCGCGGAGTGAGGCCGTAGCGGTGACAGTGTTCCCCGAGCTGTCGCGCGTGGTGAGCGTGACGGAGTGGCTGCCAGCGGTCGCCGTCGGGAGCTGCAGCACCTCGTCGCCCTCTACCGGGACGCCGTTCAGCGTCCAGCTCAGGCCGGAGAGAGCGCCGTCCTCCAGGTCCGCGGCGTGGCCGTAGAGCAGGGCTGGCTCACCTGCACGAACCTGGGCAGGCCCGCTGATCCAAACCTGCGGCGGCGCATCGGCTGTCGCGTTCGCTTTCTCGCCGAACACAACCAAAGGCGTGTCTGATCCAGCCGGCGTCACCTCAAAGCGGCCGGTCCCGCCACGAGGGAGCGATGCCGGGTCCACGCGCAGCTCGCCGCCGAGCACATCAACGCCGAGAGTAGTCCACTGGCGGCCGTCCTGGGTATACCGCACGAGCGCGGGGGCATCCACCGGGGACCAGCGCAGGACAACGGCCCCATCTTCCTCTGAGGTCACAGAAGGTGGAGCGCTCGACTTCTCGACGCGCGCGGCGGCACTATCCAACCGCTGCTCCCCCAGCACCGCGCCGCTGTGCACGAGGCGCACCGCGGCAACCTGAGCGCCCGGCGCAGGGATCACCGCGTGGATGCGGTACGACTGGGACGTCCCATGCTCGTGCTCGGCGTACGCCTCGTTCGTAGCGCCCTCGATATCAAGGATGTAGGGCTCCTCGACGGCGACCGCATCCACCGGATGACGCGCGATCAGCGCGCCCCTATCGTCCAGCAGCTCGACGGCGTACTCACCAACGCTCACAGGTGTGGTATCGGTACCGTTGACCGAGTACACCGGCAGCAGCTCCGCCGTGCCGTCCGGCTCGATGCGAGCGCGCACCAAGAGCTGGTGACCGGAGGCTGCGAGAGTCTCATATGCGCTCGAGGCGCGCAGCTTCTCGTAGAGCGCGTTGTAGGTGTAGTCCGATATCCACTGCGGCGTGCAGTAGCTCATCACGTCCTTCGCACTGTCGGGGGCACGGGGGGACCAGACGCGGCCTGAGGCGATATCGAGGCCGTAGACGTCGGCGCCAAGCGAGGCGTTAGCGTGAGGGAACGGCTGGCGCGGATCCCCGGTGGTTCCACAGGGGGCGTGGTAGCGCCCGAGGTTGTGACCGAGCTCGTGGGCGGCGATGCGGCCGGTCTTATCCTCCTGGCCCACGCCGAAGTCCAGGCTGACAGCGGCGCGCAACCCGACCCAGCCGATCCCCGCCACCCCGCCGTTGAACCAGCGGTCGTTGCCGCTCTCGGTTGGCACGAGCGCGTAGTACACCTGGTTGTAGGGAGCCGAGGAGCTCTTGAGATTCGTGACCAGATCGAGGAGACGCTCCCACTCCCTGGTGCTCGAGAGATTGCCGCTGAAATCGACCGGCGCGTGAAATGTGACCCTCACCGAACTGATCGGGTAGCTACGCATAACCCAATCGCTCACCGTATCCCGGGTTGGGGCAGCGTAGGTTCGGCCGCTCGGCGTGTGCGTGTAGCGGATCGGGATGATCTTGACATCGAGCTCGGGCACTGCATGAAAGGTGAGGGTCGCACGAGCGGTGTTGTTGGCCTCGCTGACCTCAGCCACGGCATTGTCCGGATCGAGCGTAGCCATGATCGTGACACCGCCGGAGAGCCAGGCTTGCGGCAGAAGCGCATTGAAGCTCGAGGTGTAGCTGTCACGTGTACTGATGCGGCCCACACTCTTGGGGAGCACTCGGATGGGAGAGCCCGGAAGCGACACCCCGTTGCGTGAGGCGGAGAGCGAGACCGTCACATTGCTGACAGGTACCTCCTGGTCGCTCACCGCGTACACGCGCACCACCGTCGGCCGGCCGGCCACGAGCGATAGGCTGTTTCCGGAGGTCTGGGTAGACTGCGTGACCTCAAGGCCGGTGATAGCAAGGTCGGGCGTGTTGCCGCCCGCAGTGACGAGCGGCAGGTAGTAAGCCGGGAGCGCCGCGGGTGGAGCAGGAGGCTCCTCGGCGGCGCGTGTGATGACGGACGGGAGCAACACCGTGCAGAGCAGCAGTGAGGCGAGCGTAGTGCGAAGACGAAGGGCCACGATGCTCTACCCCTTTTAGGCTAGGTTGTTGAGCGTAGTGTAGCGCTGCGGGGTGGTGCGCGTCAGTCGCCCATGTGTACAAAAAAAGGGTGGCACAGGTACGGGGCCGGGGCAGGACTGAAGAAGAGATCGTCGAACAACAGCAAGAGGGGGCGAGCGCCGTAGCGCCCGCCCCCTCCGGTGAGCGAGGGTGTAGCTGAGTTACTTCTTCTTGGCCTCAAGCACCGCCTGCGCAGCCGAGAGGCGCGCGATGACAACGCGGTAGGGGCTGCAGGAGACGTAGTTCAGGCCAGTGTTGTGGCAGAACTTCACCGAGCTCGGCTCGCCGCCGTGCTCGCCACAGATGCCAACCTTCAGGTCCGCGCGCGTCTTGCGGCCGCGCTCCGTGCCGATCTCGATCAGCTGGCCGACGCCCTCCTGGTCCAGGACCTGGAACGGGTCGTCCTTGAGCAGCTTCTGCTCGACGTACTTCGGCAGGAAGCGGCCCGCGTCGTCGCGGCTCATGCCGAAGGTCGTCTGGGTGAGGTCGTTGGTGCCGTAGGAGAAGAACTGGGCGACCTCGGCGATCTTATCGGCGGTGAGCGCGGCGCGCGGCAGCTCGATCATGGTGCCGACCATGTAGTCGATCTGCTGGCCGCTGGCGGCCATAACCTCCTTGGCCACCCGGTTGACGATCTCGGCCTGGATCTTGAGCTCGCTCACGTCACCGACGAGCGGGATCATGATCTCGGGGTGAACCGCGATTCCCTGCTTCTGGACGTTAGCAGCGGCCTGGAAGAGCGCGCGGGCCTGCATCTCAGTGATCTCGGGGAACTCGATGCCGAGGCGGCAGCCGCGGAAGCCAAGCATCGGGTTCGCCTCGCGCAAGCTCTCGACCTTCTGGTGCAGCTTGGCGGGCTCGATGCCCATCTTCTGCGCCAGGTCGTCGATCTCCGCGTCGCCGTGCGGCAGGAACTCGTGCAGCGGCGGGTCAAGGGTACGGATGGTGACCGGCAGGCCCTCCATCGCGGTGAAGATGCCCTCGAAGTCCCCCTGCTGAAGCGGGAGGATCTTATCCAGGGCGGCCTTGCGCTCCTCGAGCGAGTCAGCGACGATCATCTGGCGCACGGCGTCGATGCGGTCACCCTCGAAGAACATGTGCTCGGTGCGGCAGAGGCCGATGCCCTGGGCGCCGAAGCCGCGGGCCACGCGGGCATCGGTGGGCGTGTCGGCGTTGGCGCGCACGCCGAGGGTGCGGACCTCATCGGCCCAGCTGAGGAACTGGGTGAAGTAGCCGTAGAGCTCCGAGTCCTCGGGCTTGATGTTGCCGCGGATGACCTGGATGACCTCGGACTCGCTGGTGCTGATGTTGCCGTCGTAGATGATGCCGCCGTGGCCGTCCACCGTGATCCAGTCGCCGGCCTTGAGCTGCTTCTCGCCGCCGCGGACGTTGACCACACCCTTCTTGTAGTCGATCTGGAGCGCATCGACACCGCAGACGCAGCACTTGCCCATCTGGCGGGCAACCACAGCCGCGTGGCTGGTGAGGCCGCCGCGGGCGGTGACGATCGCCGCGGAGGCGACCATGCCGTGGAAGTCCTCGGGGGCCGTCTCGGTGCGGACCAGGATGACCTGCTCGCCCTTCTCGGCGAGCTCGGCGGCCGTATCCGGGTCGAGCACGATCTTACCCGAGGCAGCGCCGGGGCCGGCGGCGAGGCCCTTGGCCAGGGTACCCGCCTTGGCGGCAGCCTTCACGTCCACGATCGGGAAGAGGAACTGGTTGAGCATCTCGGGGCGGACGCGGGTGAGCGCCGTCTGCTTATCGATCAGGCCCTCGTTGACCAGATCCACCGCGATCTTGACGGCAGCCATACCGGTGCGCTTGCCGTTGCGGGTCTGGAGCAGCCAGAGCTTACCGCGCTCGACGGTAAACTCCATGTCCTGCACGTCCTTGTAGTGCTTCTCGAGCTGGGTGGCGTAGGCCGCGAACTCCTCGTAGGACTGCGGCATCTCCGCCTTCATCTCGGACATCGGCTTAGGGGTGCGGATGCCGGCCACCACGTCTTCGCCCTGGGCGTTGACGAGGTACTCGCCGTACAGCACGTCCTCGCCGGTGGCGGGGTTACGGGAGAAGGCCACGCCGGTGGCGCTGTCGTTGCCCATGTTGCCGAAGACCATCGCCTGGACGTTGACGCCGGTACCGATGTTGTCGGGGATCTTCTCGACGCGGCGGTAGTCGATGGCGCGGCGGCCCATCCAGGAGTTGAACACGGCAGCGATCGCCATGCGCAGCTGCTCCTGCGGGTCGTCCGGGAACTCATGGCCGGTGTCGCTCTTGACGATTGCCTTGAACTTCTCGGCGATCTGGAGCAACTCCTCGGCGCTCAGGTCGGTGTCCTGGCGCTTGCCGTGGCCCTTGGCCTCATCCATCACGTGCTCGAGCTTCTCACCATCCACACCGAGCACGATCTTGCTGAACAGTTGCACGAACCGGCGGTAGGCATCGGCGGCGAAGCGCGGGTTGTCGGTGAGCTCAGCCAGACCCTCGAGCGTCTGCTTGTTGAGGCCGAGGTTGAGGACGGTGTCCATCATACCAGGCATCGACTCGCGCGCGCCGGAGCGGACCGAGACGAGCAGCGGGTTGGACGGGTCACCGAACTTCTTGCCAGTCTTGGACTCGATGTCCTTGAGTGCCTCGAGCGCCTGGTCCCACAGCCCCTGCGGGAACTGCTTGCCATCAGCGTAGTACTGATTGCAGGCTTCGGTGGTGATAGTAAAGCCGGGCGGCACGGGAACGCCGGTGCGAGTCATTTCTGCAACACCGGCACCCTTGCCACCAAGCAGCTCGCGCATGGTGGCGTTGCCCTCGGTAAAGAGGTACACCCACTTTTTAGACATTGACCTTCTCCCTGTGCGGTAAAAACGCGACGCAGAGCGAAAGGCCGCAAGCCGCGGCTGTGCGCTCTGCGATGACGGCAACTCAAAAACCGGTATGTATATTACTTCAGACGCGGCAAAAACGCAAAATGTGGACAAGTGCTTTACGGCCAGGTGCAGTTCGCTCTGTTGTTCCGCTACCGACCTCGGCGCCGCAGCAGCAGATCGCCCACCCACGGTGCAGCGGCGTCCACAAGCGTGGCAAGGCTGTAGTACCACGGCACGAACAGCTCGCGGCGCGGCCGGTCGATGGCATCTGCCACAGCACGTGCCACCGCCGCCGGGGGAATCTTGAGCGCGGGGTGGATGCGGCGCACCATGTCGGTGTCGACGAACCCGGGCGCAATGAGCGTGACCTGGACGCCGCGCCCGCGCGTCTCGCGGCGCAGGGCGAGGGCCAGGCCACGCAGGCCATACTTGGTTGCCGAGTAAAGCGCCGAGCCGGGCAGGGGGATCCGCCCGGCCACCGAGCCGACGAAGATGATCGCCCCGTGGCGCCGCTCAAGCATCTGCGGCAGCAGCGCGTGGGACAGCACGGCCGGCGCCTCGAGATTCACCGCTAGCATGGTGCGCAGCTCCTCAGGCGACATGCGCGCGAAGCCCCGCCCCTTGCCGCCCACGCCGGCGTTGTTCACCAGCACGTCCACCCGGCCGAAGTGCTCAGTCGCCAGCCGGGCAAGACGAAGCACTTCGTCCGGGCGGCTCAGGTCGGTGGGGATGGGCAGGGCGGGCGTCCCGGCGCGCACGAGCTCCCCGGCCAGCGTCTCGAGCTCAGCGGTGGAGCGGGCGGCGAGGGCCAGCGCATAGCCCCGGCGCGCCAAGTCGCGAGCGGTAGCGGCGCCAATACCGCGCGAGGCGCCGGTGATAAGGGCGACCGGCCGGGAAGAGCGCTGAACGCCAAACGCCGAACGCTGGACGTCCGGCTCAGAGTGATCGCCAGTCGTTCTATCTGTCGCCATGACTCACAGGCCCTCGAAGCAAGAGCGATCCTGCCAGATGCACAAAGCTGGGGTGTTCTCCTGGGTCTGCGCCCCTATCCTCCCACGCTGCGCCGACGCACATGCACAGGGAACGTAGGTTCGTCGCTCCTGTGCTAACGCCGCGGAGTACCTCTTAGCATATGAAACGCTGGTGTTCCGAGCTACTCCCCGCGGGCCAGGTCAGTCCCCTCAAGGTGAGCCGCGTCGTTGAGGCGGGTGAGGCGCCAGCCGCTCGAGCCCAGGCGCAGCTCGGTCAGCGAGCCGTTGTCCAGCCAGAGCCGGCCGAAGTGCGCCAGGTCCAGGCCGATCACATGGCAAAGGAGCGCGCGGATGGTGCCGCCGTGCGACACTGCGAGCACCGTCTCGCCCTTCGTATGGGTCTGCTGGATGCGGTTGAGGGCCACGAGGGCGCGCTCCTGGAGCTGGGCGTACGACTCACCGCCGAGGCGCACAGTGCGGGCGGGGTCGCGCTCGTACTCCTTCATATGATCGGGGAAGCGGCGGTAGAGCTCCTCAGGGGTGTAGCCCTCCCACTGCCCGACGTCGATCTCGCGCAGCTCAGGCATAGGGCGCGGGGCGAGCCCGGTGGTTTCGCCGACGATCGAGGCAGTTTCCTCGGCGCGCAAGATATCGCTCGTGTAGAGTGCGGTGGCGCCGTAGCGCTGGAGACGGTAGGCAGCAGCCTGTGCTTGGGCGCGGCCGTTGGCATTGAGCGGGACGGCAGCCTGGCCCATGTAGCGAAGCGAGGCGTTCCAGTCGGTCTCGCCGTGGCGGATCATGATAAGGCGCATATCATCCTGGCGGTCGCTGTCTGTTCCGGCTTGCAGTATAGCATTAAGTGCAATGCACAACGTGCAACGCGAGAGTGCCGGCACATCCAGCCCTCACGTTGCACGTTGCGCATTGTACGTCGCACTTACTTCCGCAGGCGCGGGTCGAGCGCGTCGCGCAGGCCGTCGCCCACAAAGGAGAAGCTGAGCATCGTGGCCGCGATCAGGAAAGTAGGGAACAGACCAAGGTGCCAGTAGACGCGGATATATGAGAAAGAGTTGCCAACCATCTTACCCCAGCTCGGCAGCGGGTCATTGATACCCAAGCCGAGGAAGCTAAGGCCAGCCTCGGTGAAGATCGCGGAGGGGATGCCGAGCGTCACCGCGATGATCAGCGGAGTGAGCGCGTTTGGCAGCAGGTGGCGCAGCGCGATCTGGAAGGGCGGCACGCCGACAGTGCGAGCGGCCTCGATAAACTCCTTCTCACGGAGCGAGAAGAGCTGCGCCCGGGTGAGCCGGCAGATATCAACCCAGCTGATCAGGCCGATCGCTAGAATAACGTTGAAGAGGCCACCGCCGAAGATCGAGATCAGGAACAGCGCAAACAGCAGCTGCGGGATGGCGGTGAAGACCTCCACGATCCGCATGATCACGAAGTCGACCCAACCGCCGAGGAAACCGGAGGCCAGGCCAAGCGGCACACCGATGATCAGCGCGATCGCCTGGACCGAGAAGCCGACGACAAGCGAGATACGAGCGCCGTAGATCAGACGGCTGAGCAGATCACGACCAACCTCGTCCGTGCCCAGGAGGTAGCCGCGCTGGCCGGGGAACAGACGCGCGTCGGTGAGGGTGGCGAAGTCGTAGGCGTACGGTGCCAGCAGGTCAGCGAAGATCGCGGTGAAGACCATCAGCGCCACGATAAATAGGGCGCCCATGGCGAGCCTATTCTTCGAGAAGCGGAGCGACGCATCGCGCCAGAGGTTGCTGGGCGGCCGCGCGGCGATCGGATCGTGAACGATACGCTGGTCGTCGGCCTTTGTGACAATTGCGCTCATAATCTTCCAGTTTTGCGTCTTGAGTTTTGAGTTGAGGGTGCGGTGTGCGTGCGACAACTCAGAACTGATAACGTCGCGGCTACGCCAGCTTGACGCGCGGGTCGATCACCGTGTACAGCAGGTCGGTCAGGAGATAGACCAGGCCCCAGAGGCCGGCCACCAGGAGCATCACCGCCATGATCATCGGGTAGTCGCGGTCGAGCACGCTGGTGACGAAGAACTTGCCGAGGCCGGGGACGCGGAACATCGTCTCGACAAAGATGGTGCCAGTGATCAAGTTCGGCACCATTGGGCCAAGCACGGTGATGATCGGGATGAGGGCGTTCTTGATCGCGTGGCGGGTAACCACCACGTACTCGCCGAGCCCTTTGGCACGCGCGGTGCGGATATAGTCCGAGGTGAAGACGTCGGCTAGGCTCGAGCGAGTGTAGCGCGCGGCTACGCCCATTGGCCCAAGGCCCAGCGCCACCATCGGCATTATCAGCTGGCGCCAGTCGGTGCCCCAGCCGCCGAGGGGCAGCCACTTCAGCTGCACGGCGAACACCAGGATCATCCAGAGCGCGATCACAAAGTTCGGCACCGTGAGGCCGAGCGTCGCTGTAAAGGTGACGATGTAATCGATCCAGGTATTCTGGCGGATGGCGGCCAGAATGCCGAGCGCGATCCCCAGGCCAAGGGCAATCAGCACGGTGATGCCGCCGAGGGTGATACTCACCGGCCATGTCCGGGAGATAAGCTGGATCACGGTCTCGCTGGGGCTGGCGAAGGAGATGCCGAAGTCGCCGCGGAGCGCATTCGACATGTAATTGATGTACTGGACGTGCAGCGGCTGGTCAAGGCCATACTTGCGGAGAATGTTGGCCTTAGCGGCCGGGGGCAAGGGCATCTGCGCCTCGTCAAACGGTCCGCCGGGGATGGAGTGCATCAGGAGGAACGCGACGATCGAGACAAGAAAGAAGACCATGAAGAGCCCGGCGAGACGTTGTACGAGGTACGCTACCATGGAAGGTCCTCTCTGAGAGCGCGGCTGATGGGGGCGAGGGCCCCATCAGCCCTGATATTGTTCCTGCAGAGGGCCTGCGGCCCTCCACAACTCCCGCGGGTGCCCTGTCGCAGTTTTTGGAGGACCTGCAAGGCCCTCCAAAAACCACTCGTGTGATATCTACTGCGGCGGCTCGGGGCGCAGCTCCGTCACGGTGTTATTCACGTACAGCGTGCTGATAGCATTGCTGTACGCGCTAATGCCCGGCCACTGCAGGCCGGAGAAGCCACCCTTATTCGGCTCGAGCGCATCACCCACGATGTAGGGCTTCATCACATCGGCGTAGGTCCGGTGGTAGATCCAGACCGCAGGCGCCTCCTCCACCAACATCCGCTCGGCGTCCTGGAAGATCTTGAGCCGCTCCTCCGCATCGAGCAGTTCGGAGGCCTTGAGAACCATCTCGTCGTAGGTGCCGTTCTGCCAGTTGTGGCGCCCGGTGGCAAGCCACACGCCGAGCATGTTCGACGGGTCGAGGTAGTCGATACCATAGGAGACCATGCCGAACTGCAACTGCGTGGGCTTCGCGTTGAGGGCCTCCATGAAGGTGTCGAACTCCTGGTTCGCGACCTCGACCTCGATGCCAAGCTCCTGCTTGATGGTGGCGGCGATGGCCTGCGCCACCGCCTGGCGCACCGGCGGCTCGCTGCGTAGCCAGAGGGTCAGCTTGGGGAAGCCCGCGCCACCCTCGAAGCCGGCCTCGGCCAGCAGCGCGCGGGCCTTGTCCGGGTCATAGCTCTGGATGTCCTTCAGACCATCGGAGTTCGAGCCCGGGAAGCCGGGCATCAGGAACGAGTAGGCCGGGATACCCTGCGTGGGGGTGACGATGCTCTTGATAATCGTATCGCGGTCCACGACATGGCTGAAGGCCTGGCGGACCTTCATATCGTTGAACGGCGGGGTCTGGCAGTCGAAGAACAGGTAGTCGGTGCGGAAGTCCTGCGTCGTCAGGCGCACCTGCTTCGAGAGCTCCGGGTCGACGGCCACAATCTCGTTTTCGGCGGGAGTGAGGTACTCGCCGGTGACGTGATCCACCTCACCCGCCTGGTAGCCGGCGAAGAAGGTATCGGGCCGGGCGCCGATGTTGATCAGCTTCTGGATGAAGGGCCTGTTCGTGCCCTTGTAGTCCGGGTTGGCCTCGTACACCAGCCGCTCGCCGATCGTCCACTCCTTCAGCACGAACGGGCCGGACGAGACCGAGGTCTCGACCTTGCTGTTGTAGAGCGCGCCGTTGGCCTCAAGTGCCTTCTTCTGCAGCGGGGCGCTGTACATCAGCTTGGCGGGCAGGAAGGGCGCCGGGGTCTCGGTCTCGAAGATGATCGTGTGCGGGCCCTCTGCCTTGACGCCGATCTCGGTGGGCGGAACCTCGCCGGCCACAGCCTTGTCCCAGTTCTTGAGAGCGCCAGGCGCGCTGTAGTACCAGGCGAAGTCCCAGGCGGCCTCGGGGCTACCCGAGAACTGGAAGGTGGCAACGTAGTCATCGGCCGTGACTGGTGTGCCGTCATTCCACATCAGGTTCTGGTCGAGCTCGAAGGTCCAGACCGTAGCCGTCTCGTTGGCGGTCCACTTCAGAGCCGCGCCTGGCTGGGGCTCGAAGTTGCGGTCGAGCCGGATGAGCGAGTCGGAGAGCAGGTCACGGAGGGCATTGCCACCGCCGTTGTACACCGAGACCATGAAGTCGATGGTCGTGAAGGTGGCGGTGTTATCGAAGTAGCGGACGTAGACCTGCT
>JBDLTZ010000079.1:0-17781 GCA_039805565.1 Chloroflexota bacterium | reverse complement strand
CGTGTGCTGCCTCTACTACCCGGCCCGCCGCGTCACGGCCAAACTGGAGCAGGAAGCCGTCCAGCTCCGGGTGCGGCGCGAAGAAGGCGTCCTCTCCGCGCGGCTCCAGCGACACCCGCTCTCCGCCGCGCACCAGGTACAGTCGCTCGCTCTCGGCCTCCAGGGTGAGGTCCGGCGGCGCGCCGCTTCCGCCACCCCTCCACACGAAGGTGCCCGCGTACTCCGCCGCGCGCTCGACCCGCGTCCGGTCTGCCGGCGGAGGCAGCTCCGGCAGCGGCTCTCCCGACAGCGCCGCCCGGAGGCAGGCCAGGGCGAAGGTGCAGATCGTGGTCGGGGCGCCCGGCCCGTTCACCAGCGCGACCGCGGCCAGGCCGCTGTCCAGGTCGCAGCGCAGGTGGGCCACGAAGCCGGGCATGCCGCCGTGGTGCCACAGGTGGGTCCGCCCGTCGATCTGCTGCACGTTGATGCCGTACCCGTAGGCGTGCTGGTCGTCGAACGGGTGCGCGCGCGAGGTCAGCAGCCCGAAGCCGGCCTCGCCCAGCAGCGGCGCCCCTCGCCCCAGCAGCGCGCGCGCGAAGGCCGCCATGTCCCCCGCCGTGGCCGCCACGCACCCGTCGGCGGTGGCGGTCTCCAGGAACGGCGCGGGGAGCAGCGGGCGCGATGGGTGCCACGGCCGGTCGTCGTAGAGCGGCGCGTAGCCTACCGCCAGCCTCGGCCGTATCTCGGCGGTGATCGCCGGGGCGCTGGCGTCCATCCCGAGAGGGCGCAGGATGCGCTCAGCGATCACCTGGGGGTAGGGCGCGCCCGCGAGCCGCTCCAGCAGCAGGCCGAGCGCCTTGTACCCCAGGTTTGAGTAGTGGAAGCGCGCGCCGGGCGGCGAGCTCGGCGGCAGGTCGCGCAGGGCGAGGAGCTGGAAGCGCGCCTCGGGCGTGAAGTCCGGCCCGGCCGTGATGCCCGCTGTGTGGCACAGCAGGTGGTGTGGCGCGACTGGCCCGCGCGGCTCGGGCAGCCCGAGCCACGGCAGGTAGTCACGCAGCGGCCGGCGCGGGTCAAGCCGCCCGGCCTCGGCCTCCTGCGCCAGCGCGACCGCCGTGAAGGTCTTGCCGATCGAGCCGATCTCGAACAGCGTGTCCGGCGTCACCGGCGCACGCGCCCCGGTGTCGGCCAGGCCGTAGCAGCGCAGCGCGATGGTCTGATCGCGCCCGGTGAGCGCCAGCGCGAGGCCGGGCGAGCCCACCGCGGCCATGCGCTGGGCCACGAAGGCGTCAATGAGCTCCAGGGCGGTCGAGAGATCGGGCATGGCTCACCTCGCAGAGGGACAGCCGGCGGATGGTGATGTTGAAGGACGAGCGGGGTGCGGCACGCGTTTCAGCCGATCGCCAGCACGCCAGTCGCCGGCCTGCCTGGCAGGGGAGCAGCCTAAGGAAGATCGAGCTGCCGTCCTTCCAAAGGCTGGGGCATCAGTGAGCCTTGTCTCGAACCCAGTGCGCTGAGATCGCTCTGCTCGCCGCCGGCTTCCAGTGTGCGGCGCGCGGCGGGGGGGCGCTCGAGCACCAGCACGCTGTAGCGGATGAGCCCCACGCGGTGGAACCAGGCGAAGAGGCCGAACAGCTCCGGCAGGCCGGGGTACCCCGGCATGAGGTGCCGCATGAGCCGCTGCCACATCGGGATGCTCGGCAGGATCTCCGCGGTGATGTCACGCGTGGCGGCCAGCCGGAGCCCCGCGCGACCAGCCGCCTCGCGGTACGTGTCTAGCGTGAAGCTCATGTCGTAGTGGCCGAGCATCGGCGCCAGCGCCGCATCGATCGCCGGGCCGGCCATGCGCCAGGCCGCGGCCATGGGCGCCGTCGGCACGAAGTCCGACAGCGTGAGCCGCCCCCCCGGCCGCAGGACGCGCGCCGCGTCGGCCAGGAAGCGGGCACGGCTCGGGAAGTGGAAGCTGCACTCCACCGCCAGCAGCGCGTCGAAGGACTCCGGCTCGAACGGCAGCGCCGAGGCGTCGCCCTGGACGAAGCGCAGCCGGTTGCCCGGACGAGGGCGCGCGCAGCTGTTGGCGCGGGCAAGCTGGCGCAGGTCAATGTTCAGCCCGGTGAGCTCCATCCTGTCCATGCGCTCGTTGATCGCCTGCAGCGTCCCGCCGAAGCCGCAGCCCACGTCGAGCACGCGCATCCCGTCGCGCAGGCCGGCCAGCTCAGCCATCAGGCGCGTCATTTCCTCGGCGGCGCGCGCGTAGTCCTCCAGCGAGCCGTTGGCGCTGCGCGGGTCCTCCCAGTAGCCGTAGTGGACGTGGCGCTCAAAGGCCGCGAGGGCGGTAGGGTCGCCCTCGCGGATGCGCTCCAGCATGCGGTCGAAGTACGGGAGGCGGTGGTTTGTGCTGTTCACAGCATTCGCCTTTGTCTGAGCGGGGCAGGGATGGGGGTGATAATACCATACGGGTGGGCGGAGGCGGGACGGAACACGGCCGCGCTCTAAGCGGATTCTTACCTGTCTCCCGCGCCGCCTCGTTGACTCGGCGCGCCCGGCGGCTATAATGAATATGGTGGTAAACAAACGTTATCGGAGCAAACCATGAGTACACGTTCGCATCGCGGCCGCGCGGTGGCGAAGAAGCAGTCCAGCACGCTGCGCACCATGTACATCGTCATCGGCGCCGTCGCCGTGCTCGCCCTCGCTGCATTCGGCATCTTCGCCCTGCAGAACCGGGAGGTGGCCGACGCGCCGCCGGGCGTGATGAGCACCCTTCCTGCTACCAACGCCCCCACCGGACAGACGCCGGAGGGCTTCTTCTTCAAGGGCCAGGAGAACGCTCCGGTGACGGTCACTGAGTACGCGGACTTCCAGTGCCCTGGCTGCGGCTACTACGCCACGGCCGTCTCGGCGGCCTTCGCGCGGGAGTACATCGAGAGCGGCAGGGTCAAGTTTGTGTACCACGAGTACCCGCTCAACGGCCACTCGAACGCCGTGCCCGCCGCCGAGGCCGCGCGCTGCGCCGGGGACCAGGGCGCGTTCTGGAAGATGCACGACATGCTCTTCGTCAACCAGCGCCAGTGGTCGCCCCTGCCTGACCCGAAGGCCCAGTTCGTAACCTACGCCGGGCAGCTCGGGCTGGATAGGGCCGCGTTCCAGCAGTGCATGGACGCTGGCACGCATCGCGATACGGTGCTGGCCTCCCAGAAGGCCGCCGACGCGCTCCAGCTCAGCGGCACCCCCACCTTCGCCGTGAACGGCCAGGTGGTGAGCAACGCCGGGGCCCAGAGCGTGGAGGAGATCGTCACCCGCATGCGCCAGGCGGTGGAGCAGGCCCTCGCCCAGTAGGGTGCCAAGTACTGAGTGCTGAGTGCTGAGGGGAAAGACTCAGCGCTCAGCATTCGTTTTGACAGTCCCGCCGCGTTATGCCTATAATGCGCGGGTTTTATAGCAATTGGCGCCCTCGCCAGCGAGCGGCGCCGGAGGCAGAGACACAACGTGCGTAGCCGAGATGCGACTTTTCTTGTCTTCGTCCTGCTCCTCACCGGCCTGGCGCTCTGGATCGTCTTCGCGCCCGGCGGCGAGTGGCTCGGCCGCGATGTATCGACGCGGTTGGGCCTGGACCTCCAGGGCGGCACCCAGGTGCTGCTCCGCGCCGAGGACCCGGACGTCAACCGCGATATCATGCAGGTCGCCGCGGGCGTGATCGAGCGCCGCGTCAACGGTCTCGGCGTGGCCGAGTCGGTGGTGCAGCTCTCCGGCAACGACCGGATCATCGTTGAACTGCCCGGCGTGCGCGACTCGCAGCAGGCGATCGAGACCCTGCGCGGCACCGGCCGGCTCGAGTTTATCGATAGCCAGGGCCAGTTCCTCAATACCGGCCAGGTCGTGCGGACCGAGGGCAACCCCAGCCCGGCGGCCCTCCAGAGCACTGAGGGCGTGACTGGCACCCCCGCCCCGGCCAACAGCCCGGTCTTCCCCAGCATCACCGACGGGCGCGACCTTGACACGCGCCAGGTGAACCCGCGCTTCGGCGGCGGCCAGAACGTCAGCAACCAGTACGCGGTTTCCTTTGCCTTCACCGGCCAGTCGGCCCAGAACCTCGCCTCCTTCAGCGCGCAGAACATCGGCCAGCCGATGTGCATTGTGCTGGATAACGTGGTGTTCAGCTGTCCCGTGATCCAGGCGGCGCTGGTGGGCGGCAGCGGTGAGATCACCACTCAGACGCGCGAGGATGCCGAGCGCATCTACAACCAGCTGAAGTTTGGCGCCCTGCCGATCGGCTTCACCGTTGAGTCGAGCCGCACGGTCTCGGCGTCGCTCGGCCAGAGCTCGGTGGACGCCAGCATCCTGGCGGGCGTGATCGGCCTGTGCGCCGTGATGCTGTTCCTCATGCTGTACTACCGGCTGCCGGGCGTGATCGCCACCCTGGTGCTGCTGGTCTACACCGCGCTGATGTTTGCGCTCTACAAACTCATCCCGGTCACGCTGACCCTGGCGGGTATCGCGGGCTTCATCCTGTCGGTGGGCGTCATGGTGGACGCGAACGTGCTGATCGCTGGCCGCCTCAAGGAGGAGCTGCGCCACGGTAAGTCGCTCCGCTCCGCCGTGGAGACCGGCTTCGAGCAGGCATGGTCCGCCATCCTGGACTCGAACGTCGCGATGCTGATCACCAGCGTGATTCTGTTCCTGTTCGGCAGTAGCTTCGGTGTGGGCATCATCCGCGGCTTCGCGGTGACGCTCGGGCTCGGGACGCTGGTGAGCCTCGCGGTGGTGTGGATGGTGACTCTGCCGCTGCTGCGGGCGGTCGCCGCTGTGCCGGGGATCCAGCAGCCGTGGCTGTTCGACCTGCAGCGCACCTCCAGCGTAGAGCGCGAGGCGGTCGGGTAGTCGTCTAGGTTGAGTGGGAGGTCTGGAGGGCTCACCCTCCAGGAACCCTCCGCCTCCGATTGGGAGGTCTAGAGGGGAGGCCCCTCCAGGAGCCTTCTTCGCCGCCGATTGGGAGGTCTGGAGGGGAGGCCCCCCCCAGGAGCCTTCTTCGCCGCCGATTGGGAGGTCTGGAGGGCTCGCCCTCCAGGAACCCTCCTCCGTGCCGCGCCGCAGGCGCGGCTACAGAAACAACACATAATGGAAAAGATCGTTCAGCGCAGATATTGGTGGTTCACTATTTCCGCCGTGCTGATTGCCGTCGGCCTCGTGCTTCTGGTGATCGACGGGCTGCGGCCGGGCATCGACTTCAGCGGTGGCGCCCTGTGGAACGTTCGCTTCACCGAGCGCTCGGTGGAGCAGCTGAACACCGAGGAGATCGCCTCGGTGTTCGCCCAGGAGGGCTTCGAGGGCGCGCAGGTGCAGCTCAGCCCCGGCGATGGCAGCGGCGCCAGCGCGATCATCCGCACCAAGACGCTCTCCGAGCAGAATCCGGACGCCCAGGCGGCCGAGATGATCGGCGCCCTCTCGGCCCAGTTCGGCGCCGTCGAGCAGGACTCGATCCAGACCGTCGGCGCTACCGTGAGCGCGCAGTCGCGCCTCTACGCGGTGTTCGCCGTGCTCGGCGCGTCCGTGGCAATCCTGCTCTACCTGGCGTTCTCGTTCCGGCACGCGCCACACCCGTTCCGCTACGGCGTCTGCACCATCGTCGCCATGCTGCACGACGTGCTGATCTGCGTGGCGGCGGCGGCGATCCTCGGGCAGCTGATCGGCCTCGAGGTCGACGCGCTGTTCCTCACGGCGCTGCTCACCGTGATCAGCTTCTCGGTGCAGGATAAGATCGTGGTGTTCGACCGCATCCGCGAGAACCTGCTGGCGCGCCGCCCCGGCCAGCTGTTCGAGCAGATCGTGAATGTCAGCGTGGCGCAGGTGATGCCGCGCTCGATCTGCACCCAGCTCACCTCGTTCTTCACGCTGGCGGCGCTGCTGCTGTTTGGCGGCGAGAGCATCCGGAACTTTGTGCTGATCCTGATGATCGGCCTGATCAGCGGTACCTACTCGTCCATGTTCATCGCGGCCCAGCTGCTGGTGGTGTGGGAGAACCGTGAGTGGGAGCGCTGGTTCGGCCGGGGGCGAGCCGAGGAGCCGGCCGCGGCGTAGGGCTTTGTGCAACAGAGCGCACCGAGGGCGCGGAGGGGAGGTCTGTCTCCCCTTCCGCGCCCTCTGATCGTTGTAGCTACGCGCCGCTACCCTCAGTGCTCATCCCTCAGCGTTGTCCTCGTCCCCAGCGCGATCAGCGTGTCCCCCGCCTGGAGCACCACGTCCGGGGTGGGATTCACAGTGATGCGCCCCGCCGCGCCGCGCACGGCCAGGATCGTGATGCCGGCCTCCTCGCGCAGGCGCGCCTCGCCCACCGACACGCCGTCGAGCGACGAGCCCGGCCGCACCAGCACCTCCTCCAGCCACATTGCCAGGTCGTCGCTGTGCACCAGCAGCTCGAGGAAGTCCATCACCGCGGGCCGCAGCGCCATGCCCGCCATACTGCGCCCGCCCAGCACGTACGGCGAGATCACGCGGCTCGCGCCGGCGATCGTCAGCTTGTGCTCGGCCTCGGCGGTGGCCGCGCGCGCTACGATGAACAGCCTGGGGTTGAGCGCCCGCGCCGAGAGCGTGATGTAGACGTTGCCTGCATCGCTCTTGACGGCGGTGAGGAGGCCGCGCGCCCGCGCCACGCCGGCACGCTTCAGCACCGTGTCGTCCGACGCGTCCCCCTGCAGCACCAGGTGGCCGTCGCCGCGCACCCGGTCCACGCGCGCCGGGTCGTTGTCCACCACCACGAAGGGGCGCCCCTGCTGCGCCAGCTGGCGGCAGGTCTCGTGGCCCACCCGGCCGTACCCGCAGACGATGTAGTGGTCGCTCAGGTGCGTGATCTGCTGGTCCATCGAGCGCCGCCTCCCCCAGTCGAGCTGGTCTTCGATCACCGTCTGCGCCAGCGCGCCGACGAGGTAGTACAGAGTGCCGACACCGCCCCCGATCAGGACAATGGTGAGGACGCGCCCGGCTGTATCGGTGGGGCGCAGGTCGCTGAACCCGAGCGTGGAGACCACCAGGACGGCGGTGTAGAGCGCGTCGATCGGCGCCCACCCCTCGAGCGCCATGAAGCCCACCGTCCCGATTAGGAGGATCGTCGCCAGCAGCGCGCAGCCGATCTGGAGGCGGCGGGTGACGGGCAGGATGGGGCGGTTGATCACGGCGCGACCTCTCGTGTGTGCGGGCTGCACGGCTGAGTCTAGCAGAGCCTCCAGGGGGCGTCAACGGCGCAGCCGCTCCTGCTCCAGCCGCGCGGCGCGGGTTCGCTCGGCTGCCTCCTCGGGCGCGCGCGCCAGGCTCAGCGCGTAGTGCCAGGTGCTCAGCCCGATGGCGAAGGCGGCCTCGGCCGTGCTGCGTGCCGCCTCCTGCGATGCTCGCAAGGTCAGCGCGGCGAGCAGCGCAGCGGGTAGTGCCGCCACACGCGTGTAGCCGCTTATCGATCGCATGATATCTCTCCTTCCTGTCCTGATCCCTCGGGGCAGATCGTACCTGCCGCAGTTACGGGCAAGCGTCCGCATTGGTCAAGATGTGGGGGGTGTGCTAGAATGGCGGCCTTGAGCGAGAGCGATTCGATGGGAATGAGACGCGGGATCCTGGTTGCTGTGCTGTTCGCCGCGCTGCTTGCGGCGGGTGCCCTCGCCGCTCGTGAGCGGCTGTCACGCTGTGTCTACGTCCCGCTGGTCGGCGAGGCGCTGCTGCCGGCGCCGGACTTCGGGCGCCTCGAGCCCGCTCCCTCCGGCGTGATGCTCCCGGCCGGCTGGAGCGCCCCCGCGGTGGGCGTCCAGGTCGGTGGCTTCACGGTCAGCGGCAGCGGCAGCTCGTTCCAGCTGCTCGGGATCGCCAACGCCCTCGGCACGCCCCAGGTGGACGTCCGCCCCGGCGCGACCTACTGCATCAGCGCGCAGGCCCTGGCCGACTCGCCCGCCTCCGCCACGCGCCTGCGGGCCGTGTTCCACTGGGCCGACGCCGCGGGGCGCGCGCTGGGCAGCGATGCCACCGCCTGGCAGGAGGCGCGCCGCTGGGGCGGCCCCGGCGACGGCGGCGGCTGGTCGGTGCTGGGCGGCGCGTTCGCGGCACCGGAAGGCGCGGCGCGCCTGTCGGTCTCGTTCCACCCCTCCTCCGATGACCGGGTGTACCTCGACCAGATCGTGATCCGTCAGGGCGGCGCTCAGACCAGGGGCGAGGGGTCACAGACCGCGGGTGGGGGGCTGCCTTCCTTAGACCTTGGCCCTTCGTCCTCCGTCACCGTGAGCCCCTGGCCCGATGGGCGCCGCGCCGCGGTGTCGTTCTCCTTCGACTGGGAGACGGCCATGGGCGGCCTGGTCCACTCGCGCTCGGTAGGGGAGCCGCTGTACGACGCCGACCCCGCGCTGCGCGCCATGCGTATGCGCGAGGGGATCACCACCACGCTGGAGCTGTTTCGGCCGCACGGCGTGCGCGCCACCTACTACGCCAACGGCTACAACCTGCTGCTCGGCAACCAGGAGCGCCGCACGTTCATGGGCGACCCGACGTTCGGCTGGGCCACGCGCGCCAACCGCTGGCAGACCGACGACTGGGCGACGCGGCCCTGGTTCTCGCCGGACCCGTACGGCACGGTGCGGAGCCACCCGGCCTGGTACTTCGGCGACCTGCTGCCTGCGCTGGCGGCCGAGGGCCACGACGTGCAGAGCCACACCTTCAGCCACCTCTACGCCGGCCTGGCGAGCGTCAGCGAGCTGCGCGCCGACCTGGAGGCCTGGGACGCCCTGGCCGCCGAGCGCGCCTTGGCCCCCGCGCGCTCGCTGGCCTTCCCCTGGAGCGGCAGCGCCGGCATGAGCGACGCGGCCTGGCGCGCCTTGGCAGACGCGGGCATCACCTCGGTGACGCGCACCAGCGACCAGGCGCAGTACGCGCTCGTCGGCCCCGCCGACCCGCGCTGCCGGCCGGTGCCTGGCCACGAGAGCATCCTGGCCTGCCCGGATTTCTACCTGACGGAGCGCACCGCGCCCGACGCCGTGGCGCTGATCGATCGCGCCGTGGCGGCCGGCGGCATGATCGATTTGTGGGCACACACCGAGGAGGTGGTGACGCCCGCGCAGGTGGCGGCCTGGGGCGAGGTGGTGGCCCACGCCGCCGAGCGCCGCGACGCGGGGGACGTCTGGATCGCGCCGCTGGCCGAGATCGCCGAGCGGCAGCAGGCGGCGGCGCGAGTGACGCTGAGCGCTGTGGATAGCTCGCTGGGTGCGGGACCGATCACCCTCACCGTTGCTAACCGCGGCAGCACACTGATCGATGGTCTGACGCTCCGGCTGCCCTTTGCAGTGGAGCGCGCCGAGGTGGCAGGCGTCGCGCTGGCGGTGGCCGGGCCTGATCGCAGCGCGGTGGTGCTACGTCTTGGAGCAGGCCAGATCGTAGAGGTGACGATATGGTCTGCATAGGGCACGCGTCCGGCGTGCCGGGCCTAGTGCAGAGCGCGCCACCGAAGAGGAGTCTATGGCCGGCATGATGGTAGGACGGCTTCGGGCGTGGAGCGGAGTCCTCGGCAGCCAGCGTGATCTGCTGCCGCTCGCGATCATCGCCCTGATGGCGCTCGCGCTGATGTACCCGGTGCTGCCTGAATTCGGCCGGCTGGTGATCGGCTGGCCAGGCGACAACCTGCTCTACGCGTACGCGACGGGCTGGATGGCGCGCGCGCCCCTCGAGGGCGCCTCCCCGTTCATCGACCCGGGCCTCAACTACCCCGACGGGCTGCGTGTGGTTGGGAACGACATGCCGTACCTTGGCATGCTCGCTGTCGCGCCGGTCACGCTGATGTTTGGCACGATCGCGGGCTACAACACCCTCATTCTCATCGCGCATCTGCTCTCGGGTGTGTTCGCGTACCTGTGGGTGCGGCGCCTGACCGGCAGCACGCTCGGTGGGCTGGTGGCGGGGCTGGCGTTCATGCTTGCCCCCTACCGCGCGGCCCGCAGCTACGGCCACCTGAACCTGGTCAGCACCTATCCTCTGCCGCTCTTCTTCTGGGCTCTCGACAGCGCGCTCCGCAGGCAGCGGGCGCATCCCGGCGCGCTGGCCGCGCTCGCAGGGGCGACGTTCCTGGTGGGTACTGCGTCGCAGTACTACCTGGTGATCTGCCTCATCACCGGCGGGGCCTACGGGCTGCTGGCGCTGTTCCTTGAGCCGGCCGCGCGCGGTACGGGCGGGAAGGTGCCGCTGGTCCTCAGCGTCGCGGCGGGGGCGCTCGCGTCGGCGCTGCCATACTTCGAGGTGCTGCAGAGCGGGGATTTTACGCCGTACGGCCTGACTGAGTCGCGGCGCTGGTCGGCCAGCCCGATGAACTTCCTCACACCCTGGCACCTGCACCCGCTCTGGGGCGACCTTATCGGGCGGCTGCGGCCGGAGGTGCTCTGGGGCGAGAAGACGCTGTACCTCGGCGCAGTGTCGTGTGCGCTGGCAGGGGTGGCGCTGCTGTGGCGCCCCAGCCGGTACGCGCGGCAGTGCTACATCTGGGGCGGGACCGCTCTCGTCGCAGTGGTGTTCGCGCTTGGCACCGACCTGCATACCGGCAACACGCCTCTCCAGCCGGAGAACCCCGTCTGGCTGCCGGCCTACTACCTCGGCCAGCTGCCGCTCATGGGGCTCGTCCGCGCCTGGGCGCGCTTCGGCGTGGTCTCGATCCTGTTTGTCTCCCTGCTTGGTGGGGTGGGCGCGGCTCTGCTGGAGAGCCGCCTCGGCCGCCGGCCGTGGGCTGTCGTCGCGCCTCTGCTCGTCGCCCTGCTGCTAATCGATCTGCTCCCGGGGCGCATGGAGCGCTTCGCGCTCGAGCCTCGGCCAGTGGACGTCTGGCTCGCGCGGCAGCCCGGCGACTTCGCCGTCGGACACATCCCGCACACCGACGACCTGCTGAACTACCGCGTGCTGTTCGGCTCCCTGTCCCACGGCAAGCGCGCCCCCGCGTTCGCGCACATCGGCCACCTCCCGGCGGCGTTCCGCGACTTCAACGAGCGGGCGCGCGGCTTCCCCGATGAAGAGTCGGCCCGGCGGCTGCGGGAGCTGGGGCTGCGCTACCTCATCCTGGAGCGGACAGCCTTCGACGGCCGGCGGGCGTTCAGCTGGCCGGTGGTGGAGACGCGTCTGGTGCAGACCCCGTCGCTCTATGTGGTGGCGGACCTTGGCGAGACGGTCGTCGTCGGGTTCCGAGAGGGGGAGCCGTGATAGCCCGCCTAGCACTCCCCTCCGCGTGGCTCGGGGCCCTGGCGCGCCAGCGTGGCCCGCTGCGGCTCTACCAGTGGCTCTGGCTTGTGCTCTGCACGGTTGGCGGCCTGGTGGTGGCCGCGCCGCGCATCCTCTCGCAGCCGGTGGTCTTCCACGCCGCCGCCGAGACGCGCTTCGACACCGCGCAGTACCCGAGCATGTACGCCCAGGGCCTGCCCGCGCGCGACTTCCAGATCGCCGTGGACGACGCGAGCGCCGCCCTGCGGCAGCGGGCCTTTGCGCGCCGCGAGGTGCGCCTCGGCCTGCCCACCTTCCGCATCGAGTTCCAGCCGCGGGAGCCGGGCGTCGTGCGGGTGCTGGGGGTTGGCCCCTCGCCCGAGGAGGCCCAGCGGCTCGCCAACGACGGCGCCGAGGAGCTCGCGCGCCAGATCCAGGCGGCTGGCGGGCGCGAGATCCTGCGCAACCTGCTGAACTGGGAGTTCTCGCAGGCGTTCGACGGCCAGCCCCCCGCCACGCCGTTCGCGCAGCTCCTGCGCGATATCATCGAGCAGCGCGCCTTCCCCCTGAGCCGCGAGATCGAGGGCTCGGCGCGCCCCATGACGCTCGATGCCCTCGCGCCGGCCGAGCAGGGCTACCTCGCGCGCGCGCTCGAGTCGCGCTCAGACCTGTGGCGCTTCGAGATCAACACGCGCAACGCCACCCTCGACGCCCTGTGCGACACCGAGGGGCTCACGGTCACCGCGGCCCGCGAGGAGGCGCTGCGCTCCTGCGCTGGGCAGACCCCCGCAGCCCGGGACGAGCTTACGGCGCGCGACCAGGCCATCCGGCGCCTCCAGGCCACCGACGCCGCGCTGCGCCACCTGATCGAGGAGCGCGGGCTGGCCTTCGTGCCGGATGCCGAGGGGCCGGTGTACCGCGTTGGTGCGCCTCTCCCCGAGGCCCCGCTGCCGCGCAACATCGGCCCGCTACTGCTGCTGGCCGCCGTCGTGGGCCTGGCCTTCGGCGCCGCGGGGGTGTCGCTCGACCGCACCGCCGGCGTGATGCCGAAGCTCGTCGAGCTGTGGGGCTACCGCGAGCTCATCCGCAACCTGGTGCTGCGCGACCTGCGCGTGCGCTACAAGGGCAGCGTGCTCGGCTACCTGTGGACGCAGGTCGCGCCCCTGCTGCTGATGCTGGTCTTCTGGCTGGTCTTCAGCGTCTTCTTCCAGTCCGGCATCGCGATGTTCCCGGTCTTCGTGCTGGCCGGGCTGCTGCCGTGGAACTACTGCAACGAGGCGGTGAGCGGCGGGGCGCGCAGCGTGATCGACAGCGCCAGCCTGGTGAAGAAGGTCTTCTTCCCGCGCGAGGTGCTGCCGCTGGTGGCGGTGCTCTCCAGCCTGGTAAACTTCCTGCTCTCGCTGCCGATGCTGCTGGCGGTGACGGCCGCCGTGCAGTACTTCTACCCGCCGCTACGCGAGCTCGGCCTCGTCACGAACCTGTCGTGGGCCCTGGCGTACCTGCCGGTGCTCGTGGCGATCCAGACGATCTTCCTCGCGGGGGTGGCGCTCGCCCTCAGCGCGCTGGCGGTGCGCTACCGCGACGTGGTGCACTTGATCGGCATCCTGCTCCAGTTCTGGTTTTTCCTGACGCCGGTGGTTTACTCGCTCGACGTGGTGGGCGGCACGACGGCGCAGGTTGTGCGCTGGCTCAACCCGATGGCGTCGCTGGTGGAGTTCTACCGCGAGGTGCTCTACGGCGGCGCGGTGACGGTGCCTCAGGTGCCGACCCCGGGCCTCCCGGCGCTCGACAGCGTCCTGCGCGTGCTGCTTACCTCGCTCGTGGTGCTGGCCGCCGGCTACTGGTACTTCCAGCGGCACAGCGGGGAGCTCGGGGAGCGTCTGTAGGGCGCCGGTAAGCGCGGCAGGGGCGGGCCTTTGCGCGCCGCAGGCGCCAGGGGGGGCAGCACCCTGGACCCCTGCTGGGGGGAGCCTCCCTCCAGACCCTGGCAAGTGAGCGCGTACCGGCGAGCGGCTTCTGCTATCATGGCTCTGCGCACGCGCGGGGGTTCCCTGTAGCCGAAGCTCTACGTCGGCATAGGGCGCATCCTGCAGCGGGAGGTTCGGAGGGACGCAGCGCCTCTGGGAGACTAACACAGGACGACTGAGGAGCCACTTATGTTACGGAACCTGCTTCGCAAAATGCCCGTGGTCTCGCGCGCGGTGCGCGTGCTGGACGCTATGGAGCGCGACCACCTTGAGCTCGTGGCGGCGCACCGGACGCTGGAGCAGGCCTACCTGCAGCTCGTCCGCGACTACCGCGCCCTGGAGAAGGACTACGGTGCGTTCCGCGCGACCTTCCAGCGCCTCACGCGGCCTGCGCTCCAGTCCGGAGGGGGCGCCGAATCGGGCGAGCCGGCCGTGGTCGATGGCGTTGCCATCCCGCCGCCGCTCCTGCGCTACTGGGTTGCTGGCCATGACGACCTTGGCTGGTTCCTGGAAGCCGGTCAGCGCGGCGTCCAGGCGTTACGCGCCATTCTGGAGCCGCACGGCGTAGAGCTGGCTGATATGACGCGCATCCTGGACTTCGGCTGCGGCTGCGCGCGCGTGCTGCGCCACCTGCCCGCGGCCACCCAGGCCGCATTGGACGGGACGGATAGCAACGCCGACGCGATCGCGTGGTGCTCCGAGCACCTGGCGTTCGCCCGGTTCGCCGCGAACGCGCTCGAGCCGCCGCTCGCCTACCCGGACGGCGCGTTCGATCTGATCTATGCGTTCTCGGTCTTCACGCACCTGACCGGCGACCTGCAGCGGGCCTGGCTCGCGGATCTCCGCCGCTGCCTGCGGCCGAGGGGCTACCTGGTGATGAGCGCCCACGGCGACCGCTACCTGCCGCATCTCAGCCCCGAGGAGCAGGTCGCCTACCGGGGCGGTGCGCTCGTTGTGCACCACCAGGACCAGCTCGGCGAGAATATCTGCAGTGCCTTCCAGTCCGAGGCAAACGTGCGCGCCCTGGCCGAGCCGTGGTTCTGCGTCGTGTCGTTCGTGCCGGAGGGGGCGCTCGGCAACCCGCACCAGGACCTGTACCTGCTCCAAGCCCGCTGATCCTGGGGCAGCATCGCATGCACGCGAAATGGACGCGTCCTGGAACTGCCTCCCAGCAGCGGAGGACATCCCGGTGCTCCGTGGCCACAGGCCTCCATTCAGGGCCCAGGGGCGAGGAGCCCCCTGGCTTGGGGCGAGGCGGAGCGCCCGCATAGAAATACGTTACACTATGAGCGCAGCAATCGAGTTCGAGCGCGTCTCGAAGAAGTTCATCCTCAACCGCGAGCGGCGCGAGGGCCTCCAGGAGCGCGCCGCCGCCCTCCTGCGCCCGCGCCACCCTGCCGACGACGCATTCTGGGCGCTGCGCGACGTCAGCTTCGCCGCCGCCAAGGGCCAGAGCATCGGCCTCGTGGGGCACAACGGCGCCGGCAAGAGCACTGCGCTCAAGCTCATGACCCGCATCCTCGAGCCCACCGCCGGCCGCGTCGCCCTCCGCGGCCGCGTCGCCGCCCTGCTCGAGCTCGGCAGCGGTTTCCACCCCGACCTCAGCGGACGCGAGAACGTCTTCCTCTACGGCTCGCTGCTCGGCATCGGCCGGCGCGACATGGCCGCCCGCCTCGACGAGATCGTCGCCTTCTCCGGCATCGGCGACTTCCTCGACATGGAGGTCAAGCACTACTCCTCCGGCATGTACACCCGCCTGGCCTTCGCGGTGGCCACCGCCGTGGACCCCGAGGTGCTGATCACCGACGAGGTGCTGGCCGTGGGTGACGAGTCCTTCCAGCGCAAGTGCATGGAGCGTATCTACGCCTTCCGCCAGGAGGCCCGCACGATCGTCTTCGTCTCCCACGCGCTCGATACGGTCCGCACCCTCTGCGACACGGCCGTGTGGCTCGACCGGGGCGTGGCGCGCGCCGTGGGCCCGGCCGGCGAGGTGATCGACGCTTACCTGGCCGACGTCAACCGCCGCGAGCAGGAGGAGCTCGAGCGCCGCGGCGGCGGGGGCGACCCGTCGGCCGCCGACCCGCTCCGCCGCTACGGCAGCCGCGAGGTGGAGATCTCCGGCGTGGAGCTGCTCGACGCGAGCGGCACGCCCCGGCACGTCTTCCAGGCCCATGGGCCGCTCACCATCCGCATCCGCTACCGCGCCCACCGCCCCGTGCACCGCCCGATCTTTGGCCTGGCCCTGCACCACGAGGGCGGCTTCATGCTCAGCGGGCCCAACACCCGCTTCTTCGGCCTGGACATCCCGCGCCTCAGCGGCGAGGGGTACGTGGACTACCGCGTCGCCTCGCTGCCGCTGCTCGCCGGGCGCTATATGCTCACCGTCGCCGTGTACGACGACTCGATGCTGCACCCCTACGACCACCACGACCGCCTCTACCGCCTGACGGTCCAGAGCGACAACGTGGCCGACCGCTTCGGGGTGCTTGCTGTGGACGGGGCCTGGTCCTGGGAGGGGACGCCGTAGGGCGCTCTCGCTGCGCGAATCTGATGTGGTCGTCGGCCCGCCCGCCGTGCCTGCCGACCCCTTGCTGCAATCTTGCAATGCCGACGATACCTCCGACGGTGCCGACGCACCACCACAGTCCGCTCGCCGACCCACAGGTTCTCAGCCTGCCCTTCGACATGGTGGGCCGCTACCGCATGGTGGCCGAGGCGCTTGATGCCCTGCGCCCTCTGGCGGGCGGGCGGCTGCGCGTCCTCGACGTGGGCGGCCTCGTGCTCACCCGCCGCGGCGAGCCGGTGCTGCCCGCGGGCCTGTTCCTCCCCGGCGACGATGTGACGACCCTCGACCAGGCCGCGCTCGAGCTCGAGGGCTACGTCCGCGGGGATGGCCGCGGCCTGGCCTTCCCCGACGACAGCTTCGACGTGATCGTCTCCTGCGACGTGCTCGAGCACGTGCCCGCCCCCGACCGGGAGGCGTTCTGGCGCGAGCTGCTGCGCGTGGCGCGGTACGGCGTGGCGCTCACCGCGCCCTTCGGCACCCCCGAGGTCGAGGCCGCCGAGGAGCTGCTGTTCGGCTACATCCGCGCCGAGATCGGCCATGAGCAGATCCAGCTGCGTGAGCACCGCGACTTCGGCTGGCCGCGCCTCGCCGAGACCCGCGCCCTGCTCGAGGGCTGGGGCCACGCCACCCGCGAGTACCCCTCCGGGCAGGTCCACGCCTGGCTGGCGATGATGGTCGCCAAGCACTACCTCTTCAGCCGCACCGACGACGAGGCGCTGCACGCGGGGCTGGACGCCTACTACACGCGATTCCTCAGCGCCGCCGAGCGCCGCGAGCCGGCCTACCGACACCTGCTGCTGGTGGAGCGCGCTGGCGGCTGGCTGGCCCAGGCCGACGCTCTGCTGGCGCCCACGGTCGCCGCGTCCGAGGCCGCGCCCAGCCCTGGCTGGCCGGACCTGTCGGCCTGGCTCGTCGGCGCGCTGGGGTACGATGCCGCCTCCGGCGCACCGCTGAGCGCGACCACGCTGCGGCAGCAGCGGCGCATCGCGGACCTCGAGGGGGCGGTGGCCCAGCGCGACGCGCAGGTGGCCGACCTCGAGGCGCGCGCCGCCTGGCTCGAGGGGCAGTCCCACGAGGCGCGCCGCGCGCTGGCGGCGGTGGAGGGCGGGCGCGCCATGCGGCTGCTGCGCTGGCTTGAAGGGGCAATCGGGACGAGGAGACGGTGAGCGTAGGGATGAAAGCCAACGTTGTCGCCGCTGGGGCCGGCCGCGCGAGTCGCTGGTGGCCCTTCACGTGGGTGCTGCTCCTCGGCGGGAGTCTCGGCGCAGCCGTCGCGGGGGCCGGCCTCGGGCTGCTGCCGTGGCTCTCCGCCGGGCTCGTGTCCCACTGGTGGCGCGCGCTCGCCCTGGTGGCGCTCTACACGCTGCCTGGCCTCGCGCTGCTGCGCCTGCTCTGGCCGCGCGACCTGCCGCTGGCCCTGTCCACGCGCCTGGCCCTGGCCGCGCTCGTTAGCGCCGCGCTGCCGCCGCTGCTGCTGCTGGCCTTCGAGAGCGTGGGCCTGCCGTGGGGCCGGGCGGCGACGTGGGGGTACCTCCTCCTTTGCCTCGCCGCTCACGTTAGGTGGTGGATGGTGGACGCCGGATCGAGATCGGGGCGATCCGCGTGGGCGCCTGCCCTGTTGAGCCCTGGCCTCGCCCTGCTCGCCATCACTGTGGCCGCGCTGCTCGTGCGGCTCTACATTGTGCGGGACCTGCCCACCGGGCTGCTGGGCGACTCCTACCACCACACGCTCATGGCGCAGCTGCTGGTGGATAACCGCGGGCTGTTCCGCTCCTGGGAGCCATACGCCCCGCTCACCACCTTCACCTACCACTTCGGCTTCCACGCCAACGCCGCCTTCGTCCACTGGGTCACGGGCCTGGATGTCGTCGCGAGCGTGCTGCTGGCCGGGCAGCTGATGAACGCGCTCGCGGCGCCGGCGGCCTTCGCGCTGGTTGTGGCGGCGCTGCGCGGCTCGCCGTGGGTCGGCGTCTGGGCCGCTCTGATCACCGTCTTCGTGCTGACCATCCCGGCGCACTTCGTGCTCTGGGGGCGCTACACGCAGCTCACGGGCCAGGTGGTGCTCGTGGC
>JBDLTZ010000078.1:0-39572 GCA_039805565.1 Chloroflexota bacterium | reverse complement strand
ACCCAGGCGAGCCTCTGCCACGCGAGCATAACCCTATAATCGCACCATAACCACCTCAGCGCTGGAGCATGCGTGGACGCTCATCTCCCTCCGTCCCCTGAGCCCACAGACACATCAGCCCGCGCCACACCGCCGTCCCTCGCGATTCTGTTCGAGTACTGGCAGCGCTTCTTCCTCGTGCAGCGCGATCCGGATGAGCTTGCCGACCACATCCTCGAGGCCCTCGTGCGCGAGACTGCCGCCTCCAGCGGCTCGCTCATGCTGCTTGGCGAGGACCACGCGCTGCGCATCGCCGCCGCCCGCGGCCTCCCCCCCGAGATCGTCCGCGGTGTGTCCGTCCGCTCCGGCGAGGGGATTGCAGGCCACGTCCTCCAGAGCCGCCGGGCGCTCATGCTCCCCGATGGCCCAGATGTGCCCGCCGAGATCCTCAGGCTGCTCAGCCGCGAGTACATTGTCTCGGCTCTCTGCGTGCCGCTCATCGTTGACGACGTGATCTTGGGCGTCTTGAACCTGTCCCGCCGGCGTGGAAGCGCCCCGTTCACCCTCGATGACCTGTGGTTCACCTCGCTGCTGGCCGACGGCGTCGCCAAAAGCCTCCTGATTGCCCGCCTCTACAGCCGGATCGAGCGCCGTGAGCGGCACCTCGCGCGCGTGACGAAGTACGCCAGCGACCTGATCGTCTCAACCGACGCCGAGGGGCGCGTGAGCGGCTGGAACCCTGCCTGCGAGCGCGCCACCGGGCTCGGTCTCGGGCAGGTGCGCGACCACCCGCTCCCGCTCCTTTTCGCCGCCGAGGACCAGACGTGTGTGGCCGAGGCGCTTGAGGCAGTGATCGCAGGCATCGGAGCTGTGCACGTTGAGGCGAAGCTGTCGGATGCGCGCGGGGAACGCCACGTGTCCATCGCGTGGAACCTCGTGCCCGTGGCCGCCGACGACGGGAAGCTCGTCGGGATTGTGGCGGTCGGACGCGATCTCACCGACCAGCGGAAGCTCGAGGCCCAGCTCATCCAGTCCGCCAGGGTCGCGTCGGTCGGCGTCATGGCCGGCGGCATCGCCCACGAGCTCCGCAACCCGCTCGGCATCATCTCCGCCACCGCGCAGCTCCTCGCGCGTGACACCAGCGACGCCGCGTTCGTGGCCGTCTGCGCCACCAAGATCCAGGCGGCCACCGAGCGCGCCGTCCGTAGCATCGAGGGCATGCTCCAGTTCGCGCGCCCCGTCGAGGGCTCGATCATCGTCGATCTCAACGCCGTCGTCTTGAGCACGCTCGCGCTGCTCAACCACGAGCTCGTCACACGCCGCGTCAGGCTGCGACAGGCGCTTCACCCCGAGCCGCTGCTGATCTCGGCGCGCCCCGAGCTCATCCAGCAGCTGCTCGTCAACCTGATCCTCAACGCGTTCAACGCCATGGCGCGCTGCCCGTCTCTCGCGGTCGTCACCTCGGCCGGGCCGCACGGCTCGGCCGAGGTGCGCGTCGAGGATAACGGCCACGGGATCGCTCCCGAACACATCAGCGCGATCTTCGACCCGTTCTCCACCACTGTGCCCGTGGGTACGGGCGCCGGCCTCGGCCTCGCCATCAGTCACAACATCGTGCGCCAGCACGGCGGCACGATCGAAGTCGAACGCACGCCGGGTGCGGGCGCGACGTTCATCGTACGCTTTCCCCTCGTCTCTGAATGTGAGCAGAACCCATGAACCGTATCCTCCTCGTCGATGACGAGCACGATCTCGTCTGGGCTATTGGTCATTCCCTCCGCGATGAGGGCTTCGAGGTGTTCACCGCCTACGACGGCGCGGAGGCCATGATCTCCGTCCGCCGCTACCACCCTGACCTCGTCGTCCTCGACGTCAACATGCCCCGCATGGACGGCCTCCAGGTCTGCCGCCAGCTCCGCCGTGACCCTACCCTCGCCGCGGTGCCCATCCTGTTTCTCACTGAGCGCAACGCCATCACCGACCGTGTCAGCGGCCTCGATACTGGCGCCGATGACTACCTGGGCAAGCCCATTGACCTGCGCGAGCTCAAGTCCCGCATCCGCGCTCTCCTCCGCCGCACTCCGGCCGGAGCCCGCCAGCAGCAGGCCACCCCCGTGCGCGAGGTGCTGACGTACGGCCCGATCGAGGTGGATGTGAAGGCCTGCGAGGTGCGTGTCGGCGGCCGCGTCGTCCGGCTCACTCCCGCGGAGTTCGACCTCCTGCACCACCTTATGACCCACCCAGGCCAAGTCTTCTCCAGCCAGCAGCTCCTCCAGCAGGTCTGGGGGTACCCTCCAGATACCGCTGAGTCCAGCCTCGTCCGCTGGCATGTGATGAACCTGCGCGCCAAGATCGAGGCTGACCCTTCGAAGCCCTCGGTCGTGGTGACGGTGGCCCGCTACGGGTATCGATGTGGCGCGGAAACACCCTGGATAAACACGGAAACACAACTCTGACGCTCTGCAAAAGCGCACCTCTCGCATAGCCAACAGACAAACGGGTCAAAAAGGTGTCTAGGCACGGCTCCGCGAGCAGGTGGTGGCCCTTACCGTCGAGCAACTGCACGTCGGCGGCATGCTGGCCGTCGTCAGTGATGAGATGGTGCGTAACGGCGCGTACCTGCTCGAGGACGGCGCACTCAATAAGGGTGTTGTCCTGTGGGGCGACATAACGATCTCGGTCGCTGATGCGGAGCTGGTCTACCTCGGCCTGAAGGTGCTGCTGACCTCGGTGGAGACCGTGGGGCGCTGTACCTCTACGCGATCACCGACCGGCCCGACGCCGTGCCGCCCGATGTGCTCGGGCTCAAGGGGGGCGGGTATCTGTGCTGCGCCACGGAACGATCGGCGCGGCGTATGTACGCCTATGGCGAGCCGCGCTAGCGCGCCCGCAGCGCCAGCAGCGTGATGTCGTCGGCCTGCGGCGCCGCGCCGCGGAATGCCTCCAGCGCCATGACCGTGTGATCGCAGAGCGCCTGGGCGCTCCCCCCGTCGGGGGTGGCCACCACCGCGCGCAGTCGCTCCCCGCCGAAGAACTCCCCTGCCGCATTCGTCGCCTCGGTCACATCATCCGTGAACAGCAGCAGCGATTCCCCCGGCGCGAGTAGGATGCGCTGTGTGTCGATTGCCGGGTCCGAGAGGAGGCCAAGCGGATGACCAAGTGCGCTGGGCATCACTTCTGCACCCATACCGCTGTGCCAGAGCAGCGGTCGCTCGTGGCCGGCGCGTTCAGTTTGCACTGTGCCCGGCGCAAGATGCAGCACCGCGTAGAGCACCGTCACGTACGGGCCTCGCGCTGCACGCGCGCGCCCGCTGTGCGATGTACAGGTGGTCACCGACCTCTCCTTCGCGGAACAGTGTTGTCCCGGCGGGGTAGGTGCGGGGGCGGAAGGAGGCCGCCAGTGCCATGGCCTCCTCTGGCGGGAGCGCTGCGAAGAGCTGCACCTGCTCGAGCTGTGTCTGTGTCATGGTGTGTGCCCTGGCTATGGCGGTAGTCTCAACTATACAACTGTGGCCGTGGTTGCGCTTACTTGACCCCACGTTGACAAACGGCAACGTATATATTATATTGGCTCTTGTCAGACCACTTGTCCGCAAGTAAATACACCACCGTACCACAGCCTCTGTCCGGCCTCGCTCTCTCCTGAGTGTGTCGATTTCTGCCACACAAGGGATAGTGCTGTGCCAGATATGCCAACGTGGGGCATCGTAGAAAAGCTCGATAGGGTGTGCTCAAGGATGGGTGCATCAGTCGAGCGTATCCGGCGAAATGATCCGGTGGTGAGCATCGGGCGGGAGTTGGCACACAACGGGCGGCCGCAGTCGGCGCTGACTGCACATTCGCCACCCAAGAGCGTTCTCTTCTCCCCGCCGTAGGGTACACGGCGGGAGCGGCTTTACCTCCTACCGGAAAGGAGCAGACCACAACCCAAGGCGGACGCATCTCTAGGCCGCACCCGCGACGGCGCGGGTACGCGACGAACACCCTGTGGGACTACAACCCGGCTTCCTTTCTACGGTTCAGATGACACTCGGAGTGGAGGGATCATGGACCAGGGCAAGCTCACCCGCAGACACTTCCTTCGCCTAGCCGCCACCGGTGCAGTTGGCGCTGTTGCCGTCGCCTGTGGCACGCCGCCGGCTCCCGGCACTGCGCCGACATCCGCGCCTGCCGCCGAGCCCACCGCTGCCCCTGCTGCTGGTGCGGCCGAGCCCACCGCCGCTCCGGCGGAGGCTGCCGCCCCCGAACAGCCCGCAGCCGGCGCCGCACCCGCCGACGTCGCGCGCGAGAAGTCGCTGATCCTGATGTTCGGCGGCGCCGCTGGCGAGTTCACCGACGTCGAGCTCGGCAACCCCTACGCCACCGGCTTCACGCACCAGCTCGGCAACGCGGCCTTCATGGAGCCGCTGTTCTTCTTCTCCGCCTTCGCCGACCAGTCCATCCCGTGGCTGGCGGAGAGCCACCAGTTCAACGACGACTTCACCGAGCTGACCGTCAAGCTGCGCGCCGGCACCGAGTGGAGCGATGGCACCCCCTTCACCGCGAAGGATGTGGTGTTCACCATCCAGATGCTGCAGGCCAACGCGCCCACGCTGCGCAACTCCACCGAGATGAAGGAGATCGTCAAGGAGGTCGCGGCCGCCGACGACCAGACGGTCACGTTCGTCTTCAACGACCCCAACCCGCGCTTCCTCTTCGACTACCTCTCCTCGAAGTTCGACACCGGCCTCTACTGGGTGCCCGAGCACGTCTTCAAGGACGTGGACGACGTCCCCGGCTTCAAGTTCTTCGACCTGGCCAAGGGCTGGCCGCTCGGCACCGGCCCCTACAAGATCACCCTCTGGAACAAGCAGCAGAAGTTCCAGGACGTCCGGCCCGACTGGTGGGCGGCCAAGACCGGCTTCGCGGCGCTGCCGCGCGTCGAGCGCATTATCGTCCTGCCGTTCACGGACGACAACCGCGCCTCGCAGCTGGCGATCACCGATCAGATCGACGCCGCGCTTGACCTGCGCCCCACCACCATCAAGACCGTGGTGGAGCAGAACCCCAAGATCGTCACCCACGCCGGGCGCGAGGCGCCGTTCGGCTACGTGGACTGGTGGCCGAACTCGGTGTGGTTCAACACCGCCGAGCCGCCGTTCAACGACCCGGACATCCGCTGGGCCGTGAGCTACGCGCTCAACCGCCAGCAGGCGATCGACGTGGCCTACGAGGGGTCCGGCCAGGCCACCGAGCTGCCCTTCCCGGCCTACCCCGGCCTGAATAAGTTCGCGGAGGCCACCGCGGACCTGCTCAAGCAGTACCCGACCAACGCCTACGACCCGGGCAAGGTCGAGCAGTTGATGACCGGCAAGGGCTTCACGAAGGACGGCGAGGGCTTCTGGGTGGGCTCGGACGGCCAGCGCGTCCCGGCCGCCATCCACGGCTTCAGCATCCACGCGGACATCGGCCCGATCCTGGCTGAGCAGCTGCGCAAAGAGGGCTTCGAGGCCGAGTACACCCAGCCGCCGGACGCGTTCGACCGCATGAACGACGGCCGCGCCAAGCTGATGCTCTTCGGGCACGGCGGCAGCATCGCCGACCCGTACCTGACCCTGAGCTTCTTCACGAGCAAGTTCGTGCAGCCGGTCGGCACGGGCACTTTCCCCAACCTCGCCCGCTGGTCCGACCCCGAGTACGACAAGATCCTGGACGAGATGCGTTCGATCGCCCCTGAGGACCCCCGTACGCAGACCCTCTACCTCCAGGCGATGGAGATCTGGCTCAAGAACCTGCCGAACGCGCCGCTCATCCAGTGGTTCCACCGCATCCCGATGAACACCACCTACTGGGCGAACTGGCCGACGAAGGACAACGCGTACGTCAATGGCGCGTTCTGGCACCTGACCTTCCCGCTGATCCTGCATAAGCTGGAGCCGGCGGCCGGGTAGGGACCAGCACGGGGCTTCTGGGACCCGGAACGAGAGAACGGCTTGCGCCACAGAGGGCACAGAGCGCGTCGAGGATGGGGGTCGCCTCTCATCTCTGCGCCCTCTGTGACCTCTGTGGCAGACAAGCTCTCCCGCGCCTGGCCCGCTCCCCGCCCTCCAGACTCTTCGGAAGGAAAGGTGAGCCATGCCAATCGCATTTCTTGTGCGGCGTCTGCTCCTGCTGCTGTTCGTCATCTGGACCGCTGCGACGCTGAACTTCTTCATCCCCAAGCTCACGCCGCGCAACCCGATCCGCGAGCGCCTGGCCCAGGAGGCCACCCGCGGCGGGTACATCACCAGCGGCATGGAGGAGATGGTCAAGGCCTACGAAGCGCGCTTTGGCCTGGACTTGCCGCTCTGGCAGCAGTACCTCAACTACATGTCATCCATGCTTCGGCTGGATCTGGGCTACTCGCTGGCCAACTACCCCAAGACCGTCAACGAGCTCATTACCGACGCCCTGCCCTGGACGATCGGCCTGGTGATGACCTCTACGCTGATTGCCTTCCTGTTCGGCACAGTGGTGGGCGCGCTCATGGCCTGGCCGCGGGCGCCGCGCTTCTTCAAGCACCTCGTGCCGCCGTTCATGACCCTCTCGGCCATCCCGTTCTACCTGCTGGCGCTGCTGCTGGTCTACTTCGTAGCCTTCCGCGCCCGCATCTTACCGCTCGGCGGCGGCTACCCGATTGGCACCACCCCACAGTGGAGCTGGGACTTCGCCCGGGAGGTGGCGCGGCACTCGATCTTGCCGGCGCTCTCGATCGTGCTGGTGGCAGCCGGGGGCTGGGCTCTCGGCATGCGCGGCATGATGATCACAGTCCAGGGCGAGGACTACATGAACTTCGCCGAGGCCAAGGGCCTGAAGAACGGCCGCATCTTCCGGCGTTACGCCGTGCGGAACGCGCTGCTGCCGCAGGTCACCGCGCTGGCGCTCTCGCTCGGCCAGGTGATCTCGGGCGCCGTGGTCGTGGAGCTGGTCTTCGGCTACCCCGGCATCGGCACGCTGCTCTCGCGCTCCATCCAGCAGCTCGACTACTTCGTGATCTACGGCATCGTCTTCATGCTGATCGTGACGATCGGCATCGCGATGCTGATCATGGACCTGGTGTACCCACTGCTCGACCCGCGCATCACCTACGAGCGCGGCTAGCCCCCGGAGCAAGGCATGATTGCAGTTGAGAGAACCGCCCCCGCGCCCTCGCGCTTCCTCGAGCGTGCCGGCGGGGTCTGGCGGTACATTCGTCGCAACCCGAGCTTCGGGGTGGGTCTGGTGCTGCTCCTGGGGCTGCTGCTGTTCGCCGGCGTCGGCGGGCTTCTGGTGGACCGCGACAACGCCTACCCGCTGGCCGCGCCGGTGAACAAGGCCCCCTCGTGGGAGCACCCCTTCGGTACCGACAGCCAGGGCCGCGACCTGTTCACCGCGATGATCATCGGCACCCCCATGACGCTCCGGATCGGCCTGATCGCTGGCGCGATCGGCGTGGGCTTCGGCGCCATCCTCGGCTTCGTGGCGGCCTACTACGGCGGTATGATCGACAACGCTATCCGCCTGATAGTGGATGTGCTGCTCACGGTGCCGGGCTTCCTGGTGCTCGTGGTGATCGCCTCATCGGTCCAGGGGGAGATGACGGTGGAGGGCATGGCGCTGATTGTGTCGCTCTTAGCCTGGATGTACCCCGCGCGCACCATCCGCTCGCAGGTGCTCACCATGCGCGAGCGCCCCTTCGTGAGCATGGCGCGCCTCTCCGGCATGAGCGGCCCTGAGATCATCGTGCGCGAGCTGATGCCGAACCTGCTGCCCTACCTGGCGGCCAGCTTCGTCGGCGCCGTGACAGCCGCCGTGCTGGCGTCGATCGGGCTCGAGGCCTTCGGGCTCGGCCCACTGCGCGAGCCGACGCTCGGCATGACGATCTACTGGGTGATCTACTACACGGCCTTCGTGCGCGGCCTGTGGTGGTGGGTCATGGCCCCGATCTCGATCCTGATCATCCTGTTCATCGGGCTGTTCCTGCTCTCCAGCGGCCTGGACGAGCTGGCCAACCCGCGCGTGCGGAGGGTGGAGTGAGCAACTACGTCCTGCAGATCAAGAATCTGCGCGTCCAGTACCACACCGACCGCGGGAAGGTCCAGGCGGTGGACGGGGTCGACCTGAACCTCGAACCGGGCGTCCGCCTGGGCCTCGTGGGCGAGTCCGGCTCCGGCAAGTCCACCATGGCGCTGGCCCTGATGCGGATGATCAAGCCGCCCGGGCGCGTGATGGCCGACGAGATGCTGGTGGACGGGGTGGACGTGCTCAAGCTC
This sequence comes from Chloroflexota bacterium, assembly GCA_039805565.1. Taxonomy (GTDB): domain Bacteria; phylum Chloroflexota; class Chloroflexia; order Chloroflexales; family Roseiflexaceae; genus CALJIC01. The sequence continues at coordinate 31,323 of JBDLTZ010000078.1, read as the reverse complement.
TCCGATGAGGAGATGCGCCGCACCCGCCTCAACACGATCAGCATGATCCCCCAGGGCGCCATGAACTCGCTCAACCCGGTGCTGCGGGTGCGCGACCAGATTCTGGACGGCATGCAGGACCACCCCGGCGTCATGACGCAGCAGCAGCGCGAGGAGCGCGTGCGCGAGGTGCTCGAGTCTGTCGAGCTGCGCCCCCAGGTGGCCAGCATGTACCCCCACGAGCTCTCGGGCGGTATGAAGCAGCGCGTCTGCATCGCGATCGCGATCGCCATGCGTCCCAAGCTGATCATCGCCGACGAGCCCACCAGCGCGCTCGACGTGGTGGTGCAGCGCCAGGTGATGGAGACGATCAACCGCCTCCAGCAGACTCTCGGCGTCTCGCTGATCTTGATCGGCCACGACATGGGCCTGATGGCCCAGGCCGTAGACCGGTTGGCGGTGATGTACTCGGGCCGCCTCGCCGAGCTCAGCCCGGTGGAGGGGGTCTTCACCGAGCCGCTCCACCCGTATACGCAGCTGCTCACCAGCAGTCTGCCCAGCCTCAAGGCCAAGGGGACCTTCCGCGGCATCCCCGGCCTGCCGCCGTCGCTGCTGAAGCTGCCGCAGGGCTGCCTGTTTCACCCGCGCTGCCCGAGCGCCACCACGGTCTGCCGCGAGCGCGCGCCGCAGCTGCGCGAGGTGCGCCCCGGCCGCTACGCCTCGTGCCACCTGTACGAGGGCGGCGCCGCGCCGGTGGAGCTCGTAGACCGCGTCCCAGCCCAGCAGCAATCTGTGTGAGGGAGTGCCGATGACGCCGCTTCTTGAGCTGCGCAATGTAACAAAGGTTTACGGCGGCGGCATGTTCGGCCGCGGTGGCGGCACCGTGGCGCTCGAGAACATGTCGCTCCGTATCGAGGAGAACGCCTCGTCCATCATGGCGGTGGTGGGCGAGAGCGGGAGCGGGAAGACCACGCTGAAGTCGCTGATGATGGGCTTCCTCGCCCCCACCAGCGGCGAGGTGCTCTACCGCGGCAAGGATGTCCGCAAGCTCTCGCGCGCTGAGCAGCTGAGCTTCCGCCGCGAGGTGCAGGCGATCTTCCAGGACCCGTTCGCGGTCTACAACCCGTTCTACACGGTGGACCACGTGCTCACCGTGCCGATCGAGAAGTTCCAGCTGGCCGGCAATCGCGCCGCCGCCCGCGAGCTGATGGAGGAGGCGCTGCGCGGCGTGGGCCTGCGCCCCGAGGAGACGCTCGGCCGCTACCCGCACCAGCTCTCCGGCGGCCAGCGCCAGCGCATCGTCGTGGCCCGCGCGCTGCTGCTCAAGCCACGCGTGATCATCGCCGACGAGCCGGTGTCGATGGTGGATGCCTCGCTGCGCGCCACCATCCTGGAGAGCCTCCGCAAGCTCAACCAGGAGTACGGCATCTCGATCGTCTACATCACGCACGACCTCGCCACCGCCTACCACGTGAGCGACTCGGCCGTGGTGCTCTACCGCGGCGGCACGATGGAGGCCGGCGCCGCCGATACGGTGATCAGTGAGCCGAAGCACCCCTACACCCGCCTGCTGATCGACTCGATCCCCTGGCCCGACCTCGACCGCAAGTGGGGCGAGGACCAGGTGGTGGCGAGCGAGGGAGATAAGTCGGCTGTGGGTCAGGGGTGCCGCTTCGCGCCGCGCTGCCCCTACGTGATGCCGCGCTGCCGTGAGCAGGCCCCGCCGCTCTTCCGCAGCGGCGAGCAACACGCGGTGAGCTGCTACCTGTTCGATGGACCGACGGTCTCGCCCGAGGAGCTCGGCGGGCTTGTCTCGGCCGCGGGCGCCCAGGCCTCCCAGCCAGCGTAGAGCGAGGAAAAAAGGCGTTGAACATGCTGTACGACGTTCTGACGGCCACAAGCGTTCAGCGTTCAGCGTTCAGCGTTCAGCGTTCATCCTTTGGCGGCAAGGTATACCCATGACGACTCAGCCGACAGCCGGCACGCCCGCGCCGCTCTCGCCCTCGGGCGTGCGCGTGGGCGTGCAGAGGCGGCCGCCCCTGGCCCCACTGGCTCTGGCGCGCGTGGCGGCGCGCCGGCTCTGGAACCACCTGGCGCTAACGCTGACGGTGGCCGCCGGCTTCGTCACCGCTATCGCCATCGTGGTGAGCATCCCGGTCTACGCCGAGGCAGTGGGCTACCAGGTGCTGCGCACGGAGGTCACGGAGGGCGAACTGGGCACCACCCGACCGCCCTTCGCAATGGTCTACCGCTACCTCAGCGCCCAGCACGGCCCGCTCTCCTGGGAGGAGTACCGCGCCGCCGAAGCGTACTTCGCCGGCCCCGTGGCGCAGACCCTCGGCATGCCCATGACCGACCGCGTGCGCTACGGCGCCTCGGAGAAGCTGGCGATCTATGCCCCCGGCGTGCCTGACCAGCCGCTCACGCGCGTCAATCTGGCGTTCCTCACCGGCCTCGAGCCGGCCGTCGACCTGCTCGACGGCGCGATGCCCGTGCCCGGCACGCTCCCTGCCGAGACGCTGGTCTCCGAGACGCTCGCCGGCAAGCTCGGCCTCCAGGTGGGTGACGTCTACACGATCCGGGGCGCCGCACGCGGCCCCGCCGACGACGTCGAGGTGCGTGTGGCGGGGGTCTGGCGCCCGCGCGACCCGGCCGACCCGTACTGGATCTACCCGCCCGCCACCTTCGTCGAGACGCTGCTGACCACCGAGGAGAGCTTCGTCGCGGCGCAGGCCCGCAACCCGGCCCTGCTCTTCGTGGCCGCCTGGTACCTGACCATGGACGGCAGCGGCGTGCGCTCAGGCGAGGTCGTCACGGTGCGCGCCTCCATCGAGCGCAGCCTGGAGCAGGCCGACGCCGCGCTGCCGGGCGTGCAGCTCGATACGTCGCCGGTCGGGCTGCTCGACGCACATCAGGAGCGGGTAGACCGCCTGACGACGCTCCTGACGGTGCTGAGCATCCCGGTGCTCGGCCTGATGGCGTACTTCGTGATGCTGGTGGCCGGGCTGGTGGTGCAGCGCCAGAGCGGCGAGATCGCCACCCTCCGCTCGCGCGGCGCCTCGCAAGGGCAGGTGCTGGTGATCTACGCCCTCGAGGGCGTCGTGGTGGGGCTTGCGGCTCTCGGCCTGGCGCTGCTCGTGGGGCAGGGCGCCGCGCTCGCCATGACCTGGACGCGCTCCTTCCTGCAGTTCATCCCGGGTGAGCCGCTGCCGATTGAGCTCACCCCCGAGGCTGTGCGGCGCGGCTGGCAGATGCTGGCCCTACTGGTGCTGGCCTGCGTGATCCCCGCGCTCGGCGCCGCGCGCTACACGATCGTCTCGTTTAAGCGCCGCCGCGGCCCCGCCCGCCCGTTATGGCAGCGCGCCTACGCCGACCTGCTGCTCCTGGCGGTCTCTGCCTACGGCTACACGCAGCTCGCGCTGGTGGGCGCGGTGGCCGGTCCCGGGATCGGCGGCGTCCGCGGCGACCCCTTCGGTGACCCGCTGCTGCTGCTCACGCCAACGCTCTTCATCTGGGGCTGCGGCCTTCTGGCCGTGCGCTTCTTCCCGCTGCTCGCCCGCGCCGTGGCGTGGGTCGCCGGCTGGCTCCCGGGGGTGGCGCTGGTCATGGCCGCCCGCTATCTGGCGCGTGCTGCGGGCGCCTACACCGGCCCGCTGCTGCTCCTCACCCTCACCCTCGGCCTGGCCTCGTTCACCGCCTCGATGGCCCGCACACTCGATCACCACCTCGCCGAGCGCGTCAACCACCTGGTGGGCGGCGACCTGCGCGTCATCGACGGCGGCACCGGTGGCGGTGCGGGCCAGAGCGACGGCTCGGGCGTGGGCGCGGGCACGGCCGTCGGCATGCCACAGGAGAGCGGCGGGGGCCAGGGACAGAGCGCGGTTCGGGCCGCCTCGTGGCTGTTCCTGCCAGTGGATGAGTATCGCACCATCTCCGGCGTGCGGGCCGCGACGCGCGTCTCGCGCAGCACCGTCGAGGTGGTGGTGGGCAGCACCCGTAGCGAGGCGCAGTTCCTGGGCGTGGACCGCGCCCAGCTCCCCGATGTGGTGCGCTGGCGTGACGACTACGCCGCTGAGTCGCTCGGGGAGCTGATGAACCGGCTGGCCGACGACCCGGCCGGCGTATTGGTGGGCCACGACTTCGCTTCCACGACCGGGCTGCGGCTGGGCGACCGCCTCGTGGTGCAGCTGAGCGACCTCGGCGCGGCGGTGGACGTGCCGATGGTGGTCGTCGGCTTCGTCGACATGTTCCCCACCGCCTACCCGGGCGATGGGCCGCTGCTGATCGGCAACCTGGACTACGCCGTCGAGCAGCAGGGCGGCCAGTACCCGTATGAGGTCTGGCTGCGGGTGGACGAGGGCGTGACGCGGGCCGACATCCGCCGCGGTGAGATCGAGCTGGGGCTCAACACCATCACCAAGGACTTCGCGCCGCAGATCCTGGCGGCCGAGCGCGGCCGGCCCGAGCGCCAGGGGCTGTTCGGGCTGCTCTCGGTGGGGTTCATCGGCGCGGCGACGCTGACGGCGATCGGCTTCCTGATCTACGCCGCGCTCTCGTTTCAGCGCCGCTTCGTCGAGCTCGGCACCATGCGCGCGATCGGCCTTTCGTCGCCGCAGCTCGGCACGCTCCTGGCCGCCGAGCAGGCCCTGGTGCTCGCCGGCGGCATGGTGGCTGGCACGCTGGTGGGCGTCACGGCGAGCATGCTGTTCATCCCCTTCATGCACGTGCGCGACGACCCGCGGGCGCAGATCCCGCCATTCCAGGTTGAGATCGCCTGGGAGCAGATCTGGCTGATCTACCTGGTGTTCGGCATCCTGCTCGTGGCCGGCGTGGCGGTCATGCTGGCACTGTTGCGGCGCTTCCAGCTCTTCCAGGCAGTCAAGCTTGGGGAGACGGTGTAACATACGAGAAGCCACAGCCGGGAGGTGTGGTGGGGCGTAGCCCTTCCACACGTGTCTCTTCCTGTATTCACTGGGGGGCCGCAGGCCCCATATCAAGAGGTCACATCCATGATCAAAATTGCCGAGTATCTCGCCCCCACGCCGTCGAATCTCTGGACGCTCGTACACCAGTGCGGCGTGAAATACGCCGTCGGCGCCATCCCCTTCGGCGAAACCCGCGGCGACGAGCAGCCGTGGGACTACATGCCGCTCCTGCGTATGAAGCAGCGCTACGAGGATGGCGGCTTCACCCTGGCCGTCATCGAGAGCCGCCCGCCGCTCGAGCGCGCCAAGCGCGGTCTCGAGGGGCGCGACGAGGAGATCGATGTCGTCTGCAAGCTGCTCGATAACATGGGCCGCCTCGGCATCAAGGTGTGGTGCTACGAATGGATGTCCAGCTTCAACTGGATGCGCACCTCGATGTCCATCCCCACCCGCGGCGGCGCGCTGGTCTCCGGCTATGACCACTCCCAGATGGTCAACGCACCGGTGGTGGAGCTCGGCGAGATCTCCGAGGACGCCCTCTGGGAGAACCTGCAGTACTTCTTGCAGCGCGTGCTGCCCGTGGCCGAGAAGGCCGGCGTCCAGCTTGCGATGCACCCCGATGACCCGCCGCTCTCCCCGATCCGGGGCGTGGGCCGGATCATGCGCAGCGTGGAGAACTACCAGCGCCTGCTTGACATGGCACCTAGCCCTGTCAATGGTATCACGCTCTGCCAGGGCAACTTCGCGCTCATGACCGACGACCTCCCGGCAGTGATCCGGCACTTCGGCCGCCAGGGCAAGATCTTCTTCGTGCACATGCGCGATGTGCGCGGCACCCGCGAGAAGTTCCACGAGACCTTCCACGACGACGGCCCGACCGACCTGCTGGCCTGCCTCCGGGCTTACCGCGAGGTGGGCTTCGAGGGGGTGCTGCGGCCCGACCACGTGCCGACGATGGCGGGTGAGAACAACAGTAACCCCGGCTACGAGGCGATGGGGCGGCTGTTCGCGATCGGCTACCTGAAGGGCCTCCGCGAGGCCGCCTACGACGGGCGGCGCGACGAGGAGTAGGATTATTATCCACTTCAGTGCCCCGCGAGCACCCGCGGTGCGGTCGCCCGCCGCGTCACGTGGTGCTCGAATCACTCGCTGCACCCGCCTCGCCCCTGAGCGCGGCGCTCACTCCGTCCGGCGCGGGCGGTACTGGAGCGCCTCGGCCAGGTGCGCGGGGCCGATCTGGTCGCAGGCGGCGAGGTCGGCGATGGTGCGGGCGAGCTTGAGCACACGGTGGTAGCCGCGTGCCGAGAGGCTGAGCTGGCGCATGGCGGCCTGCATGAGCCGCTGCCCGGCCCCGTCGAGGGCGCAGTGGCGCGGGATCTCCGAGGAGCCCATCTCGGCGTTGCAGGTGAGGCGGGTTCCGCGCAGCCGGCGGGTCTGTCGCTCGCGAGCAGCCACCACGCGCGCGCGCACCGCCTCCGACGTCTCGGCAGGGCGATCCGCGCTGAGCTTCTCGTACTGGATGCGCGGCACCTCCACGTGGATGTCAATGCGGTCCAGCAGCGGCCCGGAGACGCGGCGCTGGTAGCGGGTGACGGCGGCAGGGGTGCAGGTGCAGCCGCGCTCGGGGTCGCCGTGCCAGCCGCAGACGCACGGGTTCTGCGCCGCCACCAGCATGAAGGACGCCGGGAAGCTCATGCTGCCGTGGGCGCGGCTGATCGTCACGGTTCGGTCCTCAAGCGGCTGGCGCAGTACATCGAGCTTGGAGCCGAACTCCGGTAGCTCGTCGAGGAACAGCACGCCGCGGTGGGCGAGCGAGCACATCCCGGGCTTGACGCGGCTATTGCCGCCGCCCACGAGCCCGGCGAGCGAGGTGGTGTGGTGGGGGGCGCAGAACGGGCGCTGCCGCACGAGCGGGGTGTCCTTCGGCAGCTGCCCGCCGACGCTGTAGATCTTCGTCACCTCGAGGGCCTCGTCGAGCGACATGGGCGGCAGGATGGAGACCAGCGCGCGGGCCATGAGGGTCTTGCCGGCGCCTGGGCTGCCGGTCATCGCGATGTTGTGGCCACCAGCTGCCGCCACCTCGAGCGCGCGCTTGACGTGCTCCTGGCCGCGGACGTGGGCGAAGTCCACCGGGTAGGCGGGCGTCGCCTCGTCGAAGCGCGCGGCGGAGAGGTAGGCCGCCAGCGGGCGCTCGCCAGCCACGTGGGAAGCCAGGTCGCCCAGAGTTCGCACCGGCACGATAGTCATCCCGTCCACCAGCGCGGCCTCGGGGGCGTCCTCGTAGGGGACGTAGACCGTGCCGACGCCGCACTCGCGGGCCACCGCCACCATCGGCAGCACGCCGTCCACGTGGCGCAGCGCCCCGTCGAGCCCAAGCTCACCGATGAAGGCCGCGCCGCCGAGCTCGCCGGCCAGCTGCCCCGAGGCCATCAGCAGCCCGAGGGCGATCGGGAGGTCGTAGGACGGCCCGGCCTTGCGGAGGTCGGCCGGGGCGAGGTTGGCGGTGATGCGCTTCATAGGGAACGTCGCGCCCGAGTTCTTGATCGCCGCCCGGACGCGCTCCTTACTCTCCTGCACGGCGGCGTCGCCGAGCCCCACCACGGCGAACGCCGGGAGCCCCTGTGCGATATCCACCTCGACCTCGACGAGCACCCCCTCCAGGCCAATCACGGCGCAGCTGCGGACCTTAGCGAGCATCGGTTTCTCCTTCTGGATGTTTGATTGGCGCCGCCAGACTGCGTGACTCGTTCACTCGGCGTACAAGGGTGTAGTGCTGATGCCGAGGGCTTCTGCTGTCCGGCTACGGGTTCTACCGTGCGCAGCTGCGTGGGGCAATGGGGCGCAGCCCCATGAGAGGACCATCCGGTGACGGCGTAGGCGGTTTTGTCGGGGAAACGAGTACACACGGAGGGCGCATGTAACCGCTACGTGGCTCACACAGAGATCGCTCGACATCGGCCACATCGATCGGCTATCTTCGTCGTTAGGTCGTAGCGTCGGCGGTGTGTCGCGCGGAGCTAGCCACCCATCCTTGAGGAGTCCCCTATGCCGCCCCAGATCCTGATCGTGGACCCATCGCCCACTGCGCTGCTGACGCTGAGCGTGTCGCTCAACGTGGCCGGCTACAGCGTGGCCGAGGCGATGAGCGGGCCGGAGGCGGTCGGCCTGGCGCTGCACCTGCACCCCGACCTGATCATCACCGAGCTGGCGCTGCCGGGGTTCGACGGCTGGGAGGTGCGGCGGCAGGTGCTGGCAGACCCCAAGCTGGAGCGCACGCCAGTAGTGGCGCTCACCTCGTACGTGGCGAACTTCGTGCGGCAGTCAGCGCTGGCCGCCGGCTTCGCCGAGGTGCTGTTCAAGCCGGTGGTGGACGCTGAACTGCTGCTGGCGATGACCCGCCTCGTGTCCCCGCGATCCTTGATCCGCCCCGCGCTGCCGTGCGAGCGCCGCAAGAAGCACATGACCTCCTCGCTACGGGTGGTGTAGCGCGCGGGCCTGAGGGCTGACATCCTGGGCGGGGCGCCGGTGTAGCGGCGCCCCGCCTCATTGTGCCGGCTCCAGCGGGCCGATCAAACTAGAGCAGACGATTGACAAGACGGGAAAGATGGACTACGCTCTCTCGGCCGATTTGGAGCCCGTACCTTGTTCGCCGGCAGTCACCCGGCTCCCCCATCCCGAACACCCGAACACTGATACAGAGAGGACTCGTCATGGCAACGCAGCTCCAAGCAGTTGAGGCCGCCTACAGCCTGGCGCGCGAGCGCTACGCGGCGCTGGGGGTAGATACCGAGGCGACCCTGGGACAGCTGGCGCAGGTGGCCCTCAGCCTGCACTGCTGGCAGGGCGATGACGTCAGCGGCTTTGAGAACCCGGACGGCGAGCTGACGGGCGGCATCGCGGCGACCGGCAACTACCCGGGCAAGGCGCGCACGGCCGACGAGCTGCGCGCCGACCTCGACGTGGCCTACCGGCTCATCCCCGGCCGCCACCGCCTCAACCTGCACGCGATCTACGCCGAGACCGGCGGCGCGAAGGTCGAGCGCAACGCCCTCGGCCCGGAGCACTTCGCCGCCTGGACCGACTGGGCCAGGGCCGGCGGGCACGGCCTGGACTTCAACCCCACCTGCTTCTCGCACCCCCTCGCCGCCGACGGCCTTACGCTCGCCCACCCTGACCCGGCCATCCGCCAGTACTGGATCGAGCACTGCGTCGCCTCCCGCCGCATCGGCGCCCACTTCGGGCGTGCCCTCGGGACTCCCTGCGTGACCAACATCTGGGTGCCGGACGGCTCGAAGGACACGCCCGCCGACCGGCTCGCCCCGCGCGAGCGCCTGCGCCAGTCCCTCGACGCGGTGCTGGCCGAGCCGATCGACCGGGCGCACAATCGCGACGCAGTGGAGGCGAAGCTGTTCGGCCTGGGCGCCGAGAGCTACACCGTCGGCTCGCACGAGTTCTACTTGGGCTACGCCGTCAGCCGGCCGGGCACGCTGCTGTGCCTCGACGCCGGCCACTTCCACCCCACCGAGGTGATCTCGGACAAGATCTCTGCGGTGCTGCTGTACGTGGAGGAGCTGCTGCTCCACGTCAGCCGCGGCGTCCGCTGGGACAGCGACCACGTCGTGACTTTCACCGACGAGCTCCAGGCGATCATGCAGGAGCTGGTGCGCGGCGGCTTCCTCGGGCGCACCCACATCGGCCTTGACTTCTTCGACGCGAGCATCAATCGTGTGGCGGCCTGGGCGATCGGCGCGCGCAACGCGCAGCGGGCGCTGCTGATGGCGCTGCTCGAGCCCGCCGCGGAGCTGCGCGCGCTGGAGTCGGCCGGCGACACCACCGGCCGGCTGGCGCTGATGGAGGAGCTCAAGGGCCTGCCGTGGGCGGCGGTGTGGGACATGTTCTGCGCCCGGCACGAGGCGCCGGTCGGTATAGCCTTCCTGAACGAGATCCGCGCGTACGAGGCGCAGGTCCTCGCGCTGCGGGCCTGACGCCGGCAGCAGCGGATCTGTGCGCGGCCGGCAGGGCAGCCGCGTGGGCCGGAGAGCAGGGGCGGGGCGCTGGGTCACAGCGCCCCGCCCCCTTTTGCGCGCCGCGCTGTGGCACTCTTTCTGCTGCTAGAGCACCGCAGGACGTCCGCTTCAATGGCGAAAGGATGGCTCTGGCATGGGTGCTGACCCCCTCGACCTCCTCGGCATCGACTACGTCGAGTTCTACGTCTCGAACGCGCGCCAGGCGGCGCACTTCTACCGCGCGGTGCTCGGGCTATGCCCGGTGGCCTACGCCGGGCTCGAGACCGGCGTGCGCGACCGCGCCTCCTACGTGCTGAGCCGGCGCAACGTGCGCTTCGTGCTGACTTCGGCGCTGGCGCCGGACCCTGCCCACCCGGTGGCGTCGTTCGTGGCATGTCACGGCGATGGTGTGAAGGACGTGGCGCTGCGCGTGGCCGATGCCGAGGCCGCCTACGTCGAGGCGCTGCGGCGCGGCGGGCGCGGTGTGCAGGAGCCGACCGTCGACGAGGACCAGGGCGGCCGGATCGTGAGGGCCAGCATCGCCACCTACGGCGACGTGGTGCACAGCTTCGTCTCGCGCGACGGGTACGAGGGCGCCTTCATGCCGGGCTACCGCGCCGTCGAGAGCCCGCTGCCGGCCACGGAGACAGGGCTGGCGGCGATCGACCACATCGTGGGGAACGTCGAGCTGGGGCGGATGGAGGAGTGGGTGGCGTTCTACCGTGACGTGCTCGGCTTCCGGCAGCTCATCCACTTCGACGACCAGGACATCAGCACCGAGTACTCAGCGCTGATGAGCAAGGTGATGGCGAACGGCACCGGCAAGATCAAGTTCCCGATCAACGAGCCGGCAGAGGGGCGGCGCAAGAGCCAGATCGAGGAGTACCTGGAGTACAACGGCAGCCCGGGCGTGCAGCACATCGCGCTGGCCACCGGCGACATCCTGGCGAGCGTGGACGCCCTGCGCGAGCACGGCCTGGCCTTCCTGCGCGTGCCCGACACCTACTACCAGGACCTGGAGCAGCGGGTGGGGCGCATCGACGAGCAGGCCGAGGACCTGGCGCGGCGCGGCATCCTGGTGGACCGCGACGAGGAGGGCTACCTGCTGCAGATCTTCAGCCAGCCGGTGCAGGACCGCCCGACGCTGTTCTACGAGATCATCCAGCGCAAGGGGAGCCGCGGCTTCGGCAAGGGCAACTTCCGCGCGCTGTTCGAGGCGATCGAGCGCGAGCAGGCGCTGAGGGGCAACCTTTAGGGAGGTGCAACAATGACGTTGGTCGCCACTGAGCCGACGATGCCGGAGTACACCGAGCGGGACCACCAGACCTGGGCGACGCTCTACGCCCGGCAGATGGAGCGCATGCCGGAGCACGCCTGCGCGGAGTGGCTGGCGGGGTTCCCGCGGCTGGGGCTGGACCCCGCGCGCCTGCCCGACCCGCGGGCCGTGAGCGCCCGGCTGCGGGAGATGAGCGGCTGGACGCTGGGGGACGCGCAGAACGAGTACCTGGGCGCCACCGAGTGGTTCGAGCACATCCGCGAGCGGCGCTTCCCGGTGACGAACTACATCCGCACGCCGGAGGAGCTGGCCTTCACGCCGCTGCCCGACCTGTTCCACGAGTACTTCGGCCACCTGGCCTTCTTCACCGACCGGCGCTTCGGTGATATCGCGCAGGCCTTCGGGCCGCTGTACTTCGCCGGGGACGAGCGGCAGCAGCTCGAGGTGGCCCGCCTCTGGTGGTACACCACCGAGTTCGGCCTGATCCGCGAGGGGGGCGCGCTGAAGGCGTTCGGCGCCGGGCTGCTCTCGTCGATCGACGAGCTGGACAAGGCCTTCGCACCCGACACCCCGCGGCTGCCGTTCGACATCCGGCGCGCGGCCGAAACCCCCTCGGCGGTGTACAACATGCACAGCACCTACTGGGTTTTCGACAGCGTCGAGCAGATCGCCGAGATCATCCGCGCGTACGCCAGGGCGGAGGGGCTGCCGGAGCCGGCCATCGTCTGAGAGGACCACACCATGCCAAGCTACCACCTGATGGGCCAGGTGCCCGCCAAGCGGCACTCGGTGTTCCGCGACGAGCAGGACCGGCTGCTGTACGAGGAGATCTTCGGCACCGAGGGGTTCAGCGGGATCTACTCGATCCTGTACCACCGCCACCTGCCGCCCGCCAGCCGCCGCAACGAGGTGATCGGCTCGGTGGCGCCGCGGCCCGCCCCGCTCTCGGCCCACCGCCACCGCCACGTCAAGACGCGCCAGCTCGAGCCTGGCGGCGACCCGGTGAGCGGGCGACGGGTGCTCATGTTCAACCGGGATGTGTCGGTGGCCGTGGCCGCGCCGGCCGAGCCGATGGTGCAGCGGGGCGAGGGCGACGACGCGGAGCGGCCCTACTTCTACAAAAACGGGACGAACGACGAGCTGCTCTTCATCCACGAGGGCGCCGGCACGCTCGAGACCCAGCTGGGCGACGTGGACTTCCGCGCGGGGGACTACGTGTACGTGCCGCGCGGGGTGATCCACCGCATCACCTTCGCGGATGGATCCGGGCGCATGCTGGTGGTGGAGGCCGCCGGGGCGATCGGCGTGCCGAAGAAGTACCGCAACCCCTTCGGCCAGCTCCTCGAGCACGCGCCCTACTGGGAGCGCGACTTCCGCCGGCCCGCGCGCCTCCAGACGCACGACGAGCGCGGGACGTTCGAGCTGCACCTCAAGCTCGACGGCGTGCTCTACCGGCGCGTGCTGGACCACCACCCCTTCGACGTGGTGGGTTGGGACGGGCACCTCTACCCGTGGGCCTTCAGCATCCACGACTACGAGCCGCACGCCGGGCGCTTCCACGTGCCGCCCACCACCCACCAGACCTTTGAGGGGCCGGGGTTCGTGGTCTGCTCGTTCGTGCCGCGCCAGATCGACTGGGACCCGCAGGCGGTGCCGATCCCCTACTTCCACTCGAACCTGGACTCGGACGAGGTGATCTACTACGCGGCCGGGAACTACGCCGCCCGGCGCGGCATCGAGGTCGGCAGCATCACCTACCACCCGCGCGGGCTGCCTCACGGCCCCCAGGCCGGGGCGATGGAGGCCTCGCTCAGCGCCCCGCGCGTCACCAACGAGCTGGCGGTGATGGTGGACACCTTCGCCGGCCTCCAGCTCACCGACCTGATGGACGTGGCGGACGACCCGGCCTACAGCGACTCCTGGACGACCTGAGCGCCTTCGACGCCGCATCGTAGGACGGGCCTGTGAGCGGCCTGTAATCCTTTGGCAAACCGCGGCCCCTGGCATTTCCAAGGGCTGTGACGTATGATAGGGGTACATTTCAGTCTCTTCATCTCACCACTGTACCACAGCACACAGACGCAGCTTGCTCGCCCGGCGGTGGCCCCGAAGGTCCGCCTGTTGCTGGCCGGGCGCCGCCGAGAGCGCCGCAGGAGGTGGTGGCATGAGAACCGCCGCAACGCGCACCCTGATCCTCGCCGCCGTGCTGGCGGGCGCGCTGACTGTCTCCCCCGCTCCGCCCGCCACCTCCTCAGTGAGCACATCCGTGATCGTCCAGGCCCGGAGCGCCGCCGTCGCCGCCGCCGCGGTGAAGGCTGCCGGCGGGGAGGTATCGCGGCGGCTCGAGATCATCGGCGCTGTGGGCGCAATGCTCCCCCCGCACGCGCTGCGCCTGCTCGCCGCCGACCCGCGCCTGCGGCTGCACGCCGACGCCGGGGTGCGGGCGGCCGCGCGCGGCTCGGGTAGCGAGAACGACACCGAGGGCTACCTGCTCTACCCCTCGGCAGCCACCGGGGCCGCCGCGCTGCACGGCGCGCGCGTCGCCACCCGCCGCGACAGCTGCAGCAACCAGCAGGTCAGCCTCGGCGGCGCCGTGGACCCCATGCCGCTGCTCGGCTACGGCGTGACCGTGGCGGTGATCGACAGCGGCTTCATGAGCTTCCAGAACCGGCAGGGGACCAGCAGCGGCTGGGACGCCTACGACCCGGCTACCGGCGCGCTGTACGTCGAGGGGGACGCGAGCGGCGGCCGCAGCCGCTGCATCCTCTACCGCGACATGCTCCCGCGGCCCGACACCAACGTCAACGCCAACGCCGGCGACGACGCGCGCAACAGCACTGACCAGAACGGCCACGGCACACACGTGATCTCGACCATCGCGGACAACCGCAGCGCCGCACTGGCCGATCAGGTGCGCGGGCCGGTGGGCGTGGCGCCGAAGGTGAACCTGGTGATTGCCCGCGCCCTGGACCGCGACGGGGCCAGCAGCTACGTCACCGTGATCGACGCGATCCAGTGGGTGCTGCTGAACCGCGAGCGCTACAACATCCGCGTGCTGAACCTCTCGATCTACGCGCCGGTGAGCGGCCCGTACTGGGCCGACCCGCTCAACCAGGCGGTGATGCAGGCCTGGAAAGCCGGCATCGTGGTGGTGACGGCGGCCGGCAACGGCGGCCCCGAACCGGGCACGATCACGGTGCCGGGCAACGTGCCCTACGTCATCACAGTGGGCGCCGTGCGCAGCGGGCGCTACACCGCCAGCGGGGCCGACGAGCTGGCGCCCTACTCGAGCCGCGGCCCCACCGAGTCGGCCTTCGTGAAGCCGGACGTGGTGGTCCCCGCCTCGCGCACGATCGCCCCCGTCCCGGATGACTCGGCCTCCGCGCTGGCCATCCCTGAGGCGCGCATCGAGGAGAAGGGGGATGTGGACTACGGCATCGGCAAGCCGCTCAACAAGCACACCTACTACCAGCTCAGCGGCACCTCGATGGCGGCGGCGCAGGTGAGCGGGATCGTGGCGCTGATGCTCCAGGCGAACCCGGCGATGACCAACGAGCAGGTGAAGCACCGGCTGCTCGCCACCGCCCGCGCCGCGCTCGATCCCTCGGGCCAGCCCATGTACAGCGTGTGGGAGCAGGGGGCCGGCCTGGTGGACGCGCGCCAGGCGGTGCTGTGCGATGTTTCGCTGGCGGTGTGCGCGCTCGGCACGGCCAACGGCCAGATGAACATCGACCTTGACCTGACGACCAACGCGCACTACTGGGGCTACACCCAGTGGATCGAGCCGCCGGGGGAGTTCCGCCTGCTGGACGAGGCCGGCCAGCCGCTGGCAGTGTGGGACGGCGCCGGGCGGATCTGGGCGGGGGCGGGGCGGATCTGGGCGGGGGCGGGGCGGATCTGGGCGGGCGGCTGGTCCTCCGAGTGGGTGCAGGGCAGCGCAGCCGATGGCCACGATTCGCTCTGGGCGGGGGCGGGGCGGATCTGGGCCGGCAGCACGCCGATCACCGACTCCGGGGCAGCTTCGTCGGGCGGCGAGCTGGTCGTGTCCGACGAGGTGGACCCGCCGATCTACGATGTGGTGGTGCCGATCGTGATGCGGTGAGGGAGCTCCGGCCCCCTCTCCCGCGGCCCCCTCTCCCTGACGCGGGAGAGGGGGACGATATTGCGCTCTGATGCGCCAAACTGCACACTCGTACCTCTACGTGGAGAGGGGTGACGCGCCAGACCCTACCCGCGGCGCAGTGCGCGGTAGGTGATGCGGTGCGGCCGGTCGGCCTCCTTGCCCAGGCGGCGGCGGCGGTCGTCCTCGTACTCACTGTAGGTGCCGGGGAACCACACTACCTGGCTATCCCCCTCGAAGGCCATAATGTGTGTCGCTACGCGGTCCAGGAACCAGCGGTCGTGCGAGATAATCACCGCGCAGCCGGCGAAGTTCTGCAGCGCCTCCTCGAGTGCCCGGAGCGTGTGGACGTCCAGGTCATTGGTAGGCTCGTCGAGCAGGATGACATTCGACTCGGTGCGCAGCATCTTGGCCAGGTGGACGCGGTTGCGCTCGCCGCCGGAGAGCAGGCCAACCTTTTTCTGCTGGTCGGCCCCGCCAAAATTGAACTTACCGACATAGGCCCGCGAGTTCACCAGGCGCGTGCCGAGGCGGATCTCCTCGTCCCCGCCCGAGATCTCCTGCCAGACCGTCTTCTCCGGGTCGAGCGAGCGGCTCTGATCCACGTAGCCGAGCTTGACCGTCTCGCCCACGCGCAGGGTGCCGCCGTCGGGCTGCTCCTGGCCGAGGATCATGCGGAAGAGGGTGGTCTTGCCGGCGCCGTTCGGGCCGATGATGCCGACGATGCCGCCAGGAGGCAGGTCAAAGCTCAGGTTGTCGTAGAGCAGCTTATCGCCGTAGGCCTTCGCCACGCCGCTGGCCTGGATCACGATGTTGCCGAGGCGCGGCCCGGGCGGGATGAAGATCTCGGCCTCGCGCTCGGCCTTCTCCTGGCTCTGCTCGAGCAGCTGCTCGTAGGCCGTGATGCGCGCCTTGCTCTTGGCGTGGCGGCCGCGGGGCGACATGCCGATCCACTCGAGCTCGCGCGACAGGGCCTTCTGGCGCTGCGACTCGGCCTTCTCGGTCTCCACCAGCCGCTGCTTCTTCTGCTCGAGCCACGAGGAGTAGTTGCCGCGCCAGGGGATGCCCTGGCCGCGCTCGAGCTCCAGAATCCAGGCCGCCACTGTGTTGAGGAAGCTGCGGTCGTGGGTCACGAAGATCACCGTGCCCTTGTACTCCTGCAGGTGGCGCTCGAGCCAGGCCACCGACTCAGCGTCAAGGTGGTTGGTGGGCTCGTCGAGCAGCAGGATGTCCGGCTCGCGCAGCAGCAGGCGGCAGAGGGCGACGCGCCGCTTCTCACCGCCCGAGAGCACCTTCACCGGCGTATCCTGCGGCGGGCAGCGCAGGGCGTCCATCGCCAGCTCGAGGCGCGAGTCCAGGTCCCAGGCGTTGAGGTGATCGAGCTGCTCCTGGAGCTCGCCCTGCTCGGCGATTAGCGCGTCCATGTCCGCGTCCGGGTCGCTGAACTTCTCGTTGACCTCGTCGTAGCGCTTCAGCAGGTCCACGACGTGCTGGGCGCCCTGCTCGACGATCTGGCGCACGGTGAGGCTCTCGTCGAGCCGCGGCTCCTGCTCCAGGTAGCCGATCGTGTGGCCGGGCGCCATGGCCGTCTCGCCGATGAAGTCCTTGTCCACCCCGGCCATGATCCGCAGCAGGGTGCTCTTGCCGGCGCCGTTCAGGCCGATCACGCCGATCTTGGCGCCGTAGAAGTAGGAGAGCGAGATGTCCTTCAGCACCTGCTTGTTGGGCGGCACGACCTTGCCGACCCGCATCATCGAGTAGATAATCTTATTGTCGGTCACGTAGAGACACTCCTTTTTCTGCTTCCGGGTCTGGTATTTCTCACATCGCCCACAGCAAAAGCGCGCGGTGTAGGCCGGGACCTTCACCACCACGCGCCGCTGGAACTCTTGCCGGACCAACAGTGTAGCACAAGAGCGGGGCGAGCCGTAAGTGCGCGCTGACCCTCCACCTCTTGCGGTTGCCGCAGGGCTCTATAATGCTTATGTCTCAAGTAACGGAGAAGCTGCGGAGCAGTGATTGTGAGGAGAAAAAGGCCATGATCATCTCGCGTACCCCGCTGCGCGTCAGCTTTGTCGGCGGCGGCAGCGACCTCCCCGCCTACTATCTCCAGGAGCCGGGGGCGGTCGTCAGCACGAGCATCGATCAGTACATTTACATAACAATTAACACGAAGTTCGACCACCGCATCCGGGCCAGCTACTCGGTCACCGAGATCGTGGACCACGTCGGCGAGCTCAAGCACGAGCTCATCCGCGAGTCGCTCCGCGTCGTCGGCTGCGACCAGGGGATCGAGATAACCTCGATCTCCGACATCCCCTCTCAGGGCACCGGGCTCGGCTCCTCGAGCACGTACACCGTCGGCCTGCTCAACGCCCTCTACGCGTACACCGGCCGCTTCGCCGGCGCGGAGCGCCTCGCCCGCGAGGCCTGCCAGATCGAGATCGAGCGCTGCAACGCCCCGATCGGAAAGCAGGACCAGTACATCGCGGCCTTCGGCGGGCTTCAGTTCATCCAGTTCAACCCCGATGAGACGGTGTTCATAGACCCGGTGATCTGCCGGCCACAGACCCGCCAGCTCCTGCAGCGGCGCCTGCTGATGCTGTACACCGGGCACACGCGGCGCACGGCCAATGTGCTGCGCGAGCAGCAGGCGAACACCCAGCGCGACCCGGCGAGCCGCCGCGCCCTGCGCCATATGGTCGCCCTGGCGCACGACCTGCGCGCGGCGATCGTCCAGGACAACCTGGATGCGTTCGGCGAGGTGCTGCACGAGGGGTGGGCGCGCAAGCGCGAGCTGGCCTCGGGGATTACCAGCCCGCAGATCGACAGCTGGTACGAGCGGGCGAGGTCAGCCGGGGCACACGGCGGCAAGATCCTCGGCGCCGGCGGGGGGGGCTTTCTGCTCCTCTACGCCCCCGAGGAGGCTCACCCGACGATCTGCGCGGCCCTGCCCGAGCTGCGCCCCGTCCCGATCCGCTTCGAGCTCCAGGGCAGCAAGATTATCTACGTGGAGGAGCGGCTGTAGCTTCGGGCCGCCCGCGCGGCGTCTTGGAGCCACGCGGGCGGCGAGGGGCTACACGCGCACGGCGTCTTCGCGCAGAATATCATCCAGCGCAGCCGTGAGGAAGTCGGCGTCGGCCTCGCTGAAGGGCAGCGGCGGGCGGATCTTGATCACGTTGTGGTACGGCCCGTCGGTGCCGGCCAGCACGCAGCGCTCGCGCAGCCGGTTGACCACGTAGCTCGCCTCGGCATCGGCCGGCTCGAGCGTGGCGCGGTCGCGCACCAGCTCCAGCCCGAGGAACAGCCCCGAGCCGCGCGCATCGCCCACGATCGGGTGGCGCTCCACCAGCCCGCGCAGCCCGGCCAGCAGCCGGCCACCCACCCGCGCGGCGCGCTGCTGAAGACCCTCGTCACGCACCACATCGAGCACCGCCAGGCCCACGGCGCAGGCCACCGGGTTGCCGCCGAAGGTGCTGAAGAACTCCATGCCGTTGTCGAAGGCGTCTGCGATCGCCCGCGTCGTCACCACCGCGCCGAGCGGGAAGCTGTTGCCGATCGGCTTGCCCAGCACCACGATGTCCGGCACCACCCCCTGGAGCTCGAAGCCCCAGAACGCCGACCCCAGCCGCCCAAAGCCGACCTGCACCTCGTCCGCGATGCAGAGGCCGCCCGCGGCGCGCACCGCCTGGTACACCCCCGCGAGATAGCCGGGCGGCAGCACGATCTGCCCGCCGACGCTCGGGAGCGACTCGGCGATGTAGCCGGCGAGCCCGCCCCTGCGCGACTGCACATCGCCCACCAGCGCGGCGACGTCGGCGGCGTACTTCACGCCGGCCTGGGGATCATCACGCCGGTACGCTCCGCGGTAGTCGTCGGGGATGGCCGCGACGTGGACCCACTCGGGTGCGCCGGTCCCGCCGGGCCCGTTGAACTTATAGGGGCTAATGTCGATCAGGCCGGTGGTGTGGCCGTGGTAGGCCGCGTCGAGCACGATCATATCGCGCTGTCCGGTGTAGGCCCGCGCCAGGCGCAGCGCCAGCTCGTTGGCCTCGCTGGCCGAGTTGACGAAGTAGCAGACCTCGAGCGGCGCGGGCATCAGGCCGGCCAGGCGCTCGGCGTAGCGCACGATGTTGTCGTGCAGGTAGCGAGTGTTGGTGTTGAGCAGGGCGAGCTGCTGCTGGGCGGCGCCCACCACGCGCGGGTGGCTGTGGCCGACGTGCGGCACATTGTTGTAGACGTCGAGGTAGGCGCGGCCGGTCTCGTCGTACAGGTACTGCATCCAGCCGCGCACGATCTTGAGCGGCTCGCGGTACGAGATGCTGAGGTTGCCGCCCATACGCGCGCGCCGGGCTGCCAGCGTCTCGGCCTTGCTGGGCGCGGGGGTGGGGAAGCGCTCGGCGGGGATACCCAGCAGCAGGTTGGCATCCGGCGAGAGCCCGAGCCAGAGCGCGCGCCTGCTGGCGGCCGCCACCCCGGGGTAGTCACGCCCCAGGTCGAGCAGGTCGAGGATGATCTGCACGTGGACGTGCGGCGGCCAGCCGCCGTTGACCTCTGGCGCGCCAACAGCGCCGATCCGCTCACCGGCCTCTACCCGCCGACCCTCCGTCAGGTGCTCCAGACACCACCCGTCGAGGTGGCCGTAGAGCGTGAAAAAGGTGTCGCCGTTATCGGTGACGTGCTCCAGCACCACCAGGTGGCCGTAGTCCAGCCGTGCCGGGTTGTACGCCAGCACGCGCACCGTGCCCGCCAGCGGGGCGTAGACTGGCGCGCCTACCTCGAGCCACAGATCCACGCCGAGGTGCACGGTGCGGCGCTCATCGGTGGGGTGCTCGCCGGGGACGAACTCAGGCGCGGCGTAGATCATGCGGGCCTCATCGTACCCGCCAAAGCCCACCGCGGCCCCCGCCTCGCGCACCGTGTTGACGATCGCCTCGGTGAGCGGGCCGAGCTCCACGTTGCGTGGGTCAGCGCCGAGCATCAGGCTGCCGACGCTGAGATCGAGCGGCGCGAGGGGCGTGTTCGCCAGATCCAACCCCAGCACGGGCGCGAAGGTGCCCGCGCGCGCGCCGATCCAGGACGACACGCGCGCAGCGGCGGGGTGGGGCGCCATGCCGCAGGCCTGGCGGAAGATGTAGTGCGCCAGGCGCGGGTGAACCTCCGCGAGCCTCCCGAGCGCCTCCCAGGCAGGAGCCTCGCTCACGGTGATGTAGGGGTCGTCCGGCTCCTCGCGCTTGCGGAGCGCCGAGTTGACTACGCTCACGGCCAGGCGGGCGCAGATCAGCGGGAAGAGCGCCTCCACCTCATCCTCGCGCAGCGGGCGAGCAGTGTGGTAGCCGGCCACCACCTCAGCCGCGGCGGCGAGTGGGTCGGGCTTGTCGAGCAAGGCGTAGGCGGCTGCGATCGCCAGCTCGCAGACCGTAGCGGTGTGCAGCGCGTCACCGAAGTCGATCACGCTGGCCACCCGCTGCGGCCACTCGCCCGCCGGCCCTACGAGCACGTTGTAGTCGTTGGCATCGTTGTGGACCACGCTCGCCGGGAGCGTCGGCAGCAGCGGCAGCGCCTCGCGCTCGAACAGATGCAGGAAGCGCTCGACCAGCGCGCGGCGCGCCGGGTCCTCGACCGCGCCGAGGTGCTCGCCGATCCATGCGGTGCGGGCGAGGTCCCACTTGAGCTCGCGCCGCGCGGCGGGGTGCTCGAACCCGGCCAGGGCGGCGTCGAGACGGCCGAGGTAGGCGCCGAGGCTCCGCAGGAGCGCGGGGCTGTGGGGGGTGGCCTTGGCCATGAGCCGGCCGGGCACGTAGCTCAGCAGCCACACAAGGCGCCGTTGACCCACCACACTTGCGGCCGCCAGGGCCTCGCCGCCAGACGTGTGGCAGACGCGCGGCGCCACCAGGGCCGGGTCGCGCCGGGCCATGTGGTCCAGCAGCGCGACCTGGAGCTCGACGACGGCCCGGTCAGCGGCCGGGTGCATGACCTTCAGGATGTACTCCGCGCCGCCCTCGGCGACGAGGTGGAAGTTGGCGTCGTACTCCCCGGGCAGGGGGCTGGCGGCGGCGCTGACGCCGTAGAGCTCGCGGGCGAGGGACTCGGCGTCGCGCGGGGCGACGGGAACGACGGCATTGGTGGCGAACATAGGCGCTCCGGGGTCTGGTTCAGGCTGTGAGACGCCGTAGTGTAGCACAAGGCGACGTGGGCGCTGCTGCCGGCTGCCGGAAGTTACTGTAGGCCGTGGTAGATCGTGGGGGACCGACGCCAGGCCTGGCGGGCGTGAGGGATCGACGCCAGACACACCTGCCAGGTCTGGCAACGACGTCCGTTGATCATCGTCGCACATCCGATGTCACCGGCGCTACGTAACGCACTCTACAACAGAGCAGATCTTCGGGGCAGGGTGCAATCCCCGACCGGCGGTGATGGTGGCGAAGCCACCGAGCCCGCGAGCCGCAAGGCAGGACACCGGTGTGAACCCGGGGCCGACGGTGACAGTCCGGATGAGAGAGGATCTGCGGTGACGTGAGGGGCGCCGGCATGCGGCGGCCCGGCTGCGCTTTCCCGCGGGTGCGCGCTGGGTCTCCGCCAGCTGTGCCTGCCCCCGTCTCCGTGCTGCCCCGAAGTCGATCGAGCAGGGCAGCACCGTGATTCACACATCGCAGCACGACGTCCTCGCCCCTCCCTGCCGCGCCGCCCTCGACGCGGCCGCCGAGCAGGCCCGCCTCGCCGAGGGGCGTACTAGCCCCAACCCACCCGTCGGCGCGGTCGTCGTCCGCGATGACGCCATCGTGGGGCGCGGCGCCACGCAGCCACCCGGCGGACCCCACGCCGAGCGCGTCGCCCTCGCTGAGGCCGGTGACCTCGCGCGCGGCGCGGACCTCTACGTGACCCTCGAGCCATGCACCTTCCACGGACGCACACCGCCCTGCACCGACGCGATCATCGCCGCGGGCATCCGCCGCGTCCTCTACGTCGCGCCCGACCCTGACCCGCGCATCGGTGCCGGCGCCGCGCACACCCTGGGCTCCGCCGGCCTCGAGGTGCGGCGCCTGCCGGACCCCGGCGGCGCGGTGGCCGAGCTGCTCGCCCCTTTCCGCTGCCGCGTCCTTGCCGGCCGCCCGCTTGTCACCGCCAAAGTCGCCGTGTCGCTCGACGGCAAGATCGCCACCTCCGCGGGCGAGAGCCGCTGGATCACCGGCCCTGACGCCCGCCGCGAGGTCCACCGGCTGCGCGATCGGGCCGACGCGATTCTGGTGGGCGTCGGCACGGCCCTGGCGGACGACCCGGAGCTCACCACGCGCCTCGAGGACCACTGGCGCCCGCCGCGCGACCCGCTCAGGATCGTGCTGGACTCGCGTGGACGCACCCCACTCTCGGCGCGCCTGATGAGGTCAGGGACACTGTTCGCCACCGCTGCGGCCCCACCCGCGTGGAGCGAGGCTGTGTGCCGCTCCGGCGCCGAGGTCGTGCGGCTCCCCGGCCAGGATGAGCGGGTTGACCTGCCGGCGCTCCTGGCGCTGCTCGCAGGGCGTGGCGTCAACCGCCTGCTCGTTGAGGGCGGCGCTGAGGTGCTCGGCGCCTTCGCCTCGCAGGGCCTGCTCGACGAAGTCTGGACATTTGTCGCGCCGCTGCTCATCGGTGGAGCAACGGCCCCCGGGCCGCTCGGCGGCGCGGGCGTCGCGCGCCTGTCGGATGCCACCAAGCTCACCGTGCGGCGCGTCGAGCCGCACGGCCCCGACCTGCTGATCGTCGCCGCGTCCGCGGGTGCGCCGTGGTGGAATATAGAGGAGACCAGTCATGTTCACAGGGATCGTTGAGGAGATGGGCCGCGTGCTCGTCGCCGCCAACCGCCAGGAGCGGGACAACGTCATCACTATCGGCTGCTCGGTCGCGCTCGAGGGCGCGCGCCTGGGTGACAGCATTGCCGTCAACGGCACCTGCCTCACCGTCACCGCGCTCGACGAGCGCAGCTTCACCGTCGGCCTCAGCCCGGAGACGCTGCGCCGCACCAACCTCGGCCTGCTGCGCGAGGGCGACCGCGTCAACCTCGAGCGGTCGCTGACCTACGGCGGGCGCATGGGCGGCCACTACGTCCAGGGGCACGTCGACGGCGTTGGGGAGATCGTCGGCGTGCGGCCCGAGGGCGAGTCGAAGGTTGTGACTATCTGCCCGCCCGCCCGCCTGATGCCCTACATCGTCGAGAAGGGGTATGTGGCCGTAGACGGCGTCAGCCTCACGGTGGCCGCGCTGGACGAGCAGACCTTCTCCGTGGCGCTGATCGCCTACACCCAGGCGGCGGTGATCATCGGCGAGCAGGGCGTGGGCGCCCAGGTCAACCTGGAGGTCGACATCATCGCTAAGTACGTCGAGCGCCTGGCCTCGGCCTACGCGCCGAGGAGCTGAACGTTATGCTCACGACTGTCGAGGAGGCCCTGCGCGACTACGCGGCGGGGCGTATGCTGATCGTGGTGGACGACGAGGGGCGCGAGAACGAGGGCGACCTGGTCTGCGCCGCCCAGTTCGTCACCGCCGGGACGATTGCGTTCATGGCGCGCGAGGGCCGCGGCCTGATCTGCCTGGCGCTCACCGCCGCTCAGGCTGATCGGGTGGGGCTGCCGCCGATGGTGGCCGATAACACGGCGCCGCTCCGCACTGCCTTCACAGTGTCGGTTGAGGCGGCCGCCGGGGTCGGCAGCGGGATCTCAGCGGCCGACCGCGCCCGCACGGTGCAGGTGGTGATCGACCCGGCCTCCGGGCCGAGCGATCTCGTACGCCCCGGCCACGTCTTCCCGCTGCGCGCGGCCGAGGGGGGCGTGCTGGTGCGGCCCGGGCATACCGAGGCGGCGGTAGACCTGGCGCGCCTGGCGGGGCTCACGCCGGCCGGTGTGATCTGCGAGGTGATGAACCCCGACGGCACGATGGCGCGCGGGCCTGACCTGGAGGTGTTTGCCCTGCGTCACGGGCTGAAGATCGTCAGTATCGCCGACCTGGTGGCCTACCGCAGGCGCACCGAGCGGCTGGTGGTGCGCGCGGCTGAGGCGAGCATGCCCACCCGCCACGGTCTCTTCCGTGCCGTCTCCTACACCAGCCCCTATGACCCCACCGAGGCTGTGGTGCTGACGATGGGAGATCTGGCGGGGGACGAGCCGCCGCTGGTGCGGCTGCACTCCGAGTGCCTCACCGGCGACGTCTTTGGCAGCCTGCGCTGCGACTGCCGCGATCAGCTCGAGCTGGCGCTGGCGCGCGTGGCCGAGGCCGGGCGTGGCGCGGTGGTCTACCTGCGCCAGGAGGGTCGCGGCATCGGCATCCACAACAAGCTGCTCGCCTACGCCCTGCAGGAGCAGGGGTATGACACTGTTGAGGCGAATGAGCTGCTTGGGCTGCCCGTCGACGCCCGCGACTATCTGGTCGGCGCGCAGGCGCTGCTCGACCTGGGCGCGCGCCGTGTCCGCCTGCTCACCAACAACCCGGAGAAGATCGCCGCGCTCACGAGCCTCGGCCTCGAGGTGGCCGAGCGCATCCCGCTTATGGCGCACCCCACGTCACACAACGCCCGCTACCTTGTAACCAAGCGTGCCCGCATGGGCCATCTGCTGGAGGGAGACTATGTCCATCTTTGAGGGAACGCTCGTCGGCGCCGGCCTGCGCGCCGCCATCGTCGTCAGCCGCTGGAACGAGCTGATCACCACCCGCCTGCTCGAGGGCGCCCAGGACGGGCTGCGGCGGCGCGGGGTGGATCCGGCCGACATCGACGTGGCCTGGGTGCCGGGGTCGTTCGAGATCCCCCTCGTCTGCCGCCGCCTCGCCGAGACCGGCCGCTACGACGCGGTGATCGCGCTCGGCGCGGTGATCCGCGGCGCCACCACGCACTACGACCACGTCGCGGGCGGGGTGACGAGCGGCGTGGCGCAGGTGAGCCTCCAGACCGGTGTGCCGTGCATCTTCGGCGTGGTGACCACGGAGACGATCGAGCAGGCGATCGAGCGCGCCGGCACCAAGGCCGGCAACAAGGGGTTCGAGGCGGCCGCGGCGGCGATCGAGATGGCCACCCTGCTGCGCGCGATCGGTCGCCCCGGCGAGCGCTAGGGCGAGGAGCAGAGACGCTGAGCATCTCTCACGGCTGCAAGACCCTTCGCTTCGCTCGAGTTGACAGTGCGGCGTTACCGTGCCACTGCGCTGTGTCGCCGAAGGTTTATTGTCGTGCTAGGGGCGGCGACCTGCCATGGCGAGCTCGCTCACCCGGGTGTGCAGTTCGGCAAGGCGCACCGGCTTGCAGAGGTAGTCGTCGGCGCCTGCCTCCAGGCAGCGCTCGCGGTCGCCCACCATCGCCATGGCTGTGACGGCGATCACGCGGGTATGCCCGAGGGAGGCGTCGGCCTTGATGCGCCGTGTCACCTCGATCCCGTCCATGCCCGGGAGCTGGATATCCATCACGATGACGGCCGGGCGCAGGCGCTTCGCCTCCCGGAGCGCCTCAAGCCCCTCCTTCGCCACGGCGACCTCCAGGCCGTAGGCACGGAGGTAGTCGGACATCAGCGTGCTGTTGGCCGTGTTGTCCTCCACAATCAAGACGAGCGGGCGGGGCGTATCCGGGCTCGCGCCGGGATGCTCGGTGTGCGCCGTCTGCTCTGCGCTGCGAGCGAAGTCGTGCGGGTCGGGCGTCCGCCAGGGAAGGGTGATGGTAAAGCGGCTGCCCTGCCCCGGCTCGCTCTCCACAGCCACAGTGCCCCCGTGGAGCGCCACCAGCCGTGTAACGAGCGCCAGCCCGAGACCTGTGCCCTCGTACTGGCGCGTGAGCCCGCTGTCCACCTGGACGAAGGGCTCGAACACGCGGGCCTGGTCCTCGGGCGTAATGCCGATGCCGGTATCCCAGACGGCGAATCGCACCACGCGCTCAGCTTCATCGCTGGAGACCTCGAGCCCCACCGTGCCCCCCTCGGGAGTGAACTTGACGGCGTTCGCGAGCAGGTTTACGAGCACCTGCTTCAGCCGGCGGGCGTCCGCCACGACCATCGACGTGCTCCCCCCTCGCGTTGAGACAAGCATGATGCGTCGCTTCTGAGCGCTCGGCTGGACGAGGCGCAGGCTCGCAGCGCAGATCTCTTCGAGGTCCACCGGCGCCAGCCGCAGCGAGAGCTGCTCCGCCTGGAGTCGCGCCAGGTCGAGCACATCGGCTATCAAGGAGAGAAGGTGCTGCCCGCTCTCGGTGATCACGTCGAGCGCGCGCTTCTGCCGCTCGTTGACGCTCCCGTAGACCCCCTCCTCCAGCGCCGATGTCACCCCGAGCACCGCGTTCAGCGGCGTGCGTAGCTCGTGGCTCATGCTCGCGAGGAACTCATCCTTCATCCGAAGCGCCGCCGCGAGCTGCTCGTTAATGCCGCGCATCTCGTCGTGGGCGGCGCGGAGCGCCTGGTTGGCGCTGGCGAGCTCCACGGTGCGCTCCTCGACCCGCCGCTCGAGGTCGGCGTTGAGCAGCCGGACGCGCTCCTCGGCCCGCGCCCGCTGGAAGGCCGGCCCTAGCTGGCCCGCCAGGAGAGAGATCAGCCGCACCTGCCGCTCGTCCTCGGGCCGCGGCTCCCCGGTCAAGAACGTGAGCATGGCCAGCACCTCGTCACCGGCCACCACCGGGATGGCCACGCCCGCCTGCAGCCCGCTGGTGGCCGCGGCGGCGATCCGCAGGAAGAGCGCGCTGTTAACGTGCGTGATGTCGGCAATCCACTCGGCCCGCCCGGTCGCCCACGCTCGCCCCGGCAGCCCCTCACCACGGGCGAAGGTCAGCGGGAGAGACGCCTCGCGGAAGGCCGCGAGGCCCGGGTCTCCTGCGTGCCACACCGGGCTGAGCCGCAGCAGCCCCTCGTTGTGGTCCGGCACCCACGCCTCGCCGTATCGCCACCCCACCGCCGAGCAGACCTCGCGCAGCACGATCTGGAGCGCCGCCTCGAACGAGCGGCTCGCTGCGACCGACTGGGTGACTGTGAGCGCCAGCGCAGTGTCGGCGTCGGCCTGGAGCTGAAGGTTGACCTCGGCCTCCACAAGCAGTGCCAGGTCGCGCAGCGAGTCCTGATGGGCGGATGTGAGCGTTCGCGGCGTACGGTCGATGATGCAGAGCGTGCCAAGGGTGTAGCCGGAGCGGCTGTGGATCGGGTGCCCGGCGTAGAACCGGATGTGCGGGTCACTCTGCACCAGCGGGTTGTCCCGGAAGCGCGGGTCTGTCCGCGCGTCAGGCACCACCAGCGGGGCATCTCGGGAGACCACGTGCGCGCAGAACGAGACCTCGCGGCTCGTGCCGGAGACGCTCAGGCCGTGGCAGGCCTTGAACCACTGCCGGTCGGTGTCCACCAGCGAGATGAGGGCGATCGGCACGTCGAACAGCTGGCACGCCAGCCGGGTCAGGCGGTTGAAGCGCTCCTCGGGCGGGGTGTCAAGGATACCGAGGCCGTGGAGCGCTTCAACGCGTGCGGGCTCGTCCATCGGTAGGTGGGCAGGGCTCAACTGTCGGTCTCCTCAGGATCGCGTGCGCGGCGCCGAGGCCGCCGCGCTGACAGGCATATGATAGCGGAGAGGCGCGCATCTGCGCCACCCCGGTTAGTGACATCTTCGTTGACGAACAATACCAGTCCGTTTTCGCAGCACGCGACTCAGGGCGAACCTCCGTGCGCCTGGGCCGTGGCACAGCGCGTGCACTCGCCCCTCTCTGAGCGATGCAGCGAGCAGGAGGACAGTTCTCATGACGATGCGACAGCCGGATTCCCAAGACCCGAAAAAGCAGGAGGCGCAGCCGCCGTTCCCCGAGCAGACGCAGCGGCCGCCGGGGATCGAGGCGGAGATGGAGCCGAAGCCCGACTTCGGCGAGCAGTCGTACCGGGGCACGGGCAGGCTGACGGGCAAGGCGGCGATCATCACCGGCGGCGACTCCGGCATCGGGCGGGCGGTGGCGCTCGCCTATGCGCGCGAGGGCGCCGACGTGCTGATCTCCTACCTCAACGAGGAGCAGGACGCGCAGGAGACCTGCCGGGTGGTACGCGAGGCTGGTCGGAAGGTGGTGGCGGTGTCAGGCGACATCAGCCAGGAGCAGCACTGCCAGGCGCTCATCGAACGCGCCTTCCAGGAGTTCGGTAAGCTCGATATCCTGGTGAACAACGCGGCGTTCCAGCG
Source organism: Chloroflexota bacterium (assembly GCA_039805565.1). GTDB lineage: Bacteria > Chloroflexota > Chloroflexia > Chloroflexales > Roseiflexaceae > CALJIC01. Next base: position 2,868 of record JBDLTZ010000078.1, on the reverse strand, counting down.
TACCTACCAGGGGATCGAGGAGATCAGCTCGCAGGAGTGGGACTACACCTTCCGCACCAACATCTACGCGATGTTCTACCTGTGCAAGGCGGCGCTGCCGCGTATGAGCCAGGGAGGCGCGATCATCAACGTGGCCTCGATCCAGGCCTACCAGCCGAGCCCCTCGCTCCTGGCCTACGCCAGCACCAAGGGTGCGATCGTTACCTTCAGCAAGGCGCTCGGCGAGATCGCGCTTGAGCGCGGGGTGCGCGTCAACGTCGTGGCCCCGGGCCCAGTCTGGACGCCGCTGATCCCCTCCACGATGCCGCCCGAGCAGCACACGCAGTTCGGCAAGCAGACCCCAATGGGCCGCCCGGCGCAGCCGGCCGAGCTCGCGCCGGTGTTCGTGTTCCTGGCCTCGCAGGAGTCCAGCTACATCGTCGGCGAGGTGGTGGGCGTCACTGGCGGCAAGCCGCTGGTGTAGCCCACCACGGACGAACGGCCACGGACGACCGACCAGGGATTGCGCTCGCCTTTGGTTGGTCGTCTTGGGGCGTCTGCCCGCGCCTACCAGCCGCGCACCTTCGCCGGCCGGATGCGCACCGCCACCGAGTAGCTCCGCGCAAACTCCTCCGCGGTCATCCCTAGACGCTCGATGTGCGTGCGGTACTTCTCGAGGTAGGCGGGCGTTGCGTCGGCCGCCGGCTCGCCCGCCACCACGCGAGCATCGCCGGCGAGCACGGCCACCTCCTCGCTCAGCTCCCCGCCCTCCAGGTGCAGCGCCACGCGTGGGCGCCGCTCGATATGCCGCAGCTTCACCTTGTCCGGCTGGCTGTAGAACAGCACCTCCTCGCCGTCCCACAGGAACCAGACCGGGTTTGGCTGCGGCGTGCCATCCTCGGAGACCGTCACCAGCCAGATCCCGACCTCCTCGCGCAGCCGCCGCGCCACCTTGGCCCCGAACTCCGTGCTCATATCAAGCATAGCTCACCTCCTATGTGACATGTTATTGCATTGACAGCGGTCCACCGGCCCATTAGAATGCAGCCGGGTGCCGAGCCTCGGCGCCCTGGCAACAACCGGGAGAGGAACGCACCTGATGGACGTCATCCGCGGCATCATCGAATTCTTTCTGCACCTGGACGAGTACCTCGGCGAGATTATCCGCAGCTACGGCCTGTGGACCTACGTGATTCTGTTTGCGATCATCTTCTGTGAGACCGGCCTCGTCGTGACGCCGTTCCTGCCGGGGGACTCGCTGCTGTTCGCCGCCGGCGCACTGGCCGCGCAGTACGCCGATGTGCTGAACGTCGCGCTGCTCTGGGTGCTGCTGCTGGTCGCCGCCATCGTGGGCGATACGGTCAACTACGCCCTCGGCTCGTTCTTCGGCGCGCGCGCCTTCGAGAAGTACCCGCGCATCTTCCGCACGGAGTACCTCGAGAAGACGCACGAGTTCTATGAGAAGTACGGCGGTAAGACGATCATCCTCGCGCGGTTCGTGCCCATCGTGCGCACCTTCGCGCCGTTCGTGGCCGGCGTGGGCAAGATGACCTACCGCACGTTCATCGCCTACAATGTGATCGGCGGCACTGTGTGGGTCACGCTGTTCATCTTCGCCGGGTTCCTGTTCGGCAACGTGCCGATCATCAAGGAAAACTTCGAGCTCGTCACCGTGCTGATAGTCCTGATCTCGGTGATCCCGATGGTGCTCGAGTTCCTCAAGGCGCGCAAGTCCTCCCCGGCGGCCACGGAGTCATAAGCGGCGAGTCTTGAGTGCTGAGTGCTGAGTGCTGAGGATGTAGCACTCAGCACTCAGCACTCAGCACTGGCCAGCGCCTCCGCCATCGTCGGCTGCGCGGCCGTGCCGCCCGCCGCCCGCGTGGAAAGCGCGCCGCACGCCACCGCCAGCCGCAGGCAGCGCTTCAGCGGCCAGCCGGCCAGCGCCCCACAGACGAAGCCTGCGTCGAAGCTGTCGCCCGCCCCAACGGCGTCCACCACCTCGACCCGCGGCGCCGACACCTCCGCCCGCTCCGCCCCACGCGCCGCCGCAGCCCCGTCGCCGCCACGCTTGACCACCACGGTTGGCACGCGCGCGGCGAGACGCTCCAGCGCCTCCTCCCAGCGATCCACGCCGGCGATCCCACAGGCCTCGGCCTCGTTCGGCAGCAGCACGTCGGTCTCCGCCAGCAGCGCGTCCAGCCCCTCCCAGCGGCCCGAAGGGTCCCAATTCGTGTCGAGCGACGTGGTCGCCCCGTGCCGCCGCGCGCGCGCGAACAGCTCGGGCAGCCCCGGCTGGAGCGCCGTCTGAAGCCAGTAGCTGCCGACGTGCAGGTGACGCGCGCGCGCGAGCAGGTCCGGCGCGATGTGCCCCGGCGAGAGCGCCGCGATCGCGCCGAGGTGCGTGAGCATCGCCCGGTCGCCGGGCTTCTGCAGGATGACCGTCATGCCCGTGCGCTGCGCCGAGTCCACCACCACGCCGGCCGTATCGACGCCGGCCGCCGCCAGCCGCTCGCGGCAGAAGCGTCCCACCAAATCGTCGCCCACAACGCCTGCGAAGGCCACCCGCAGCCCGAGGCGCGCCGCGCCGCAGGCGAAGATCGCCGATGAGCTCCCCAGCACGAAGCTGGCGTCCTCCACCAGCTTCTCGGCCTGGCCCCAGGCCGGCTCCACATCCCCGCGCAGGATCAGGTCGGCGTTCAGCTCGCCGAGCACCAGGATATCGTACACTGCGTTCTCCTGTATGGTTCGTCCGGTAAGAGTCTTGTCACTCTAGAGCAGTTCCCAAATAGGTTGAACTGATGGTAGACTGAGGGCATGCGAGCTTACTCAGTCGATCTACGTGAACGGGTCGTGGCCGCACTCGAGCGGGGAATGAGCCGCAGCGAAGCG
>JBDLTZ010000077.1:0-4736 GCA_039805565.1 Chloroflexota bacterium | reverse complement strand
GAACGCCAACAACTCGGCCGTCTGGCCGCGCGGCGGGCTCACGCAGCAGGAGTTCATCAAGCACTTCATGGAGATGGTGGACTCCGAGCGCGGCGAGCCGGGCATCTTCAACCGCGAGTCGACCAACGTCATGAAGCCTGCCCGCCGCAAGGAGGGCGACTTCGGCACCAACCCGTGTATCACCGGCGATAGCTGGGTGCTCACGGCGAATGGCCCTCGCCAGGTCGTCAATCTCCTGGGCGTGCAGCACACGACAATCGTTGACGGCCAGCGCTACGAGACCACGGCCGAGGGCTTCTGGGAGACGGGCGTGAAACCGGTGCTGCGCCTCCGTACGAAGGAAGGGCACACGCTGCGCCTGACCGCGAACCATAAGGTGCTCGCCGTCCCCTACATCTCGCGCAAGATCGAGCGCCCCGAGTGGGTCGAGGCCGGCTCCCTCAAGCCGGGCGACCTGATCAAGATCCACAACCATCGCGAGTTTGCCTGGGAGGGCGACGGCACGCGCGAAGAGGGCTGGCTGCTCGGCTCACTGGTGGGCGACGGCACGTTCGACCAGAAGTCGGCGAGGCTTACGTTTTGGGGCGAGCACCGCGCTGAGATGGCCGAGCGCGCTGTCTCGATGCTGCGCCTGTCGGTATCGGCGCGCTCGGACCTCAAGGGCTTCAGCCAGGATGAGCAGGACCGGACCATCGTCCAGTCCGCGGGGCTGCGCGATCTGGCGGCTGACTACGGGATTTACCGTGGCGTCAAGACGATCGGCCCGCTGGTTGAGCAGGCTTCGAGCTCGTTCTACCGTGGGTTCCTCCAGGGCCTATTCGACGCCGACGGCACGGTGATCGGCACCCAGTCCAAGGGTGTCAGCGTACGGCTGGCGCAGTCGGATGCCGCGCTTCTCGAAGCCGCGCAGCGCATGTTGCTGCGGCTCGGCATCTCCTCGGCGCTCTACACGAACCGTCGGCCGGCCGGTGCACGGCTGATGCCGGACGGGCAGGGTGGCGTTCGAGAGTACGAGGCCCGCGCGGACCACGAGCTTGTCATCGCGAACGATAACCTCCAGGTCTTCGCGGAGATAATCGGCTTCTCCGAGCCAGGCAAGAAAGCGCGGCTGGAGCAGAAGCTGGCTGGCTACCAGCGCGTGCCGAACCGCGAGCGCTTCGTGGCGACGATCGAGAGCATCGAGGCGGACGGCGAGGAGATGGTTTATGACTGCTCCGTGCCGGACATCAATGCGTTCGATGCCAACGGCCTGTATGTCCACAACTGCGGCGAGATCGTGCTGCGCCCGTGGCAGTTCTGCAACCTCACCGCGGCAGTGGCGCGCGCCGACGACACCTTCGAGACGCTGCGCGATAAGGTCGAGGTGGCGACGCTCATCGGTACGATCCAGAGCATGGCGACGCACTTCCCCGGCCTGCGCCCGCAGTGGAGGCAGAACTGCGAGGAGGAGCGCCTGCTCGGCGTGGACATTACCGGCCAGATGGACAGCGCTGCCGCGCAGGACGCGCAGGTGAAGCGCCGCCTGAAGGAGATCGCGATCGAGGTCAATCGCCAGACGGCCAGCGTTGTGGGCATCAACCAGTCGGCGGCGATCAGCTGCGTCAAGCCCTCGGGCAACTCGAGCCAGCTGCTCAACTGCGCCTCTGGCCTGCACGCGCGTTGGGCGCCCTACTACGTCCGCAATGTGCGCGTGGCGGCCCACTCGCCGCTGTTCAAGGTGCTGCGCGACGCGGGCGTGCCGATGGACCCGGAGAACGGCCAGACCCCCGAGAACGCCAACACCTGGGTGATCCACTTCCCGGTCAAGGCGCCCGAGGGCTCGATCACCCGTAACCAGCGCAGCGCGGTGGAGCAGGCCGACTTCTGGCTGCAGAACAAGCTGTACTGGACTGAGCACAATCCCTCGTGCACCATCACCTACAAGCCCGACGAAGTGCTTGACCTGATGAAGTGGACCTGGGAGCACCGCGACCAGATCGGCGGCCTGTCGTTCCTGCCCTCCTTCGACGCGCAGTACGCGCAGATGCCGTACGTCGAGATCACGAAGGAGGAGTACGAGCGGCTGGCGGCCTCCTTCCCCGAGATCGACTTCTCGCGCGTGTGGCGCTACGAGGAGGAGGACCTGACCTCGGCGGCGCAGGAGCTGGCCTGCGTCAGCGGCGCCTGCGAGATCGAGGTCGTGCCGCAGGGTTAGAACAAGAACGCTGAGCGCGCAGGGGGCGTGCGGGAGGGCTTCGGTTCTCCCGCGCGCCCCCTCGGCGTTTTTGGGCAGGAACTCTGCTATCATAGCCTGGTCCTCAGATCGAGGAAAAGGAGCAACTCCTATGGCACTCACATTCGGTACGTTCGCGCCGCAGGGTTGGCGCATGGACCTGGTGGAGATCCGCGACCCGGTGCAGCAGTACGAGGCGATGACGGCGGTGGCGGTGGCGGCCGAGGAGGCCGGCTACGACTCGGTATGGGTGTACGACCACTTCCACACTGTCCCGCAGCCCACGATGGAGACCACCTTTGAGGCCTGGACGATCACGGCCGGCATGGCGCGTGACACGAAGCGCATCCGGCTCGGCCAGATGGTGACGTGCAACGGCTACCGCCCACCCTCCTACCTGGCCAAGGTTGCCTCAACGGTGGATGTGATGAGCAACGGCCGCCTGATCTGCGGCCTCGGCGCGGGCTGGTACGAGCACGAGTGGCGCGCCTACGGCTACGGCTTCCCCGAGGTGCCGGAGCGCATGCGGATGTTCCGCGAGGCCACCGAGATCGTGGTGCGGATGTGGACCGAAGAGAAGCCGGTCTTCAAGGGCAAGTACTACACGATCGACGGCCCGATCAACGAGCCGCGCGGCGTCCAGAAGCCCCACATCCCGCTCTGGCTGGGCGGCGGCGGCGAGCAGGTCACGCTGAAGCTGGTGGCGCGGTGGGCGCAGGGGTGCAACGTGGGCGGGGGTAACCCGGAGGTGGTGCGCCACAAGCTGGGCGTGCTGCGCGGCCACTGCGAGGCGCTCGGGCGGGACTACGAGAGCATCGACCGCAGCACGAGCCTGAACATCTTCCTGCTGGAGGACGGCGCGGACCCTGAGAAGGCCACGGCGCAGGTGCGCGGCCAGCGCAGCCTCGAGGAGTACGCGCGCGACTTCGTGGTGGGCACCGCCGACCAGGTGGCCGAGCGTGTTCAGGCGGTGGCGGACGCGGGCGCGAACTACATCCTCACCTACTTCCCGCGCGTGGCCTACGACCACACCATGCTGCGCCGCTTCGCGCAGGAGGTCATGCCGCGCTTTAGCTAGCCATCGCGGCTTCCAGAAAGACCAAGAGAGCGGCTGGGGTTCCCCCGCCGCTCTCTTGCTTTGCCGTACTGAGCGAGAGGCTTACTTCTCGTCGCCATCCTTGTTTAGGTCGATGTCCTCATCGCCGATCTGGTCGAGCGCGGCGCGGAACGCATCGAGCTCGGCGGCCTCGTCGGCGGCCGTCGTATCGTCATCGCCGTCGCCCTCGAGCAGGGCGCGCAGTGCGGCGCGGATCTTCTCATCCTCGTCGCTGAGTGGGCGGGCCTCCGCGCCCTCGGGGGCTCGGCGGTCACGGCTACCCGCCGGCTGGCGCTCGTCGAGCTCCTGCCGGCGCTGCTGCGGCGCCACCAGCTCATTCCGCATCTCCTCGGCCAGCTGGTTGCGCTTCTCGATGCCGGTGCCGGCCGGGATGAGCTTGCCGATGACCACGTTCTCCTTCAGGCCGCGCAGGTAGTCGACCTTGCCAGTGATAGCGGCCTCGGTGAGCACGCGTGTGGTCTCCTGGAACGACGCCGCCGACAGGAAGCTGTCGGTGGTGAGCGACGCCTTGGTGATGCCGAGCAGCACCGTGGCGGCCGTGGCGGGCTCGCCGCCCTGGCTGACCACCTCGGCGTTCATCCGCCCGAACTCGGCGCCGTCGATCAGCTCGCCGGGGAGCAGGCCGCTGTCGCCCGGCTCCTCGATCCGCACGCGGCGCAGCATCTGGCGGACGATCACCTCGATGTGCTTGTCGTTGATATCCACGCCCTGGGAGCGGTAAACCTTCTGGGCCTCGTTCACCAGGTAGCGCTGCACCGCCTCCTTGCCGCGCAGGGCCAGGAGCTCCTGCGGGTCTGCCGAGCCCTCGGTAAGCTGCTGGCCGGCCACGACGCGGGAGCCGTTCTCGATGCCCGGGGCGAGGCGCGCGGTGTGCGGCACCACCGCCTCGCGCAGCTCGCGATCCTCCTGGATCACCACTACCCTGCCCGCGCTGTGGTCGAAGCGCACCTTGCCGCTGAGGCGCGCCACGATCGACTCGCCGCTCAGGTCGGCGCGGTTGCTCTCCGCCAGCGCCTCGCCCTCGGTCACCTCCGCGCCGTCGGCAACCAGCGGGGTGAAGTGCCCCGGCAGCTCCTGCTCATCGGTGTAGATCTCGGCCGAGATCACGCGGATCTTGCGGATGTCCTCATCGCGCGCGATCTCGACGATGCCGTCGATCTCGGCGAGGATCGACTTGCCCTTGGGCGAGCGCGCCTCGAAGATCTCCTGGACGCGCGGCAGACCCTGGGTGATGTCGTCTGCCGACGCCACGCCGCCGGTGTGGAAGGTGCGCAGCGTCAGCTGCGTACCCGGCTCGCCGATCGACTGGGCAGCGATGATGCCCACCGCCTCGCCGATGTCCACCAGCTTGCCGGTGGCGAGGTTGCGGCCGTAGCAGTAGCGGCAGATGCCGTGGTCCGCCTGGCA
>JBDLTZ010000076.1:0-8114 GCA_039805565.1 Chloroflexota bacterium | reverse complement strand
CCGGCGCCGCAGCGGTGACGCGCGTGCTCGAGGGTGCGCTGCGCCCGCCCTACGCCGGCAGCTTCGGCGTGACCAGCGCGGCCGCCGGGCTGCCCCGCATGCGCGAGGTGGCGCTCGATGCGGCCTACCCCTTCGCGCGCTACACTCTGCGCGACCCGGACATGCCGCTCACGGTATACCTGGAGGCCTTCAGCCCGCTGGTGCCGCTGGACGTGGCGCGCTCCAGCCTGCCGTTGGCCGTGCTGCGCTATGTGCTGGTGAACGACGGAGACGCGCCGGTGGAGGCCAGCGTGGCTGGCAGCCTGCTGAACTGGATCGGCGTCGAGCCGGCGGCTGACTCAAGCTCCTCCTATGCCGCGCGCGGCCTCGGGAGGCTGCGCGGCGGTAACGTCAACGAGCCGCGCCGGGCCGAGGCCGGCGGCATCCCCCTGCGCGGGCTGCTCATGCGCTCCGAGGCGGTCCCCGCGCGCACGCCCCAGGATGGCACGATCGCCCTCGTTGCCCTGAGCGGCGACGTCTCGCTGCGGCGCACCTGGGGCGACACGCACTGGAACCGGCACCTGCTCACCTTCTGGGACGACTTCAGCGACGACGGTCGCTTCGATGATCCGCCGGATGTGCCGCCCAGCCCGGCGGACCAGGGGGCGATCGGCTCGGTGGCGGCCGCGACGGTGGTCCCTGCCGGGGGGAGCGCCGCGCTCACCTTCCTGCTCTGCTGGCACTTCCCGCACCGCACTGCCGCCGACTGTGGCTGGAATACGCTCGACCCGGAGGGCGGCTGGGTGGGCAACCACTACGCCCTGCGCTACGCCGACGCCTGGGACGTGGCCGCGCAGCACGCGCCCGAGCTCGCCGCGCTCGAGGAGGAGAGCCTGCGCTTCACCCGCGCGCTGGTGGAGTCTAACCTGCCCCAGACGGTGAAGGAGGCCGCGCTCAACAACATCACCACGCTGGTGAGCCAGACCTGCTTCCGCACCGCCGATGGCAACTTCTTCGCCTTCGAGGGGTGCGGCGACGCGCAGGGGTGCTGCTTCGGCTCCTGCACGCACGTCTGGAACTACGAGCAGACCACCCCGTTCCTATTCCCCGAGCTGGCCCGAAACATGCGCGAGCTGGAGCTGGAGCACGGCACCGACGAGCGCGGCCTGAACAGCTTCCGCCTGCGCCTGCCGCTCGGCGGGGAGCCGTGGCGCCACGCCGCCGCCGATGGCCAGATGGGCGTGGTGATGAAGTGCTACCGCGAGTGGCAGCTGAGCGGCGACGACGCCTGGCTGGCGCGGCGCTGGTCGGCGATCGCGGCGCTGGTGCGCTTCTGCTGGCTGCCCGGCGGCTGGGACGCCGACCGCGACGGCGTGATGGAGGGAGTGCAGCACAACACCTACGACGTCGAGCTGTTCGGGCCGAACCCGCTCTGCACCGTCTGGTACCTCGGGGCGCTGGCCGCCGCCGCCGCGATGGCCGACGCCGTGGGGGACGCGGCCTTCGCGCACACCTGCCGCCGCCTGCTGGCATCCGGCAGCGCGAAGGTGGACGCCGAGCTGTTCAACGGCGAGTACTACGTCCAGCACGTCCGCACGCCCGCCAGCCTGGATGAGACCCTGCCCGAGCTGCGGGCCGGCATGGGCGAGACCGACCTGGCCGACCCGGACTTCCAGGTGGGCGACGGCTGCCTGATCGACCAGCTGGCGGGGCAGTATATGGCCCACGTCCTGGGGCTAGGCCACCTGCTCGAGCCCAGCAAGGTCGAGTCGGCGCTGCGTGCGCTGTACCGCCACAACTTCCGCGAGCAGCTGCACGACCACTGGAACGTGATGCGGACCTACGCCCTGGCGGACGAGCGCGCGCTGCTGATCTGCAGCTGGCCACACGGCGGCAGGCCGCGGGTGCCGTTCCCGTACTTCAGCGAGGTGATGACCGGCTTCGAGTACCAGGCCGCCGTCCACATGATCTACGAGGGGCTGGTGGACGAGGGGCTGGCGGTGATCGCGGCCATCCGCGCGCGCTTCGACGGCGAGCGGCGCAACCCGTGGAACGAGCAGGAGTGCGGCCACCACTATGCCCGCGCGATGGCGGCGTGGGCTGCGCTGCCGGCGCTCGCTGGGCTGCACTACTCGGCGGTGACGCGCGAGCTGGCCCTGGCGCCGCGCTGGAGGCCGGAGTCCTTCCGCTCGGTCTGGGCGCTCGGGTCGGCCTGGGGCACAGTGCGGCAGGAGGCCGGTGCCGCCGAGCAGTGCGTGACCTGGGAGGCGCTGGGCGGGGAGCTCACCGTGCGGAGGCTGCGGCTTCGGCTGGCCCCTGGCGCGCGGCTGCTGGGCGTGGCGATCGACGCCCCCGGCGCCCCGGCCGTGACGCGCGCCGAGCAGCGCGGCGACGACGTCTCCGTCACCCTGGACGCGCCGCTCACCATCGCGCCCGGCGGCCCGGTCACCGTCCGGCTCACGCTGGCCGCAACATAGAGCGCTTGAGCGCCGATCGTATCAGCGACCACATAGAGATCAGGAGCAACCTTAATGCGCCCGGAGCACACCCGAGCCTACCCGCACACCGCTGCGGCGGCGGCCTTCCCGCTCGGCGGCATCGGCACTGGCAACATATCGCTCGGCGCGCGCGGCGACCTGCGCGACTGGGAGATCTTCAACCGGCCGGCGAAAGGCACCCGCCTGCCGAACACTTTCTTCGCCCTCCGCGCCCAGGCGGGGAGCGGCCCCGCCGTGGCCCGTGTGCTCGAGGGGCCGATCCCCCCGCCGCACGCCCAGTCGCACGGCTACCACCCGACCACCGCCGCCGGCCTGCCGCGCCTCAAGGGGGCTACGCTGCGCGGCGCCTACCCCCTCGCCACGGTGGTGTTCGAGGATGACCAGCTCCCGGTGACGGTCTCGCTCGAGGCCTTCACGCCGCTGGTCCCGCTGGACCCCGAGGACTCGGGGCTGCCGTGCGCCGTGCTGCGCTACCGCGTGGGCAACCCTGGCGCCGAGCCCGTGCAGATCACGCTCGTGGGCTCGCTGTTCAACCCGGTGGGCGGTGTGGCGTTCGACCGCTTCGGCAACATGTCTCCCAGCGGGCTGGGCGGAAATGTCAACCAGCCGCGCGAGGAGGAGGGCCTGCGGGGCGTGGTGATGAGCTCGACGCGCTACGCCTCGGGCGAGCGGCTGTTCGGCGAGCTGGCGTTCGCCACCACCCACCCGAGCGTGACGGTCAAGCCGGCCTGGATGCGCGGCGCCTGGTGGGACTACCTGCAGGAGTTCTGGGACGACCTCGCGGACGACGGCCTGCTGACCGACCTGGGCTACACGTCGCCCTCAGAGGATGGCCGCAGCGACACCGGCTCGCTGGGGGTGACGGACACGCTGGCGCCCGGGGAGGAGAAGACCTACACCTTCGTGCTGGCGTGGTTCTTCCCCAACCGGCCGGACAGCTGGAAGCGCGAGGACGCGGCGCTGACGCGCAACCGCTACGCGGCGCGCTTCGGCGGGGCCTGGGAGGCGGCGCGCTACACGGCGGAGCACCTCGAGCGGCTGGAGGGGGCGACGCGCGCGTTCCAGGGCGCGCTCTGGGGCGGCACGCTGCCCGAGCCGGTGGTGGACGCGCTGGCGGCCAATATCGTCCCGCTGCGCTCCACAACCTGCTTCTGGCTGGAGGATGGGCGCTTCTTCGGCTGGGAGGGGTGCTTCGACGACGCCGGCTGCTGCGAGGGCTCGTGCACGCACGTCTGGGCCTACGCGCAGACGATGGCCTTCCTGTTCCCGAGCCTGGAGCGCGAGATGCGCCGGATCGAGTTCACGGTGGAGACCGACGAGACCGGCTTCCAGTACTTCCGCACGCTCCAGACCCAGGGCGAGACCTTCGTCTGGCACTTCGACAAGAGCCAGCGGCCGGAGGCGGCGGTGGACGGCCAGATGGGGAGCGTGCTGCGCGTCTACCGCGAGTGGCTGCTGAGCGGCGACCGCGAGTGGCTGGCGCGGATGTGGCCGGGGGTGAAGCGGGCGATGGCCTACGCCGACGCGCACTGGGACACCGACCGCGACGGCGTGCCGGACGGCAAGCAGCACAACACCTACGACATCGAGTTCTTCGGCCCGAACCCGCTGTGCGGCATCTACTACCTGGCCGGCCTGCGCGCGGCTGAGGAGCTGGCGCTGGTGCAAGGCGAGCCCGGCGCGGCGGCAGAGTACCGCGCGGCCTTCCAGCGCGGCAGCGCCCGGCTCGACGAGCTGCTTTGGAACGGCGAGTACTACGTGCAGCGGCTCGACGACGTGGACGCGCATAAGTACCAGCACGGCCTCGGCGTCCTCTCCGACCAGCTGCTCGGCCAGCTGCACGCGCGGGTTCTCGGGCTGGGGGACCTGCTGCCGGCCGACCACGTGCAGCGGGCGATCAAGGCGGTGTTCGACCACAACTTCCGGCGCGGCTTCGCCGACCACGCCAACGCCCAGCGCACCTACGTGCTGAACGACGAATCCGGCCTGCTGCTCTGCACCTGGCCGCGGGGCGGGCGCCCGAGGCTGCCGTTCGTCTACTCGGACGAGGTCTGGACCGGCATCGAGTACCACGTCGCTGCGCACCTGATCTACGAGGGCTGGTTGGCCGAGGGGCTTGAGGTGGTGGAGGCGCTGCGGGCGCGGCACGACGGCGTGCGGCGCAACCCCTGGAACGAGGTGGAGTGCGGCCACCACTACGCGCGCAGCATGGCGAGCTGGGCGCTGCTCACGGCGCTCAGCGGCTTCCGCTGCGACGCGTCGGAGGGCTGGGTGAGCTTCGCGCCGGTGGCGGGCGCCTCGACCGAGGCGGACGAGCTGAGCTGCCTGTGGAGCAACGGGCTGGCGTGGGGCACCTACGCGCAGCGCCGCGGCGCCGACGGCGCGTGGACCCCGGAGGTCACGGTGCTCGGCGGCGATGCGGCGGGCCTGCGCGTGCGGGCCTGCGGCCGGGAGTGGGAGGTGGGGCGCGAGTCGTGAGTCGTGAGTCGTGAGAGTCGATCCACCTGTCGGGTGCGCCAGCCGAGCGTCGTTGCGCTAGCCCGCCCGGCGTCGCGTGCGCGCACCCCGACAGGTCAATCCTCCTACACCACCTGTGTCGAGAACTGAATGAGCGGGAAGACCTCGGGGATGTGCGAGTCCCACGCCCCGTGCGGGCTCCAGGCCCAGCCGCCTGAGTCCTCGGCAGGGGCTGCCTCCTTGTAGGTGTTGAAGCGCGAGAAGTCCATGCGCCAGGTGTCCCCGTCGCGCGGCGGCAACGCCCGCCCGTCGCCGCGCGCCAGCAGCTCCAGGCTCGACCACGGCACCGCGAGCTCCACCGTCCACCCCCGGTCGCGGTCACGGTCGTCGTTCAGCGTCCCGTCCACGTGCACCGACGTGCGGAGGCCGGGCAGGTCGTAGGCCCAGAAGCCGATGCGCGGGCCGCGCGGGTGGCTCAGGAAGCCGACGCCATTCCAGGGCCGGGCGCCGGGCGCGCCGCGCTGGAGGCCGGGCTCGCGGCTGTAGCCGCCGCGCTCGTAGGCCTCCTCCCACACGAACAGCACCTCGTAGATCGTCCCCAGCGCGTTGATCTCCAGCTCGTAGTAGGCGTCGGCGCCGGCGATGAACAGCTCGACGTCGTTCTCGTGCCAGATCGGCGCGTCGCGCTCGGTGAACGCCGCGCGCACGAACGGCTCCTCGACCCAGTAGCCCAGGTACAGGTGCTCGTCGTCCCACAGCACCGCGGCGCGCGTGTCGTGGACGGCCGGTCGTCCGCTGATCAGGTCGGCGAAGCGCGGCGAGCGCGGGGCGCGCTGCCAGCATGGCTCGTCCAGGCGCCCGTCGATCGCCGGCGGGGTGTCGACGCGGTAGGCGGTGTAGCGGGCGATCCGTTCCTCAGGCCAGGGGAACGGCCAGGCGGCGGGCGTCTCGGACATGGAAGTTCCTTTCTGATCAGCTCGGCTGGCGCGTAGCTCAGCCGCCGACGTGCAGCACGGCCTTGCCCGTGAAGCGACGGTCCAGCAGCTCCTGTACAAGCAGGCCTACCTCGGCCCAGGGCGCCTCGCGGGCGATCGAGGTCTTGAGCCGGCCGGCGGCGACCATTGCCAGGAGCCGCTCCAGGTCTGCCGCGATCGGGCGCCGCCCGACCTCGTTGAAGATCAGGAAGCTGTCCATGCGCCCGCCGCTGGAGAAGAATCGCCCCACGTCGAAGGTTGCCTCGCGCGCCTCGGTGGCGCCGAGTGAGACGCACACGCCGCCGTAGGCCAGCGCGCCCATCGTCGCCCCCAGCACCTCGCCACCCACCGAGTCCACGATCGCGTCGAAGGGCCCCAGGGCGGCCGCGTCGGATCCCCGCCCGACGGCGACCTCGTGCGCGCCAGCCGCGCGGACCTCCTCGGCCTGCTCCGTCCGGCGCACCAGGGCCGTCACGTGCGCCCCGGCGTCACGCGCGAGCTGGCAGGCGAACAGGCCCACCCCGCCGGTCGCTCCCGTCACCAGCACCCGTCGCCCAAGCAGCGAGCCGGCGCGCTCCAGGGCGTAGAGCGCCGAGAGCCCCGCGATAGGCAGCGTCGCGGCCTCGGCCTGCGATACTCCCTCCGGCACCTCCGCAAGCAGGACGGCCGGGGTCGCCACCAGCTCGGCCCACGCGCCGGAGCGGAGGAAGCCCACCACGCGCGCCCCCACCACTGGGCCGGAGCCGTCGGTCGCCGCCTGCTCGACGACCCCTGCGAAGTCCCAGCCCGGCCGCCAGCCGGTGTCGGACATCTGGGTGCCGCGCGCCTCGCCGCGGTTTAGGGATGTTGCCTGGACGCGCACCAGCGCCTCGTGGGTGCCTGGGACGGGCGCGGGGACCTCGCGCAGCGCCAGGCGGGCAGGGGCGGCCGGGTCCACGACCACCGCGCGTATGGTACTCATGGCGTCTCTCCAGTCTCTGCTCTGCTCGCTCAGCGCATTGTACGCTGACGCGCCGGGCTGTCAACGTGGGGAGTGTTCTGCGGTATCATGCTCTTGAAAGCGACCATACGGAGAAGCCGCATGGACAACACCCCTGTCTGGGATGACGAGAGCTGGCAGCCGCTGCCCGCGCTGGAGGCCGAGGCCGAGGCCGATGTGTGCGTGGTGGGGCTCGGCGGCTCGGGGCTGGCATGTGTGGGCGAGCTGCTGGCCCTCGGGCGGCGCGTGGTTGCAGTGGATGCGGGCTCGGTCGGCGGGGGCGCGGCCGGGCGCAACGGCGGCTTCCTGCTGGCCGGGCTGGCGGCCTTCTACCACGAGGCCGCGGCCGAGTTGGGGCGCGAGCGCGCGGCGCTGATCTACCGGCGCACCCTGACCGAGATCGCGCGCATGGCGGAGGAGACGCCCGACGCTGTGCGGCTCGTCGGCTCGCTGCGGGTCGCCGACTCGCCTGAGGAGCTGGCCGATTGCGAGGCGCAGCTAGCGGCCATGCGCGCCGACGACCTCCCCGCCGAGCCGTACGATGGCCCGGAGGGGCGTGGCCTGCTGGTCCCGAGCGATGGCAGCTTTCAGCCGCTGCGCCGCTGCCGTGCGCTCGCGCGGCGGGCGGTGTCTGGCGGGGCGCTGCTGTTCGAACATACCCCGGCGCTGGCGATCGAGGGCACCGACGTGATTGTGCCGGGCGGGCGGGTGCGGGCGAGCGCCGTCGTTGTAGCGGTGGATGGCGGGCTCGAGCGGGTGCTGCCCGAGCTGGCGGGTCAGGTGCGGACGACGCGCCTCCAGATGCTTGCCACCGCCCCCACGGGCGAGGTGCGTCTGCCGCGGCCGGTGTACGCGCGCTGGGGCTACGACTACTGGCAGCAGCTCCCCGACGGCTCGGTGGCCCTGGGGGGCTGCCGCGACCTGTTCGCTGAGCAGGAGTGGGGCGCCGATGCCGTGCCGAGCGAGCCGGTGCAGGCCGCGATGGAGCGCGTCCTGCGTGAGCGGGTCGGCGTGCACGCCCCGGTCACGCATCGTTGGGCCGCCAGGGTGGCCTACCGCCTCGGGAGCGTGCTGCCGCTGGTGGCGCAGGTGCGGCCGGCTGTGTGGGCTGCGGGCGGCTACAGCGGCACCGGCAACGTCGTCGGCGCGCTCTGCGGCCGCGGCCTCGCCCAGCTCACCGCCACCGGCGGGTCCGAGCTGCTGCGCGGGATCGCCGGCTAGCGCTCA